>SXSC01000404.1 GCA_005792355.1 Opitutaceae bacterium
GTTTCGTATCAGCAGCTCAGCGCCTATCAGGAAATGCTCAACGAGCGTCCCCGCAAAATCCTCGGTTGGAAGTCCCCGGCTCAATGTTTTAGTGAACTCCTTATATCAACTCGTTCTTCGAATTGATTCTTGAATGTGCCGCCCAACACCAGACCGACATGACCGAGCGCGACCTCGGCCGTCAGGTGTGCGAAACCGGAACGCTCGGTGAGGCCGGAACCGGATACGCCGAGATCTTGGTCGAGAACGGTGACGTGCTCGCGTGTCCAGCCGAGCGTTACAGCACGCTCGACGAGTTGATACTGACGCGCCGTCGACTCGCGGTTGTGTTCCACCTGACTGGCGCTGGATTGGCGCACGTAAACCACGGCGCGGCGGCGCAGATGGTCAGCGGTGATTTTGTTCGTTTCACTCATGTGGCACCTCCGGGTCGGCGACGATTTTGGCGAGCACTTGGGCGAGTTTCTTCACGATCTCGGCGCGCTGGGCCTCATCGAGCGAGTGCCAGACCGGGGCGACGCCGGCTGGCGGCGGATCTTCGAGCAATCTCAGCTGCTGCTGCATGTTCGTTCTCCTGGTTGGGGGTGGATGCATCTGACGCCACCGCGGCCGCGGTGCGTTGCAGCAGAGCGTCGACGACGACGCGGGCTCGCAGCAAGTGGGCACAGGAGGCGAGCAATGCAGCCTGAGTTGGCGATGAAACCGGCCCCTGCGGTGGTGCCGCCGGCAGGTCGGTCCAATCGGCTGGCACCACTGAGCGCGAGCCGTCAGGCAGCACCAGCAACAGATGCAGCCGGCCCCGTCGCTTACTCCAGCCGAGCACTTCCAATGCCTGTGCCTCGAGCGGGTGGTGCGGGCGAACGATCGTTACCTGTTTCGGATAACCGTCGAGGTGGTGGTGGGTATTATGACGTGTCTTTCTTCGACACGGTCGGACACGAACACGTTCGTGAGCTGGTGGGCCGCCGAGTGCAGGACGGAGTGATTACCCGCTTAATCGGCAAGTGGCTGAAGGCGGGCGTATGGGAAGACGGAAAGGTCAGCTATCCCCAGGAGGGCACACCGCAAGGTGGGGTTGTTTCGCCCATCCTCAGTAACATCTACCTGCACGAAGTGCTGGACAAATGGTTTGTGGAAATGGTCCAGCCTCGATGCCGGGGCCACACCTTCATGGTTCGTTTTGCCGATGATTTTATCATGGGCTTCGAGCACTTGGAGGACGCCCAGAAGGTTATGCGCGTGATCGACAAACGGTTCGCGCGTTTTGGCCTGAAGGTTAATGCTGAGAAGACGCGGCTGGTGCCGTTCAAGCGCCCGCCGTTGCAAGGGGGCGTCCCGCCGGGCGGTCCAGGGACGTTCGATTTCCTTGGGTTCACGCTCTACTGGGGGAAGACCCGTCGGGGCAGCTATGTGGTGAAGCCGAAGACCGCGGGCAAGCGGTTCCGGCGAGCACTCGACTCCATCGGTCAGTGGTGTCGTGAAAATCGGCACCTCGGTCTGCGGGAGCAGTGGGATGCGCTCAACGCCAAGCTGCGTGGTCACGATGCCTACTATGCCATCTCGTATAACTCCCGTATGCTCCAAAAGCTGCGGGGGGCAGTCGAGCGGGTGTGGCTGAAGTGGCTCAACCGGCGCAACCGCGGACGAGCCATGGACTGGGAACGGTTCTCGGCTCTGCTCCAGACCTTGCCCTTGGCTCCTCCCCGTATAGTTCATTCCCTCTGGCAATCGAATCCACAACTTGAGGAACCGTATGCGTGAATCGCGCTCGTACGGGACTGTGGGGGGCGTCGTCCGGCTTCGGGCCGGACGGCCCTATCCCGGAATCGGTCGGTCGGCCGGGCCGGGCGGCCACGGCGCGGGTGCTCGTCGCGGGCTGTGGCTCCGGCGTCGAAGCCTTTTTGCTGAGGCGTCGACTTCCGCAGGCGGAGATCGTGGCGGTGGATTTCAGTCCGCGGTCGATCGCGGTCGCGCGCCGGCTTCAGCGCCGCACAGGGTCAGCGCGGCCCATCAACTTCCTCGTGGCCGATCTCACCCAGCCGCAGCTCGCCCGCCGGACCGGGGGCGAGTTCGATCTGATCACGTGCCATGGCGTCCTCAGTTACATCGCGGAGCGGGCAAGGGCGCTGCGCAGCCTGGGGACCTGTCTCGCTCCGGACGGTGCGATGTATCTTGGCGTCAATGGCGAGGCGACCCCGGCGGTGCGACTGCGGCCCTGGCTGGCTGGTTTTGGTCTGGCGGTCGACGAGTTGCGGGACGAGCGCCGGTTGCGCCAACGGCTGCGACTGTGGGATTCTTTGCACGAGGATGAACTCGGTGCGCTGGCCGCGATGCCCACCAGCTACCTGGCGGGCGATGTGTGTGGCGTACATTTCAATAACTGGCCACTGGCCCGTTGGCGGGCGGAAGCCAACTGCTGTGGCTGGGAGGTGGCGGGCACCGACATCCTGCCGACGGCGCTGCTCCTGACCATGGCGCTGCTCCTGACCATGGCGCGCGACAATTATCTGCCGTTGTTTCCCGGCGGCTGCGGAGAAGTGGCCGCGCAAATGGATCAGGTGAGACCGGCGGGCTTTCATCGCGTGATGCTGCGGCGGGGCGAGGCCGGGGGACTCGATCTGCGCTTCGACGGCGGAACGGAAACCCGGTTGCGCTGGACGGGACTGTTCTCCGTGCGGTTTCGGGCGACTGCCGGACGCCGCAAGGTGATCGCGGCGTTTCGTTGTGCGACCTTCAACCTGCGCCTCGACCAGACTCTGACTCATCCCCAGGCCGAGGCCTTGCGAAACCTAGCGTCCTCCGGCGTCTCGTCCCTAGGCGGGATGAGGCCATGGACGCGCAGCGCCGCGGGCCGGCGGAGTCTCTGGTTGTGGGCCGGACTTGGCGCCGTGGCGGTCGATGCCAGCGCGTGAGTGCGCGCGAGGGGCGCCCCGCGATTGTTAGAATTTTCTATCGGCGGCTGCTCCGGTTTCTAATGCAGAATGGGCTAGGCTCGTTGCGTGATCCCGGTAGCCACACGCAGAATCCTGGTTTGGGATTTATCACTTCGTTTTTTTCACTGGGCCTTTGCGGCGGCGCTTGGAGCGTCGCTCGCTCTCGCGCTGATCGGCGGAAAGCGCAGTTCACTGTTTTCGTGGCACATGCTGTTCGGCTGCGCGGCCGGATTCCTCCTGCTGCTGCGGGTGGCCATGGGACTGGTGGGGTCGCGCTACGCGTGCTTTTCCCGGCTGCCGGTCGGGCCGGCGCGCGTGATTCGCTATTTTCGCGAAGTCTTCACCGTCGGCGTTGACCATCAGGCGGGACACAATCCGGGGTCGGCACTGGCAGCCGTCGCGATGTTCCTGCTCGTGCCCTTGCTGATCACCACCGGTCTGGGCGGCAGCCGCGATCCTTGGGAGGAAATTCACGGTGCACTGGCCTACGGACTGCTCGGCGTGATTGCCCTGCATCTGCTCGGACTCATCTGGCATCGTGTGCGACACGGCGAGAACATCGCGATGTCGATGATTACGGGCCGCAAGGTGGGACGTCCGGAGGATGGGTTGGTGTCGAGTCACCCGGTGTGGGCTCTGGGTTGCCTGCTGGCTGCGGGGGCGTGGATCGGGAGTCTCTTCGCCAGCTACGATGCGGCTGCCTCGCGTGTCAGGCTACCGCTCACCGGTCCGACCATCCAGCTGAGCGAAGGGGAGGGTGGCGGCAAGGCACACTTCAAGCAGAAGCGGAAGCATCGTCACGACGACTAGCCCGGATTTTTCACAGTGAAGAAACTTCTCTTAAGAGAAAAATCCGTCCGCCCTGTGGGTGGAGCGACTATGTCGCGGCCAGCCCCGACAAAGTCGGCCCGACAGGGCGAAGATTTCACACCTCAGAGTGGGAAATCGTCGGGCTAGCAGCGGCTGCCCGGCCAGGTGGGCACGGTCACCTCAATTTAACTTTCAAATTACGGCACTTCTTCCTCGGCGCCGTTTCCTATCCTCCCTTCCTATGTACACCAATTTGCTTTTGCTGCGCATTACCCGGTTCAACCTGCCTCTCGCCCTTTTGCTTGGCTTGCTGCAACGCACGCCGGCACTCCGCCTCGCTGCGGGGGCTTTCGAACGCTGTGCCAGTTCCCCACTCACCGCGGTGCTGCGCGCGAGTTTCTTCGGCGTCGCTGCCTTCGGTCCGGTGCATGCGCTGGTCGGCGCGACCACGCTCGTGACCAACAAGCCCAGTCCCCTCGCGGTGACTGCCGGCGTACCGATGACGGCGGTGGCGTATGGCATCAATGGGCCGGGTGTCGGCCAGCCAGGCTCGTGGGTGGTCGGCGGGTCGATTCCGCCCGGCTTGAATTTTTCGGGGCTCACTGCTGCGGGCACAGTCAATATCGCAAACCTCGTCCTCTCAGGTACGCCGTCAGCCGCCGGCTCCTATGCGGTGACATTGCAAGGGTGGGAGAATCGCAATCGCGGAGGCAAGGGGTCGCCAATCTACTCCTACGTCATCGATGTGTCGGGCGGCAGCACCGCGACTGCGCCGAGTTTCACGACCCAGCCTGCCAGCCAGACCGTCAGCGCGGGCGCCAGCGTCACCTTCACCGCCGCGGCCACGGGCACTCCGGCTCCCGCTTTCCAGTGGTTGAAGGGGGGCAGCGCGATCGCGGGTGCGACGAATCCTTCGTACACGCTCGCCAGCGCCCAACTCGCCGATGCGGGCTCCTACGCCGTGGTCGCGACGAATTCGGCCGGAAACCTCACGAGCGTGGCGGCGCAACTCACCGTGAACCCAGTGGTGGTGGCGACTGCGCCAAATTTCTCGACCCAGCCCGGTGGCCAGAGCGTCGCGGTGGGCGCCAGTGTCACCTTCACTGCCGCGGCCACGGGCACTCCGGCTCCCGCTTTCCAGTGGTTGAAGGGGGGCAGCGCGATCGCGGGTGCGACGAATCCTTCGTACTCACTCGCCAGCGCCCAACTCGCAGATGCCGGCTCCTATGCGGTGGTCGCGACGAATTCGGCCGGCAGCATCACGAGCATGGCGGCGCAACTCACCGTCAACATCGTGCCAGTCGACCCGACGGCGGTGCCCGGCCGACTCGTCAATCTCTCGATCCTCACCAATGCCGGTGCGGGAGCGAAGGTGCTGACGATGGGGGCGGTCATCGGGGGCACGACTGCAGCGGCATCGATGCCGTTGGTGATCCGCGCGGTGGGGCCGACGCTGGGCACGGCTTTCGGCATCGCGGGAGTGCTGGCCGATCCGGTGATGACGGTGAACGCGCAGGGCGTGCCGACTCCGATTGCGGTCAATGACAACTGGGGCGGCACCGACGCCAGCCGGGCGGCCTTCGCGGCGGTGGGCGCGTTTGCCCTGCCCGATGCGAGTCTCGACTGCGCTTATGTGCCGCCGCCCCCCGGTCTCGCGCAGGGTGGCTATACGGTCCAAGTGGCGGGCGCCGGCAACAGCAGTGGCCTCGTCATCGCCGAGATCTACGACGCCTCCGGTCAGTCGCGTACAGCGGCCACGCCGCGGCTGATCAACCTCTCGACGTTGGCGCAAATTGATCCTGGCGCGACCTTGGCCGTGGGTTTCGTGATCGGCGGAACCACGCCGTGCACCGTGCTCGTGCGCGCCGTGGGGCCGACGCTCGGGACCGCGTTCGGCATTTCCGGGGTGATGGTGGATCCTGGTTTGGTGTTGTTCAGCAACGACACCGGTCTGCAGCTGGACCTCAACGATGACTGGGGAGGGAATGCCGTGCTTTCGAACACGATGAGTTCGGTGGGGGCCTTTGCGCTCGCCGACCCGGCCTCGCGCGACGCCGTGCTGGTGAGGACTTTGCCCCCGGGGGCGTACTCCGCCCGCGTTGCCGGCAAGAGCGGGGCCGGCGGGACTGCTATTGTGGAGGTCTATGAAGTACGCTAACCACTCCCGGCAATGAAGTCCTCCCCGGCCTCCTTCAGTCGCGCCGCCGTCCTCGCTACGCTCCTCCTCTGGCTCACACCGCGCGCCGCGCGCGCGGAGGATGCCATCCGCTACAAATTCCAGGACTACCAGGAATCGGGTGGCCGCATTGGTGTGAAGGTGCACGGTGCCGCCATCGAAAAAACCCTTGGCACCGCCATGCTGCTTAAGGTCGAGGGGGTCGTCGATGCCATCGCCGGTGCCACGCCCAACGGTCAGCCCGCCCCCGCCGGCAGCGATCAGGTGCCGCTGGCGGATCTGCACGAGCGGCGCAAGGCCTGGAATGCCTCGCTCTCCCGGCAGTTTTCGCGCGTCAACGTCGCGCTCGGCGTCGGCAACAGCCGCGAGAGCGACTACGTTTCCACCGGGTGGTCGCTCAACACGATCACCGATTTCAATCAGAAGAACACGAGCCTCCTCCTTGGGTTGGCCGGCACCGACGACGATATTCGGGTCTTCTACCAGAGCGACCAGGCGAAGAAACGCACCCACGATCTCATCGCCGGCGTCACCCAGCTGCTCGATCCGCGCACGTCCGTCACCTTCAACCTCACCTGGGGTCGCGCTCGGGGCTACCTGTCGGATCCGTACAAGCTCGTTGAGAAAACCACCGAGATCATTCCCGGCCTCTCGTTGCCCCTGACCTTCCCGGAGAACCGCCCGGCCGAGCGCGACAAGTGGATCGGGTACGCCGGGCTCAATCGGGCGTTCCCCGATCTCCACGGCGCGGTCGATGCCAGCTACCGCTTGTATCATGATTCCTACGACACCACAGCCCACACCCTCGACCTCGCCTGGTTTCAGAACGTGGGTGAGAAACTGATCCTGCGCCCGGGCCTGCGGTACCATGAGCAGGACGCGGCCAGTTTCTACTATTACCGTCTCGATGGCACCGCCGTCGTGCCGGTGTCGGGCCCGCCGCGACCCGCCGGCCCTTTCTATTCGTCCGATTACCGGTTGTCCGCCCTGCGGACGCTCACCTACGGCCTGAAGGTGATCTGGAACGTCACCGAGGCCCTGCAGTTCGACGCCGCGTTCGAGCGCTACGAGATGCGGGGCACAGACGGGGTGACACCACAGAGCGCCTACTGCCGGGCCAATATTGTTACGGTGGGCGCGCGATTCGCCTGGTGAGACGCGTCACCTCCGCCCGGCCTCTTATCCTCAACCCTCCGCTCATGCGCTTCGAATCTCTCCTCCGGCCCCGCGCCGCCGTTTGCCTTGCTCTCGCCTGCCTCGTCTCGGCCTCCGTGTCTGCGGCGGTCAAAGCGGGCGATCCCTTTCCCTCCCTGGCTGGGGCCAACCTCGTGAGTCTCGCCGGGGGCGAATTGCCGGCGACCGCGGGCAAGGTCGTGCTCGTCGATTTCTGGGCCTCGTGGTGCGCTCCCTGCAAGGCGGCGTTCCCCACGTTGGCCAAATTGCAGCAGGACTATGCGCCGCGCGGGGTTGTGATCGTCGCCGTCGGCATAGATGAAAAGGCGGCGGCGGCGAACGCGTTTGTGAAGAAGCTCGCGCCGCCATTTGTCACCCTGCACGACCGCACCCAGGCGCTCGTCAAGCAGGTGGGTGTGCCGGCGATGCCGACCAGTTATCTGCTGGGCCGGGATGGTCGCGTGCGTTTCGTGCATGAGGGTTTTCATGGCGAAGCCAGCGACCGGGAACTTCGCCAACACCTTGATGCGCTCCTGGCCGAAAAAAACTGACCCCATGAAAATTCTTCGTCCCTCGTTAATGCCCCTCCTGCTCCTCGCCGCCGGTAGTCTGTTTTCCGGCTGCGCGAATCCGAATCTTGTCCGCGTCAAACCGTGGGAGCGCGCCACGCTTACGACCTACTCCATGCGGCCAGATCGTGATCCGCTCCACACCTCGATGATGGAGCACACGTTCTTCTCGCGCGAGACCGCCGCGGGCGGCCGCGGGGTGGGCGGCAGTGGCTGCGGTTGCAATTGAGACCGTTGCCGCCGCCCCGCGCATGCGCATACTCATCGCTGAGGACGAGGCCAAGGTGGCCGAGCACATCCGGCGCGGTCTGGTGGAAGCCGGCTACGCCGTGGATGTAGCCGCCGATGGCGGGGAGGCCGCGTGGCTGGCGGAGAATCATCCGTACGACGCTATGGTGCTCGATGTCATGATGCCGGCGCAGGACGGAGTTACTGTGGTGCGGCAACTCCGGCGCAAAGGCGTCCGAGCGCCGGTGATCCTCCTGACGGCCCGGCACGAGTTGGACGATCGGATCCGCGGGCTCGACGCCGGAGCGGACGATTATCTGGCCAAGCCTTTTTCGATGAGCGAACTGCTGGCGCGGCTGCGGGCGGTGTTGCGGCGGCAACGGGCCGACCCGGTCGACCGGCTGCGTGTCGGCGATCTCGAGCTCGATCTGCTTGCGCGCACCGCGCTGCGCGGCGGTGAGAAGATCATTCTCACGAACCGGGAGTTCGCGCTGCTGGAGCTCTTGATGATTTCCGCCCCCAAGGCGGTCAGCAAGACCGCCATCATCGAACATGTGTGGGACCAGCATTTCGACTCGGGCACGAACGTGGTGAATGTCTACGTCAACTATCTGCGCGCCAAGATCGACCGGCCCGGCTGGGCGCCGCTCATTCACACGGTGCGGGGCGTGGGGTTTGCGGTGAAGGAGCCTGGCCCATGAGATCGCTGCGCTGGCGGATGGCGCTGTGGTTCGCGCTGAGTGTCGTGGGCGTGCTAGCGATCTTCGTCGCCATCACCGTCTGGCACCTGCGCACCGAATTGCAGGTGGAAAAATGGGAGCGCTCCCACCCGGGGCAGCCCGGCTTCATCCTGCACGGCAATTATTCCGATCCGGAAATCAACGACATCGCCGGCGAACTCGCAGAGCTTTCGTTGTTCTACGCGATCCCGGTCGCTCTGCTGGCCCTCGGGGTGGGCTACCTGCTCGCGCGGCGGGCGTTTCAACCGGTGAGTGATATGAACACCCAGTTGCGGGCGATCGGCGCCCGCAGTTTGGATCAGCGCGTGCATCTGACCGCGGCGGATGCGGAGTTTCGCAGCATTGAAGAAAACCTGAACGCGCTGCTGGGCCGCCTCGACGCGAGCTTCCGCCAGTTGACGGAATTTTCCGCGCAGGTTGCGCACGAACTGCGAACTCCACTCACTTTGCTCCGCCTCCAGGTCGAAGAAGCCGCGGGGAGGATCGAGCCCGTGCTGGCCGAGTCGCTGCAAGTCGAGTTGAGCCGGCTCTCCGACTACGTGGAACAATGCCTGCTGCTCGCCACCGCGGAGCAGGGACGCCTGACACTCCAGCTCGCGCCGGTGCCGCTGCGGACACTGGCCACCGAGATGATGGAGACTTACGAGCTGCTGGCGCGCGACGGTGATCGGCGGCTCACGGTGGTGGCGGCGGAAGACGCCGTGGTGACAGCCGACCCGCGTTATCTCCGGCAGATGCTGCACAATCTGCTGACCAACGCCCTGCGCCATGGCAAAGGCGGGATCTTTGTGACGATCGGCCGCGACGGCACCGACGTGGTGTGTCGGGTGGGCAACGCGATCGCGAGCCAGCGGGCGGCGGCACCCGGCACCGGTCTGGGACTGCGCATCGTCCGCGCCTTGGCGGGGCTGCATCCCAAGCTGGCCTTCAAGAATGGAGAGGTTGCCGGACGGTATTCGGCGGAGCTGCGCTGGACGTAACGCTTGGCCATGGCTTCACCCGCAACCGCACGACATCGGTTCTCCACGTTTTGGTGTGGGTGAAAAAGGTCCAACTGGTCGAAAGGTGCGGGTTAAATCCGGACGCCGAGAACGACTCATCACGGACTGGTCTTCGCCTCCGGCTCCAAACCACAATCCGCTTTGAAGGAAGAAAA
>SXSC01000405.1 GCA_005792355.1 Opitutaceae bacterium
AAAGCACGCCGGCCGCCCCCGAGCGAGCGAGGACGTGGGTGCGATAGTTGCCCAACCCGCCCCTTTCCCAGCTGCCTTGAATTCTCTCACGCTTTCGACTTATACACTCGTTTCACCCACGAATTGTGCCCTGGAGCCCATTCTCCTTCGTTCGATGGTCGTGCTCGAACAACCCGCCGCCGCGGGCTCGCTCCTCGGCAAACGCGTGTTGCTCTGCAACGGCTCGACCGATCCACTCGTGCCGCCCGATCATCCCGAACGCCTCGCCGCGTTGCTGCGAGCCGGTGGGGCCGGGGTCAAGGTACACCCGATTTCCGCCAGCCATGGTCTCACCCCGCAGGATGTCGCCGCCGCGCAAACGTGGCTGCGGGGTTGAGCGGAGGACCAAACTCCCAGCGCGGCCGCCCTTCAGACCGCGGGACGACGGACGACAAGACCACGGGATTTTTTTTCGGAAACGTGATCCGCTCCCAAAAAGTGAGCACTCCTCCGTTTTTCGTTTGCTTGCCCGCCAGAGACGCGTGCCCGATCCAGGCAGGTTCTTCCTCAAGCTACGCGTCCGCGTCGCCGCGACGGCCGCCCGGTCCCCTGCCTTATGCCGCCTCAGGATCGGTGATCCGGCTTGCCTCGCCGAAGCGCATCGCGCGAAGGCGGGTGAAACGGTAAGTCGGTGATTCAGTGGGTGTGCTTGTCGGACTGGGAGCCGGACTTCACCCTCCTTCGCTCTGCGAGCTCGGAGGGCAGGCGGTCTCACCGCTTCAAAAAACGAGGCGTCACGAGCAGTTTGGGCGTCACAGCCTTGACGCCAAAGAACTCGCCACTGAACCCGCCATATCGCGCTTCATTAACTCTAGCTTGAGTTTTTTATTTGTTGTTTTATAGGCATTAACAATTTCATAATACCCGCCAAGTAACGCGCCATTGTTGATGTCAGAAATACCCGCCACCTTCGCCAACGAATCCGCCATGGAGCCGCTCATGCCCGGGGCCGGTGTGCTGCGCGAAAAAGCAGCCGATTTGATGCGCTCCACTTCTCGGCTCGAGGCGGCTTTTCACCCGATCACACAGGCGGGTGTTGCTGGTCTCGTTCAGCAGATGAACAGCTATTACTCGAATCTGATCGAGGGTCACCAAACTCATCCAGCCGACATCGAGAAGGCCCTCAACAACAACCTCCTTGTCGAACCGCGGCAGCGAGCGCTGCAGCTTGAGGCGCGCGCGCACGTGGAGGTGCAGCGTTTGATCGCGGCACGCTTTGATCGCGGCGAGAAGATCCGCGTGTGCTCCGGCGAATTTCTCCGGTGGATTCATGGTGAATTTTGCCGCCGGTTGCCGGAATCGCTCCTGCCGGCAAAGACCACCTCCGGAAAGGTGGTGCCGATCATTCCTGGTGAGTTCCGCGCGGGCGAGACGATGGTCGGCGCTCACTTCGGCCCTTTGGCCGCGTCGTTGCCCCGGTTCATCCAACGCTTTGAAGCGTATTCACCGGAGCATCACGATCCCCTTGACCGGATTGTAGCGTGGGCCGCTTCCCATCACCGGCTGGTTTGGATCCATCCCTTTGTTGACGGCAACGGCCGCGTCGCCCGTCTCCACACGGATACTTACGCCCGGGAAATCGGGATCGGCTCGGCGGGCCTGTGGTCGATCGCGCGCGGTCTTGCCCGGCAGAAGGATGCCTACCTCAGCCACCTCGCGGACGCTGACTCCGAGCGGCGTGGCGCGTTGGATGGGCGCGGCAACCTTTCCCAAGCGGCCCTCCACCAGTTTTGCGATTTCTTCCTGACGGTCGCCCTCGATCAGGTCCATTTTATGGCAGGGCTGTTCGAGCTCGAAACCCTCCAAGATCGCATCCTCCGTTTTGCGACGCGCTGGGGTGACGGGAACGAAATGCCGGCGACACTAGGCTCGGTTCTGCGCGAAATTGCCCTGCGCGGAAGCGTTCCCCGCGGAGAGGTCACGAGCTTGTTCGGCGCATCCGAAAGGACCGCCTCACGCCTGATCGCCAAAATACTCGCGGCACGAGTTGTCGAATCGAACGGTCACCGTGACCCTCTTCGCTTGGGTTTCTCGACGCAGACGGCCGGTTACTACTTTCCGAAACTCTATCCTGAGGGCCTCGCGTAGAAACGGGCCGAGCCGACGGGGTCCGCTACTTGTTAAATTAAGGGGCGGCTGGCGGCGGGCATTCGGTGAGTCGGTGAAGCGGCTTGCCGAAAAGGAACTCCGCGGGGTAGGTGTTGTTGACGTGAATGCCCCAACCGTGGGCGGCCGCGCTGATGAGCACAAAGGCCTGCCGGTCCGCCGCGCTGGCCATGAGCAGTCAAGGATACCACACCAAGGGATTGCTTACCACCCGTCCATCCTGGAACCGGGCGATCAGATAATGTTCGGTGACCACCAACGAGAGAATCTTTGGAGAGGGAAAGCGATCCTGGCTGGCGTTGAAACCCGCGGGGAAGATCCGTTGCCGAGAAATCTCCGTTCGCCCCGCCAAGGGCGGTCGTGGGCGAAGCAGGCAGCTACCCCAGCCGCGCGAGCACCTTGGGCAGCACGAGCGGCGGCAGGTCCCGCAACTGTGCCAGCAGCCATTCGCGGTCGATCAGCATCAGATTATTCTGATCGGCAAAGGTCCGCGCCTCCGCCGCAAACCCCGCCGGCGACACATACCAGCCCACGTCGACGCCCTCGGCGGTCAGCGTGCCGAACAACTCGCGTACCCGTTTCACCGATACCGCGCCGCCGTTGCCCGCCGCGCACACAATCAGCACCCGCCGCTGCTCCTCCCCCGGGCGGCGGAGCACGACGTCCGCCTCGATCCCCCGGGGCTGCACCTCGGCGACGTACCCGTCCGATTCGGCCAGCGCCGCCACCACCAGCGCCAGCCGCTCCTTCGGCCAGGCGAGGAGCGCCTGGGACGTCGGCAGGCCGCTTGCGGCATCGGAAATCCGCGCGGTCATCGACTGGGTTGCCGACAACTCCGCCGCCGGCGACCAGCGCCGCCAGATCAGCCAGAAAAAACCCCCGACGATGATCAAACCCACCACCACCGCGGCCGTGATCATCCGCTGCGCCGAGAAGAGCGTCGACATGAGCCGGACCGAACCCGACGACGGGCGGGCGGACGTGGCCGGTGCCGCGACCGCCGTCGCCGTCGCCCGCGGGTCAAGTTCGGGCTCCGGCGGCCGGAGCGCCAGGAGATCGCGCACCTCGCGCACCGCGGCAATCACCCGGTCGCGGTAGGAATCACCCGGCTGGGGCCTCAACAAATCGACGGCCGCCAGCACGGTACCCGCCGGAGAGAGGACGAGCAGGGTCGGATACGTTGAGACTCCATAGCGTTCACGGAGCCGCGCGTTTTGCTCCCGCACCTCGGCCGGAATCGCCGCGCGCGACGCGAAGTCCAGCCGGAGGAACACATAATCACCGGTGAACGCGTGCACAAAATCGGGATGCAACGCGACCTCATCGTCAAACTGCCTGCTGGCCGGCGACCAATCGGAGCCGGTAAAGAGCGCCAGCAGCCGGGCCCGCCGGCGCATCGCCTCCTCGGCCGCGTCCGCGTAGCTGGTCATCCAAAAATCCGGGACCGCCTCGGGCTTCTTCACCGACGTGGCCGAAGGCGAACCGGGACGTGGCCGGGGCGCCGGCCAGGGCGTTTTCATGGTGAACGCCACCGATTCCACCCGGCCGTTCTCGAGCGTCACGAGTCCCTGGGGATAAGACAGGACCTCCTTTACGCCGGACTTCGACTGACCGCTGGGCCAGCCATACGCGTCGATGACCTCCTCTTTCGTGGCGCCGGGCCCGACCAGCGGCCGCGGATCCTGCGCGCACAACCAGACCGCGCCCGTCAGCGCAACGAGCCACCGGAGGGGAGAAAGCAAGCGAACAAGCACGGGTGCGAAGATCGGCACGATGCCAAGATTGGCCCACTCCCCGCCGGCCACGCGACGCAAAAAATGTTTCTCACGGAGCGGCGGTTGCCAACCGCCGACCGGTGGCACGGGCGCCGGGGCAAGCGCCCCGCCGTGGTACCCCACTCCGAATCGCGGAGAAACTTCGAGGATGCGCCGGACCGCACGGAGCTGCGCGCTTTTTTGTCGGCATCCCCCCACGCCCCGCACCATCTTCCCCCACCTGTGCCCGAACTCTCGCAACTCCTGAAGGTCACCTTCGGCTATTCCACGTTCCGCCCGTTGCAACGGGCAATCTGCGAGGCGTCGCTGGCCGGACGCGATGTGTTCGCCCTGCTGCCGACTGGCGGGGGCAAGTCACTGTGTTTCCAATTGCCGGCGCTCGCCCGCGACGGGCTGACAGTGGTGGTCTCACCGCTCATCGCGCTGATGAAGGATCAGGTCGACGCACTGCAGGCCAGTGGCGTGGCGGCGACGTTTCTCAACTCGACGCTCGCCGCCGGCGAGGCGCGCGCCCGGCTGCGCGGACTGCACCGCGGCGAGTATAAATTGCTCTATGCCGCCCCCGAGCGGCTGATGCTCGAGGGTTGGGATGAGAATCTCAAGCAATGGAATGTCAGCTGCCTCGCGATCGACGAGGCGCATTGCGTTTCCGAGTGGGGCCACGATTTTCGCCCCGAATACCGGCAGCTCGCGAAGCTGCGGGCGGCGTTGCCCACCGTACCGGTGATGGCGCTGACGGCGACCGCGACGGCCCGGGTCCGCTCCGACATCATCACGCACCTGAAGCTGCGCGAGCCCGACGTATTCGTCGCGAGTTTCAACCGCCCGAATCTCACCTATCGCGTCGTCCCAAAAGATCAGCCGCTGAAGCAGATCATCGAGTTTGTCCGCAAACGGGAACTCGAGAGCGGCATCATCTACTGTGCGAGCCGGGCCACGGCGGAGCGGGTGGCCGAGGGCCTGGCGTCGCGCGGGTTTGCGGCCAAGCCGTATCACGCCGGGCTCGACGCGGAGACCCGGGCGGCCAACCAGGATGCGTTTCTCCGCGACGACACGCGCATCATCTGCGCGACGATCGCCTTCGGGATGGGCATCAACAAACCCAACGTCCGGTGGATCATCCACCACGACCTGCCGAAGAACATCGAGGGCTACTACCAGGAGACAGGCCGCGCG
>SXSC01000406.1 GCA_005792355.1 Opitutaceae bacterium
GAGGACCGCGGCATACGGCGCATCCTGATCCTCCATCTGGGGGAGGATGTAATTGCAGGTGCGGTTGAGGATGCCGAAAATCCGGGGGAACCGATTGGCGACGAGCCCCTCGCGCAGGACCTTGATGATCGGAATGCCACCGGCGACGGACGCCTCAAAGAAGAAATGTCCGCCGTGCTTCTGGGCGGCGGCGATGATTTCGGGGCCATGCTTGCAGATGAGCGCCTTATTGGCCGAGACGACCACCTTGCCATTCCGGAGCGCGGCCAACGTGACCTGACGCGCCACCGTGGTGCCGCCCAGCAGTTCGCAGACAATTTGAATCGTCGGATCGTTCGCGATGGCCAGCGCGTCGGTGGTCAGCGCGCGGGTTGGGATCCGCACATCGCGTTTCTTTCGCAGGTCGCGCACGGAAGCCCGCACGAGGTTGAGTTTCACGCCGAGCCGCGCTTCGAGCTCGGTCCGGTTGGCGGTCAGATGTTTCCAGACCCCCTGGCCAACCGTGCCAAAGCCGCAGAGGCCGATGTTGAAACTGGCGGGAGCGCTCATGATTTCGAAAGAGGCGGTTGGGCGGCGGCCGGCCGGCCGATTTTCGCTTCGGTGCCGGCGAGCAGGCGGGAGATGTTGGCCCGGTGGCGGAGAATGACAAAAAGGGCGACCGCCGCGCACACCCCCACGAGGCTCGGCGGGTGCTGCAGCAGCACCGCCGAGAGCGGGAGCGAGGCGGCGCCCAACATCGAGCCGAGTGAAATGGTGCGCGAGACGGCCACCGCCACACCGAAAACGACCAGGCCGAACAGCATGCCCAGCGGAAACAACACGACAAACCCTCCGGCGCCGGTCGCGACGCTCTTGCCGCCGCGGAAACCCGTGAAGCAGGAGAAGCTGTGGCCCAGGATCGCGGCGACCAAGCCCACGATTGGTCGGGCGAGCTCAGCCGGGGTGGTCGAGTATTCGAATGAAATCGAACTGCCGGCGTCCGTCAGGTTTACCTGAAAATACGCCACCGCCACCGCCACCGCGCCCTTCGCGGCGTCGAGGGCGAGCACAAGGTTTCCGGGACCGTGACCGAGCACACGGCGCACGTTGGTCGCGCCGGGATTCTTGCTGCCCACCTCGAAAATATTCACGCCCTTTGCCCGCGCGACCAGAAACCCGACGGGCAGCGCGCCCAACAGGTAACCGACGACGGCGACGATGAGGAAGGCAAGGAGCATCGGGTGATTAGCCGCGGCGGGGCCGGCTCGGAGAGCCAGCCCGATCCGCCGGGCTTGGAGCCGGTCCGATCATAGCTGCACGAACTTCGCCAGCTTGATCGCGGAGTGACCCTTGATTTCCGCGCGGGCCGACTCGCTCGGCTCCGTGTCGACGCGCACGACCATGTAGGCGGTGCCGCCGGGCGTGAGGCGCGAGAGCGACATGTCGGCGATGTTGACCTTATCCCGGCCCAAAATTGTGCCGATGGTCCCGACCATCCCGGGCTGGTCGATGTTTTCAAGGACGAGCAGCTTGCCATCGGCGGCCACCTCGACCTCGCGGCTGTTGATGCTGACGATGCGCGGCTGATTGCCCTTGCCGATCAAAGTGCCCGCCGCGGAGTGGACCGCGCCCGCGGGAGCGATCGCTTCGATTTGGATCAATTCGCTGTAGCCGGAATCGTCGGTCGATTTCACCACCTCGGCACGGATGCCGAGCCGCTCAATCAGCACCGGGGCGTTGACGAAGTTGACCCCTTCGCCACTGATGCGCCGCAGGTAACCACGCTCGATCGACCGCGTGACGGCGTTCGTGTCGAGGTCGATGAGTTTGCCCCAATAAGTGATGCGCAGCTGCGCAATCTGCGCCGGTGCGATTTGCTGGACCAGAGTGCCGAGTTTGGCGCCGAGATCGAGATAGGGTCCGAGGATGCGGAGCGCCGCGGCATCAATCGATGGCACATTGACGGCGTTGCGAATCACCCCGCCGTTGAGCACATCGGCGATCTGCTCGGCGATTTCGATGCCCACGGATTCCTGCGCCTCGGCGGTCGAGGCGCCGAGGTGCGGAGTCAGCACAACGTTCGGCAACGAGCGCAGTTCGCTGTCTTTGGCGAGCGGCTCGTCCTCGAAAACATCGAGCCCCGCCGCTGCCACCTGGCCGCTCTTGAGTGCCGCAACCAGCGCGCTCTCCTTGATGATGCCGCCCCGGGCGCAATTGAAGATCCGGAGGCCCTTTTTGCATCGGGCGAAGGCCGCCTCGTCGATCATGTACTTCGTATCGTCGGTAAGCGGCATGTGCACCGTGATGTAGTCCGCGTGCGTGAGCAGATCCTCCAGCGACACGCCCTCGACCTGCATCGCCTTGGCCCGACTGGGTGCGAGGTAGGGATCATAGGCGAGCACGCGCATGCCAAAGGCCTGCGCCCGCTTGGCCACCTCCCCGCCGATGCGGCCAAGGCCCACAATCCCCAGGGTCTTTTTGAAAAGCTCGATGCCGGAAAAGCTCTTCCGGTCCCATTGCCCCGCCTTCATCGACGCCGCGGCCTGCGCCACCGGACGGGCGCCGCAGAGCAGGTGCGTGAACGTCAGCTCGGCCGTTGCGATCGTGTTGCCCGCGGGTGTGTTCATCACCACCACCCCGTGATTCGTGGCCGCCTCGACATCGACGTTGTCCACCCCCACCCCGGCGCGTCCCACGACTTTCAGCAACGGCGCCGCCGCAAAGACCGCCGCCGTGATCTTCGTTTCCGAACGAACCGCGATGGCCTGGACGTCCCGGACCAGCTCCAGCACCTTTTCCGGCGAGGATCCGTAGGCCTCAACAACTTCAAGCCCCGGCTGCTGGCGCAGAAAGGCAACTCCCTTGGGTGAGATCTTGTCGGCAACGAGGACTTTCATCGTGGAAAAATACTCGCGAGGGAAATCCCCGGCGCTGCGGCTAGCAAGGAAAAGGTTTGGGTATGACGGGATGTTCCATCCCCCACCGCACCTTTCCACTGTTTCTGTCGTTGTGCTCGCCGACTTTGACAAACGCCGTCCGCGCTGATCAACTTCTGCGCTTCTCCTTGCTCCCCCGGATTATCCGGTTCCAGTTTTCTCCTCTCCCCGCCCCTTTTAATCTCCATGATTTCCCTCCCCCTCAACCGGTCATTGTGCACCGGGCTGACCCTGATCATTTTTGGCGCCCTTGCGGTGGGTTGCGGCGAAAAGCCCGCGGGCGGGAGTGCCGGCGGCAAGGGCGGGCGGGGGGCCGGCGGCGCCGCCCCGGTCTTGGTTGGCCAGGCGACGACGAAGATCGTTCCGCTCACGATCGAGGCCATCGGCGCAGTCGAGCCGATCCGCACCACCGCGATCCGCTCCCAGGTCACCGGGACGCTGCTCAAACGAGCCATCCTGGAGGGGCACAACGTCACGGAGGGCGACCTCCTGTTTGAGATCGACCCTCGACCCTTCCGCAACGCGCTCCAATCCGCCGACGCCGACCTGCAAAAAGCCCGCGTCCAGTTGGAAACCGCGCGAGCCCAGGTGGCGCGCTACCGCGGGCTCACGGCAAACGAAATGGTGTCGAAGGAGCAGTTCGAGAAAATCACCGACACCGCCCGCGCCCTCGAGTCCGAGGTCCTGTCCGACGAGTCGCGCCTCGCCACGGCCCGGCTCCAGCTCGAATACTGCTCGATTCGCGCCCCGTTGACCGGGCGAACGGGCAACATGAGCGTCCACGAGGGCGACATCGTGCGCGCCAACGACACCGGCACCCCGCTGATCACCATCAATCAACTCAGCCCCATCTACGTGACCTTTGGCGTGCCCCAGCAATATCTCGCGACCCTGACACGCTACCGTTCGGCTGGCATCCTCAAAGTCAGCGTCGTCCCGCCGGGACCCGACGAGAAACCAGAGGAGGGCGAGCTCACGTTCATGGACAACACCGTGGATGCGTCGACTGGCACCTTGAAACTGAAGGGCTCGTTTCCCAATGCCGAGCACCGGCTCTGGCCGGGACAATTCGCCACGGTGAGCGTGACGCTCGCTTCGCCTGAAGTCTTGACGGTGGCAAGCAGTGCGATCCAGACGTCGCAGTCGGGACAGCACGTTTTTGTCGTGCGGGCCGACCAAACCGCCGAACTCCGTCCGGTCGTCGTCGAACGTACCTATCAGAGCGACTCCGTCATCAGCGGTGGCCTGAAGGACGGTGAGACCGTGGTCGTCGAGGGCCAGCTGCGCGTCATCCCCGGTAAATCCGTTGTGGTCAAAGAGCCGCCCGCACCCGGTGGCGAAAAGCGGGCGGGCAAGGACGGCGAGGGCAAAGGCCGGAAAAAGGACAAAGGGAAAAAGACCCCATGAACATTCCCGAACAATTCATCCGGCGTCCCGTGATGACGACGCTTGTCACGGCAGCCATCACCCTCTTCGGGTTCATGGCTTACCAGAAGCTGCCGGTCAGCGACCTGCCGAGCGTCGATTTTCCCACCATCTCGGTCTCGGCGAGCCTGCCCGGCGCCAGTCCGGAAACGATGGCCGCCTCCGTCGCCACCCCGCTGGAACAGCAGTTCTCCAGCATCGCGGGCATCGACTCGATGACGTCGACCAGTTCGCTCGGCAGCACTTCGATCACGCTCCAGTTCAGCCTCGACCGCAATATCGACGGGGCGGCGCAGGATGTGCAATCCGCCATTGCCGCCGTCCAGCGGCGGTTGCCGCGCGACATGCCGAACCCGCCGTCCTTTCGGAAGTCCAATCCCGCCGAGGATCCCGTGCTGTATCTGGCCCTGGGCTCATCCACGCTGCCGCTGTGGGAGGTCAACGAATACGCCGAGACCATCCTCGCCCAGCGCATTTCCACGGTCGACGGCGTTGCCCAGGTCGAGATCTATGGCTCGGCCAAATATTCCGTCCGCGTACGGCTCGACCCGCGCGCGCTCGCCGCCCGCGGCATTGGCATCGATGAGGTGCGCGCCGCGCTCGACACCAACAACGTCAACCTTCCCGCCGGCACACTCGATGGCCTGCACAAATCGACCACCCTGCTGGCCACCGGCCAGCTCAAGAACGCCGCCAGCTTCCGCAAGGTCATCGTCTCCTACCGCAACGGTGCCCCGGTCCGGCTGGGTGATGTCGCCAACGTCATCGACAGCATCGAAAACGAAAAAACGGGCAGTTGGTTCGACGAGCGCTTTGTCGACGGGATCGAGGACCCCGACTTCGCGAAAGGCCTAAAGGCGACCCGCACGGTCACACTTTCCATCAAGCGCCAGCCCGGGACCAACACCATCCAAGTGGTCGACGGCGTCAAGGCGCTGCTGCCGGCGTTCCGCGCGGAACTGCCGGCGTCCATCAGTCTCGATGTCTATATGGACAAGTCTCTCGCCATTCGCGATTCGGTGCGCGACGTGAAGTTCACTCTGGTCCTCGCGATCGCCCTGGTGGTGCTCGTCATTTTCCTGTTCCTCCGCTCCGCCGCGGCGACCCTCATCCCGAGCGTCGCGATGCCCATCGCCATTTTTGGGACATTCGGAGTGATGTATTTCTTCGGCTTCAGCATCAACAATATCTCCCTGCTCGCTCTCACGCTTTCGGTCGGCTTCGTGGTCGAC
>SXSC01000407.1 GCA_005792355.1 Opitutaceae bacterium
GCGCCGTGCGGACGTGGTTCAGGCGTTTTCCCTTTTTCTGCCCATCCTGTTTCTGCCGTCATCCGTGAACGTCGCGAGCGCAGCGGAGCGCGGCAGAGCCGCAACCAAACCTAAATTCGGCGGCTTGTTTTGCGCGAGTTGATGGTCTGGTGGCCGGTCCCAGCTACCGATTGAAAATACAGGACCGCCCACAGATTCAGAAAGGCCACCGATGCAAACCCCGGAATCCGACCATCTGTGGTCTTTCTGAATCTGCGGGAGGCCAAAACCAGGAACCAGGACCAATCCCATGGCAAAGGAATCGGTGGCAGGGGAATAAAACCTCAAGCCGCCAATCATTTTGGCAAAAATATGGCGGGTAAAAGATGCCGGCGTCGTCGGGCGCCAGACGAGAAACCACGCATGGACAGAGATGGGAGAACGCAGTCGTGTCGCGGGGTCGCTGCAGGTCATGGGCCGAAAAAACCGGAGGGCAGAAAAAGGGCTGGCAAAAAAAGAGCGGAGTCGGGGGACCTTGATTCTGCGCGGGCGGGAGCCGTGCGGACGTGGTTCAGGCGTTTTCCTTTTTCTGCCCATCCTGTTTCTGCCGTCATCCGTGAACGTCGCGAGCCTGGCGTAGCACGGCGGAGACACAGAGAACTGAGTGAGATGACGTCGCCGCCTCCGGGGTCTTCTCGGCGGTTCTGCCCGGTCTCTGCGATGTCAAAGGATTGGGGAAGCTGAGCTGAGGTTGCACCGCAGAGACGGCGGAGGACGCAGCGGTTGGAGCAAGCATGAATCCATTTTGCACCACGCTTGGCCCGGAGACGATTGGATCGCGGCCGCCATCATTGAGAAAAAAGCGGCATCCGTTTTCAGGGAATAGCCCGACGCAGAACACCGTGGGATCACCTGCGGAATCAAGGGCCTCAATACGCCCAACCTCGATCGCTTGGCGCGCGACCACGGCTTCACCCGGGGGGGGGGCGCCAACTGACCGGCAAGAGTTTGATCCCCGCCCCGCCTCGTCGGCTGGGCCTCCGGGCGGGCGCGCACGCTCGACTTGCGAGCTGATGCTGTTGAGATTCGGCAACCCCCCGAACGAATGAAACCCTGGTCCCGCCGATTCCGCCAGAGCGTGCGGTTATTCGCCGCCCTCGGCTTGCCGTTCACGACCGCCCTGCAAGCGCAAGCGGCGGCGAAGCCAGCCCCGGCCGGCCCCGCTCCCGGCGAGGTCGTGGAGCTTTCGCCTTTCACTGTCTCAATCGACAAGGACACCGGCTACGCCGCGCGGGAGACCCTCGGCGGCACGCGCATGCGCACGGAGCTGCGCGATGTCGGCGCGTCGCTCACCGTCCTGACGCCCGAGTTCATGCAGGACCTCGCCGCCACCTCCTTTGAAAAGGCGCTCCTGTTCACGCCGAGCGTGGACGCAGTCGAGGGCGAAAACACGCCCGGCGTCGAGGGGAACAACACCGGCCAGTTTCTCCGCGGCGGCACCGGGCAGTCCTATTCGATTCGTGGCTTCTCCAACACGGGCAACGGCGGCCGGCAGACGCTCTCGCATGATTTCTTCCATTCCTTCGAGACCTCCGACAACTACAACCTCGAGCGCCTGACGCTCGCGCGCGGACCCAACGCGCTGCTCATCGGCGTGGGCGAGCCACAGGGCGCGGCCATCACGACCACGAAGCGTGCGCAACTGCAGCAGCGGAAAACGCAGGTGCACGCGCAGTTTGATCGCTGGAGCTCGAATCGCGTGGCGCTCGACCACAACGCGCCGCTCATCAAGGATCGGCTCGCCCTGCGCCTCAACCTGCTCCACGCGCAGAAACGCGAGTTCCGGCGCTTCGAGGGCGCCAATCAGGACCGGCTGACGCTCGGGGTGACCGCCCGTCCGCTGCCCCACACCACGATCACGATCAACCACGAGAACTACAGCAGTCACCGGAACATTGTGCCGCTCGCGTGGGCCTTCGACAGCGGTGTGTTGCAGTGGCTGGCGAACGGCCGGCCGACCGTTGACTTCGTGTCGCAGGGCCTGTCGTGGGCGACGGCCAACCGGTCGTTTGTCGATGCGAACGGCAACCGCATCCGCGTCGCGCCGGGAGTCGCCAGCCCCGATGGGTTCGTCCGTACGGCGGCCGACTTCAATCCGCGGGGCGCGCTCTCGCAGAACAACGCGCAGCAAGTCGTCTACGTCGCGGGACTGAAGCTGGCGAATCCGGTGGTGAACATGCGTTTTCAGGGCGTGATGCAGAACAACGTCTTCAACAGCATCGCCCAACCCTACGATCCCTGGTCGCTCTATGGGCTGCGCCGCGACGCCAACCTGAACGGCGGGACCTGGGATCGGCCTGAACAGCGTGACCACGGGCGCTGGACCACGCTGTTCCTCGAACAGAAGCTTCTCGCCGGTCTGTACCTCGAACTCGCCGGCAATCTGGGCCGGCACCAGCGGAGATATTCCCCGGAGGCGTTCAATA
The DNA here is from genome assembly GCA_005792355.1 of Opitutaceae bacterium. Taxonomy (GTDB): domain Bacteria; phylum Verrucomicrobiota; class Verrucomicrobiia; order Opitutales; family Opitutaceae; genus ER46. The sequence continues at coordinate 2,466 of SXSC01000407.1, forward strand.
TCCTCAAGCTCGACGTCAACCGGTACCTGCCGGATGGCACGCTCAACCCCGGGTATCTGGTCCCCTTTGGTGACGTGCTCGGCCAGATGCGCGATGAAATCGCCTCTTCGGAACAGATGCGCGCGACGCTTTCCTACGAAGTCGATCTCGCCAGGGTGCATCGCTGGCTGGGCCGGCAGAGTCTCAGCGCGCTGGCCCAGACGACTCGCAACGATTCGGACACGAATATCATGCGGCACTTCAATCTCGCCACGATCGGGCGCGTGGGGACGGGCTGGTCGGCCGATGCCGTCGCCGCTGTGAACAACCTGCGCGGCCGCGCTTATTTCGTGAACGGCGAAGTGCCGGAGCTGCCCGATCAGAATTTCTTCGCGGAGAATCTCGCGCAGATCAACAGCTACGGCCGGATGCTCGGCGCCACGGCGAACGAGGCCGCGCCAATCAACATCGCCCTCCGCCAGCATCTCAACGCCGTGAAGTCGCGCTTCGCCCACGACTCGCTCTCGTTCGGGTGGCAGTCGTGGTGGTTGAAGAACCGGCTCGTGACGGTGGCCGGCTATCGTTGGGATGGGACGAAGAGCTACGTGCCGGAGACCGTGCGCGGGTATGTCGACCCGGCGATCCCCGGTGCGGCCACCGACCCGCTCAAACGCTACTACACTTCGTCGGTCGAGGTGCCGCTCAATCCCGTCCCGAGCGTCGACACGGCCGGCGTCTCCCGCACTTTCGGCGCGGTCTTTCATGCGCTCCCGTGGCTCTCGCTGAACTACAATCGCTCGACCAACTTCAGCCCGGTGGCGGACGCCTCCTGGAAAAACTATCAGGGCGTATCGGCGCCGAATTCGACCGGGCAGACCGAGGACTACGGTGTGCGTTTCTCGCTGTTGGGCGGCCGGCTCGCGATTGGCGTGAACCGCTTCGTGGCGTCGGCCAACGATCAGGCGCGGCTCGCCAATCAATTCCGCGCCCCGCTCAACGGCATCCTGAATCGGCTCCGCACGAACTATAAGGACTTCGGCGATTCGCATTTCGTCCCGATGGATACGCCCGCTTCTCCGGTCGCCAACCTCGTCGACAATGTGAGCGACACTTGGAGCTACCGGGCCACCGGCTACGAGCTGAGCATCACCGTCAATCCCTCGCGGCACTGGCGAATGGCCTTCACCGGCAGCGAGAACAGCAACGTGCTGGGCACGCACCTGGCGTCGCTCGGACGCTACCTCAACACCGCGGCGCCTTTCGAGGGCCTCGCGACCTGGCAAAAGTTCGCGAGTGAGCTGCGCAAGGTTGCGGCCGGCCAGCGCTCCACCTCCTTCGATCTCAATCCGGCCGATCCGGCGGCCCGCAGCCAGGCGGCCGTCGATGCGCTCTACCTCGAACAACAGACGACGATTGCCGAGCGCTCCTACCTCGACGAACTCGCCCTCGAGGGCATCACGACCAGTCGCAACGGCCGGTATGCGTTCAACGGGCTCGTCACCCATGTCTTCCCCAAGGAGGGCCGGCTCAAGGGCTGGTCGATCGGCGGCAATTACCGCTGGCGCAGTGCGGCGACCATTGGCTACGAACGCCGGCGGGATGCCGCCGGCGTGCCCAACGGCTCCATCGATCCCTCCCGGTCGCTCCAGGGCGAGGCCTACTGGGACGTCGGCGCCATGCTGGCCCATGAACGCCGCATCTTTCGCCACGTCACCCTGCGGACGCAGCTCAACGTGGAAAACCCGTTCGACTGGAGCAAACCGCGGCTGGTGGCGACCGACTATGACACCAACGGCGTGCTCGGTGCCGCCAACGTGATCGTACCGCTGCGCTGGGAACTGCGCCGGCCGCGGAATTTCATCTTCACCGCCACGTTTGGGTTTTGAGCAAATGAAACTATCCATTCTCGCCTTCCTGCTTCTCGCCGTCCCGTCCCTCGCCCGTACCGTCAACGTGCAGGACCTCGGCGCCATGGGCGACGGGACCACGCTCAATACAACGAAACTCCAACAGGCCATCGACGACTGCCACGCCGCCGGCGGCGGCAAGGTCGTATTTACGCCGGGAAATTACGTCACGGGCACGCTCTTCCTGAAGAGCAACGTCGTTCTGCACCTGGAGGCCGGGGCCACGCTGTCGGGCAGCACCCGTTACACCGACTATGCCGCCAACGTGTTCCGCAACCAGTACGCCGACCGCAACAAGAAGGAGGGCTGCCTGATCTTCGCGGAGAATGCCGCCAACATCGGCATCGAGGGGAAGGGCAGAATCGACGGCCGGGGCCACCGCGCCAATTTTCCGAATCCGGATGATCCCCGGAAGGACCGGCCCATGCTGCTGCGCTTTCTGCGGTGCACCAACGTGTCGCTGGAAAATGTGGAGCTCGTCAACCCCGCGAGCTGGACCCTCGCCATGATCTACTGCCGGCGCGTGAACGTCCAGGGCGTCACCATCCACGCCAAAGTGAACAGCAACGGCGACGGACTCGATTTCGATGGCTGCGAGCAGGTGACGATCAGCAACTGCGTGATGGACACGAGCGACGACGCCATCTGCCTCCAGTCCTCCCGACCGGACACGCCGTGCCGCCGGTTCACCATCTCAAACTGCATCATCACGAGCCTGCGCGCCGCGATTCGGATCGGGATGCTCTCCACCGGTGACTTCGCCGACGTCACCGTCACCAACTGCGTTTTTCACGACATCAACGACGCGGCGATCAAGATCCAGGTGAATGAGGGCGGCAAGATGGACGGCCTGATCTTCTCCAACCTCATCCTGCGGGACGTGGTCAGCGCCGTGCTCATGACCTTTAACAATTACACGGTGTACGTCGACGGCCCGGCCGAACCGGCGCCGCTGCAGAGCATGCGGAATTTCATGTTCAGCAATTTTCAGATCACCGCCAAGGCCAGCCCGAAGGACACGGCCAAGCCGCTGATTCTCCTCACCGGACTGCCGGGGCACGCGATCGAAAACGTGACGTTCCGGAACATCACGATCACGGCGGCGGGCGGCGGCTCGCTCGCCGATGGGGCGATCCGGACGATCCCCGAGTTGCATCGAGTGCGGCCCGAGTTCACGCAGTTCGGCAAGGCCTTGCCAGCGTACGGCGTCTATGCGCGGCATGTCCGGGGGCTGGTGCTGGATCGCGTGGCGCTCGGCGCCGCCACGCCCGAGCTTCGCCCGGCGGTCGTGTGTGACGATGTGGCGGACTTCCATTTTTCCCAGGGAACGGCCGCGGCCTCCCCTGACGCCGAGGCCGCGCTTCGCCTGCAAAACGTGCAGGGAGCCTGGATACGGGAGAGCCGCCCGCTGGGCCAGCCGCGGACGTTTGTGCAGGTCGAAGGGAAGGAGAGCCGCGACATTCTTCTCTCCGGCAATGATCTGAGAACCGCGCGCCAGGCGTTCAGGGTGGCCGCGGGGGCCGCCCCCGACGCCGTCACCCTCAAGAACAACATCCCATGACCTCGACCCAAACCCGCACGCTCGGCGGACAACTTCTCCTGGCCTTTCTCCTCTCCGCCGAGTTGGCCCGCGCGGAGTCGATCACGACGGTGCCGCATCCGCCGACCGGCCGGGGCAACGCTTTCTATGTCGGCAACCGGGAACCGCTGCTGCCGAGCCCGCTCCTCAAACTGCCGGTGGGCGCGATCGAGCCGCAGGGCTGGCTGCGTAAGCAGCTCGAGTTGGAGGCCGCCGGCTTTTTTGGGCAATTGCCGGAGCTGAGCCGCTTCCTGATCAAGGAGAACAATCCGTGGCTGAGCCCGGACGGCGAAGGCGAAAAGTTCTGGGAGGAGGTGCCGTATTGGCTGAAAGGTTACGGCAACCTGGCCTACGTGCTGGGCGACCCCAAGCTGCTCGCGGAAACCCGCGTCTGGGTCAACGGCGTCATTGGCTCCCAGCGCGAGGACGGTTGGTTCGGGCCGCGGGCCAACATCAAGTCGCCGCGCGTGCACAGCACGGGAAAACCCGACCTGTGGCCCAACATGCCCATGCTGAATGTCCTCCAGTCCTACCACGAATACTCCGGCGACGAGCGGGTGCTCCGGCTGATGGCGAAGTACTTCGAGTGGCAGTTCGCGGTGCCCGACGCCGACTTCCTGCCGCCGCTCTGGCAGAAGCAGCGGGCCGGCGACAACCTCGCCAGCGTCTACTGGCTCTATAACCGCACCGGCGACCCGCGCCTGCTGGAACTGGCGAAGAAGATTTTCGGCAAGACCGCCAACTGGACCGAGGGCGTGCCGGACTGGCACAATGTGAACATCACCCAGGCGATGCGCGGCACGCCGACCTATTACCTGCAATCGCGGGAGGCCCGGCACCTCGCGGCGGCGGAGCGAAACTACCAGACCGTGTGGGGGCTGTATGGCCAGGTGCCCGGGGGAATGTTCGGCGGCGATGAAAACTGCCGGCCCGGTTTTGTCACCGCCCGCCAGGCCGTGGAGACCTGCGGCATCGTCGAGCTGATGCATACCTGCGAGGCGATCCTCAAGGTTAGCGGCAATCTCGGGTGGGCGGACCGCTGTGAGGATGTGGCGTTCAACTCGCTGCCCGCCACGACCACGCCCGACTTCCGCGCGCTGCGCTACCTGACCGCGCCCAACCAGGTCGTTTCCAACAGCAGCAACAAGAGTCCGCGGATCCAGAACCTGGGGCCGAAGTACCAGATGAACCCGCATGCGCACCGCTGCTGCCAGCTCAACATGGGCCACGGCTGGCCGTACTTTGCGGAGCACCTCTGGCTGGCGACGCCCGACAACGGGCTGGCCTTCGTGTTCTACGCGCAGTCGAAGGTGAAGGCGAAGGTCGGGGACGGCGCCGAAGTGAGCATCACCGCGACCACCCAGTATCCGTTCGACGAAGACGTGGGGCTCACGCTGACCCTGAACGGCGCCCGGACGTTTCCACTCTACCTGCGGATCCCCAAGTGGTGTGCCCAGGCGGAACTCAGCATCAACGACCGACCGGTCAAGGTTCAGACCCAGCCGCAGACCCTTCTCCGGATCGAGCGCGAATGGAAAAACGGTGATCGGGTGAGAATCCGGCTGCCGATGCAGGTGAGCGTGCGAACCTGGGCCGCGAATGCCCGCAGCGTCTCGATCGACCGCGGGCCGCTCACGTACTCGCTGAAGATCGGGGAGAAATACGTGCCGGTCGACGGAGCGGTCGCGATCACCAGGGAATACCTGCCGGACGCCTGGCGCCGAAACTTGTCGAAGGAGCAGCTCGCCGCTTGGCCGGCGTTCGAGATTTATCCGACGACGCCGTGGAACTACGGTCTGGTGCTCGACCCGCAGCAGCCCGCAGCCTCGTTCACAGTGGCGAAGAACAAGTGGCCGGCGGACCACAACGCCTGGGGCAGTGTTGAAGCGCCGATTCAAATCAAGGCGAAGGGCCGCCGGATTCCCGAGTGGCAGAAGGATGAGACGGATCTGGTCGGGCTGCTGGCGGACAGCCCGGTGAAATCGGCGGAACCCGAGGAGGAGATCACTCTCATCCCGATGGGTGCGGCCCGGCTCCGGATCGCGGCCTTTCCGGTGATTGACAACGGTCCCGCCGGCCGGCCGTGGCAGGCCCCGCCGGAACCGGTGGCAAAACTAAACCCGCGGCAGGCGGCGGCCCTGAAGGCGGCGGCCGAGAAGAAAGCGGCGGCAAAGGAAACTGCGGCCGGGAGCCGGAAGTGAGACGGTGAATAAGACCCCAATCCTCCGACCTGGTTGGAGCTTTGGGGAGGTTGCTCCAAGAACTTCGCTCCCACCGATTCCTCATCTTTTTAGCCAACTCTTTCTTTTGCCAACTCCCAGGGAGGTCCAATTCCGAAACTGATCTGTGGCGCAGACACGGTGCCGCGGTGTTGTTTCCGCCCGCCGCCAGCGTCCGCGCATCGGTTCTTCAACCGCGCGTGGCAATTGGCGTTCCGATCACCCGCTCGGAAAAAGCCCGCAAAGAAGGTGACCGTCGATCACGCCGGCGCTCGATCAACAATAAGCAACCTGACCCCGTTGGATCGGCTGCATCGGTGTCTTGTATCCGAGTGTTACTGACATGAGAGCTTCTCATCCCCGCGCCGGAGAAACGACGCGGGAGCGATTGGTTCGGCTGCGGGATTTGCGACGAGGTCTGCCGGGGCGGGTGGCGATTTCGAATCCGCCA
>SXSC01000408.1 GCA_005792355.1 Opitutaceae bacterium
AGACGGTGCAGGATCTCCTGGTGCAGCGTTTCGCCAACGCGATCTTCGAGCCGCTCTGGACCCGCAATTTCATCGACAGCGTGCAGATCACGGTCGCCGAGGAGGTCGGGGTGGGCACGCGGGGCGGTTATTATGAGCAGAGCGGCTGCCTGCGGGACATGATCCAGAATCACACGATGCAACTGCTCGCGCTCACGGCGATGGAGCCGCCGGGGTCGTTGCAGGCGGAGGCCATTCGCGACGAAAAGGTCAAGGTGCTCAACGCCATCCAGCCCCTGACGATCGGTCCGGCGGGCGATGTGGCCCGCGCCCAGTACGCCGAGGGGATGCTGGGCGGCAAACCGGTGCGCGGCTATACCGAGGAGGACGGCATCGGCCCTGATTCCAACACCGAGACCTACGCCGCGCTGCGCCTCTCGATCAACAACTGGCGCTGGCAGGGCGTGCCGTTCTATCTGCGTTCGGGCAAGCGGATGGCGCGCCGGGTCTCCGAGATCGCGATCAATTTTCGCCGTCCGCCCGGCACCCTGTTCGCCGGCGAGACGGCACGATTCGACCTCGCCGCGAACACGCTCTCCTTTCAAATTCAACCCGACGAGGGGCTGAGCCTCATCCTCAACACCAAGGTGCCCGGTCTTGAGACCCGCACGCAGCCGGTCAAGATGAGCTTTCGTTACGCGACGACCTTTGGGTCCAACACCGCCGAGGCCTACGAGCGCCTCGTGCTCGACGCCATGATCGGCGACGGCACGCTCTTCATCCGGGGAGACGAGGCCGAGGCGTCGTGGAAACTCTACACGCCGGTGCTGGATTACTGGCGCAGCGTCGGCCGCTCCGGCATGGACACCTACGCGGCCGGAGGGTGGGGGCCACCCAGTTCCGACGCCCTGCTCGCGCGCCAGCACCATTGCTGGCGGCAGCCCTAGCCGCGCCGCCTTCCCGCATGCCCGCCATCTTTGACGCCCTGCCCGGAATCGAAGTGCCGGTTGATCGGATTTCCTCGAGCCTGGCCCGGATGTGGACGGATGGTGGCGCCGCTGGCCGACCGACGCTCGAGGCCGACGACGCGAAGGCCACGCAGGTCAACTTCGTCCTGCACCTCGGGCTCAACGCGACCCTCGAGGATGCGGCGGCGCAATTCGCGACCGTGGTGAGTTTCTCGCGCCGTTATCCCGGGCGGGTGGTCGTCCTCTGTCCGCGGCACATCGATGTGCCCGCGCCCGAGATGCGAGCGAAAATTTTCGGCGAGTGTTTCCTTGGAAAATCAAAGTCCGACAAGCGTTGCGTCGAGTTTGTGCTGCTCAGTTATTCCCGGAGCGCCCGCCCGTTTCTGGAGAACCAGGTTTCCATCTGCCTCTCGACGGATCTGCCACTTTATTATTGGGCTCATCGCTTTTCCGCCAGTGGCCGGCTGGCGGACTATCGCTATTTGCTCAGCCGGGCGAAACGGGTGCTGCTGGACAGCGCGATCGCGCCGGCGGATGCGCTCACCTATCCCTGGCCCAACCCGAGCGCGACGCGCGATCTCGTGTACTGCCGGCTGTTGCCCGTGCGCCAAAGCATCGGACAGTTCCTGTCGGCCTACCCGCCGGAATCGCTCGTCGACGGGCTGCGCGCCGTCACGGTTTCGCACGCGGCGGGCCTCGCCGCGGAGGCGCGCGTCGCACTCGCTTGGCTGCGGCGCCGGCTGGCGGCGTGCGGAGCGGCGGTCGACACCCTGCCGCTGGCCACCGCCGCGATTGCTCCAGCCGAAGGCGACAGCCTCGCGTTCGGCTTCGACTATGGGAATGGGGCGCGATTCTTCCGTTGGGGCGGAGACCTGCGGACGGGCCAGGCGCTGTTCGAAGCCGATTTTGGCGCGGGCCGCACCAGGTTGTCCGCCGCCGTGAGCCTGCTGCCGCCCGAGAGTGCGCTGAGCGAGGCGATGTTTTTTTAGCAACCTGTCGGTCTTCGACTCTGGAGGTCATTTTCCGGCCAAACGCGCGACCGGAATCGGAGCTCTGTCATCCGCCAGGCTGCTGAGGCCGCAACGATGCAACTGAAGGTGGAGCCCGATTTCTCATCGGGCTGGGGTGAGCGCGCACGGTGCACAACCCGAGGCGGACATCGGGTTCCACCTTCCGGTGTTTTCAATTTCAGATGTGAAATGCACCCCAACTGAATTCAGACGGCTCTGCATTGTCGGTTTATGCTTTACCGCGGTGATTGGGGTTGTGCGCGCACTGGTGCCAACGGTAATTAACAAGTGATCAACTTATGGAGATGAAACGCCTGCGCATCGGAGCGATTGTGCTGACAGCCGTCGTGGTTGGCAGCGGCTACAAGGAGGTGGCCCCGCCCGAAAAAGTTGTCCTGCCGCCGCCGCTGACGGCGGCGCAGTCGCTGGCCGCCATCCGGGTGCCCGCGGATCTCGTGGTGGAACTGGTGGCCGCGGAGCCGCTCGTGCGGGACCCGATTGACATGGTGTGGGGGGCCGATGGGCGCATGTGGGTCGTCGAGATGGCCGACTATCCGTCGGGCATGGACGGCCGGGGCAAACCTGGCGGACGGATCCGCGTTCTCGAGTCGACGCGGGGCGACGGGCACTACGACAAGTCGACCTTGTTTGCCGACGGGCTGCGCGCACCGACCTCGGTGCTGCCCTGGCGGAAAGGCGTGCTCGTCACGACGATTCCCGACGTGCTGTTGCTCGAGGACCTCGATGGCGACGGCCGCGCCGACCGGGTGGAAAAGATTTTCACGGGCTTGGGCGAGGGGAACGAGCAGCATCTGGCCAACGGGCTGCAGTGGGGCCTTGACGGCTGGTTGCACATGGCGAACGGCAACAGCGGTGGGAAAATTTCCGCCGCGAAGGGCGGGCCGGTGGTCGAGCTGGGCCAGCGCGATTTCCGGATCCGGCCGGACGATGGCGCGATTGATTTGCTCAGCGGGGCGTCGCAGTTCGGGCGCAATCGCGATGACTGGGGAAACTGGTTTGGCTGCAACAACTCGAATCCGATCTGGCACTTCGCGCTCGAGGAGCACTACCTGCGGCGCAATCCGCACCTGGTGCCGCCAAATGCGACGGTGACGGTGGCCGCGATTCCCGGAGCGGCGCGGGTCTATCCCCGGAGCACGACGTTTGCGCGGTTCAACGATCCTCACGGGTTCAATCATTTCACCTCCGCTTGCGGCGTGATGATTTACCGCGACGACTGGCTCGGCGCGGAATATGCCGGCAATGTCTTTGTTGCCGAGCCGGTGCACAATCTGGTGCACCGGGAAATCGTCCGGCCGGCGGGCGCGACCTTCCAGAGCGAACGCGCGCCCGGAGAGCAGACGGCGGAGTTCTTCGCGTCGACCGACCACTGGTCCCGTTTCAGCGCGGTCCGCGCCGGTCCCGATGGCGCGTTGTATGTTGCCGACATGTACCGGCTGGTGATTGAGCACCCGAAATGGATTCCGGATGCCTGGCAAAAGCAGCTCGGTGACCTGCGGGCGGGCGAGGACAAGGGGCGGATTTACCGCCTGCGGCCGCGCGGCGTTGCGCTGCGGCCGGTGCCGCGGCTGGATCGTGCCGACGCCGCGGCCCTCGTTGCGGCGCTGGAGAGTCCCAGCGGCCTCGTGCGGGATCTCGCGCACCAGCAGCTGGCGTGGCGCGGGGAGAAATCCGCGGCGCCGGCACTGGCGCGGCTGGCGGCCAGTGCTGCGCGGCCGGCGGCCAGTGTTGCGCGGCCGGCGGTCAGTGCTGCGCGGCCGGCGGCCAGTGCGGCGCGGCCGGCATCACGTGGGCAGGCGCTGTGGGCGCTGCAGTCAATCGGCTCGTTGACGCCCGCAGTTGTCGCCGCAGCGCTGCGCGATCCGCACCCGGGGGTGCGACGGCAGGCGGTGCGGCTCAGTGAAGGTTTTGCGGAGAGTGAGCCCGATTTGTTGCCAGCCCTGGTCGCGTTGGTCTCCGACCCGGATGCGGCCGTGCGGCAGCAAGTCGCTTATACTCTCGGCGCATGGAAAGTGCCGGCCGCGGGCGTCGCGCTGGCCGGCCTGCTTCAGGCGACGGAAGATCGCTTTTTGCGGGCGGCCGCGATGAGTTCGGCCCTGCCGCACGCCGAGACGCTGCTCGCCCGGCTCGGTGCGAGTGCGCGGAGCGATGACGCGCTGGTGATCGAAATTGCCGCCGTGACGGAAAACGCGAAAGCCCTGGCTGAAATTCTCACCCGCATCGCGGCGCCGGCGGGTGGGGTGGATCCGGCGCAACCGTTCGCGGCCCTGGCGCTGTTGCTCGACTGGCTGCAGCGGTGCAACAAGACGCTGGCTCAACTGCAATCCGCGGCGGCCGACCCGACCATGAACGCCGCGCTCGCGGCGGCGGACGGCGTGTTTGCGGCGGCCCGCGTGCTGGCGGTTGCTGGGCACGCCCCCCTGGGGCATCGGCTGGCGGCGACGCGGGTGCTCGGGCGGGGTCGGGTGCGGCAGAACGAGGATGTTGAGTTACTGGCCGGCCTGCTCGCACCACCGTCGGCCGTCGAGCTGCAGCTGGCGGCGGCGGCGGCGCTCGGCCGGATCAATCGCAACGTGGTGCCGGAGCGATTGCTCGCGGGTTGGACAGGTTACGGTCCGGCGATGCGGGCGGCCGTGCTCGAATTGCTCACGAGCCGCTCGGCGTGGGCGCAGGTGCTGCTCGATCGGGCCGAGGCCGATCCGGCGTTGCTGGCGCAGATCGAACCCGGGCGGCGCGTGGCGCTGGTGCAACATGGGAACTCCAAGCTGGCGGAGCGGGCGGCGGCGATCTTCGAGGCGGCCATCGACCAGAACCGGCAAAAGGTCATCGACCGTTATCTGGCTGCGATCCAACCCGGGCGCGGCGACGTCGCGAAAGGGGCCGTGGTTTTCGCGAACATGTGCGGCGCGTGCCATAAATTTGGCGACGTCCCCGGTCGACCAATCGGCCCCGATCTCGCCGTGGTGAAGGACCGGAGCCCGGGCTATCTCGTCGCGCACATCCTCGACCCGAACCGGGCGGTCGAGGACCGTTACATTCTGTATTCGGTATCCACCCACGACGGTCGCTCCCTTGCGGGGATGCTGGCGGGCGAGGCCGGCAACAGCATCACCCTGCTCGGGCTCGACGGCGCGGAACAGATCATCCTCCGCACCGAAGTGCGGGCGCTGGTCAGCACGACCCGCTCGCTGATGCCCGACGGGCTGGAGGCGGCGATTGACGAAACGGCCATGATGGATCTCGTCGCGTTTCTGGCGGGGGGGGCGACCAAAGTGCCGTGAGGTCCTCGGCACTGCGATGTCCGGTGTCCCAAATCAGAGATGCATCCGAAGGGGATCGACCCGTTTTCGATTCTTGCGCCTGCCGATGAGTCGTTTATCCATCGGCCGATGAGCATCGACGTGATTAAGCAAGAACTCGCTGGTCTGCCGGCGGCAGAACGATCGCAGATTATGGCTTACCTTTTGGCTCTCCAGGACGGGCAGGATGATGCTTATCGGTCGATTCTGGCCCGGAAGATCGACGAAAAGGATCCTCGTCGCTGGGTAACGCTTGAAGAACTCGATCGGCGTTTGTCCACACTCAAGGAATAAGAGGCGGTCATGGAGTCGTTTCGGCTGCTGCTCGACTACGATGTCGTGGCTATGATCGAAGGGCTGCCCAAAGCAATTCGGCGCGCAATCCGCTCCCGGCTGATCGGGATTCGCGATTATCCAGCGAATCGATCGGACTATCTTGAGCAAGATACGAGCGGCCGAGGGGTGGCGATCAATATTTGTGGCGCTTTCGCGATAAAGTTCTGGATCGACCACGCCGGCCGGCAGATTAAGAATGTCGATATCCATCCGGCAGATCGACGGTCGTGAGTCCGAGAAAGCACCCGGGGAAAACCGCTGATTCCCGAGTGCGATCAAACCGGATTCGCGCCGTCACGTCGAACTCTCATGAAAACCTCCGATCTCACCCAACGCCTCGCCGTTTGCAGTTGGTCGCTGCGGCCGGCGGCTCCGGCTGAATTGTTCGAGGCCGGCGAGCGCACCGGCCTCGCGCGCCTGCAACTCGCCCTCGATCCCCTGCGCGAAAACCCATCCGTTTGGGGGAAGGTCGCGGAGCTCGCGCGGGAGCGCGGGTTCACGATCGTCTCCGGGATGTTCGGCACCGTGGGCGAGGATTACTCCACGCTCGACACCATCAAACGCACCGGCGGTGTCGTGCCGGATGCGACGTGGGCGGCCAACTGGCGCAATATTCAGGACGTCGCGGAAATTGCCGCGCGGCTCGGGCTGAAGCTGGTCACCTTCCACGCCGGCTTCCTGCCGCACGAGGAAACCGATCCCGCGTTCGCGAAGCTGCTCGGCCGGATCGAGCAGATCGCCGTGTTATTTGCGGGTCAGGGCATCGATCTCGGATTTGAGACCGGCCAGGAAACCGCTGTCACCCTCGCCGCGTTTCTGCGGCACCTCAATCGCCCCAATGTCGGCGTCAATTTCGATCCCGCCAACCTGCTGCTGTACGACCAGGGCGATCCCATCTCGGCCCTGCAAACTCTCGCGCCCTGGCTGAAGCAGTGCCACATCAAGGACGCCCGCCGCACCCGGGTGCCGGGCACGTGGGGCGAGGAGGTGCCGGTCGGCACCGGCGAGGTCGACTGGCCGGCGTTTCTCCGCACGCTCGTCACGCTCGGCTATTCGGGTGATCTCTGCATCGAACGCGAGGCGGGCGAACAGCGGGCGGCCGACATCCGCACCGCCCGCCTGCATCTCGCCCAACTCGCCTCCTGACTTTTTTCAACCCCCGCCTCACCATGGTAAACGTCGCGGTCGTCGGTCTCGGCTTCATGGGCGTCACGCACATCAAGTCGTATTTGAAACTCCAACCCGCCCGGCTGGTGGCCATCTGCGATGCCGCGCGGCTGCCGGATAACGGCGATTTTTCAACCATCGTCGGAAACCTCCCCGGCGCGGAACCGCTGCGGCTCGACATGAGCGGCATCCGCGCGACCAAGGATCTCCAGGAACTTCTGGCCGACCCGACCATCGACTTGATCGATCTCTGCGTGCCCACGCCCGCTCACCCCAGGCTTGTCGCGCTCGCGCTCCAGGCGGGCAAGCACGTCGTCTGCGAAAAGCCCCTCGCGCGCACCACCGCGCTCGCGCGCGAGATTGTCACCGCCGCCGCGCTGGCCAAGGGTTACTTCATGCCGGCGATGTGCATGCGCTTCTGGCCGGGTTGGTCGTGGCTGAAAACCGCGATCGCCGAGAAAACCTATGGCCCGGTGCAGGCTGCCCGCTTCCGCCGGGTGGGCGAACCCCCGGCGTGGGGCCGCGAGGGTTATTTCAACGGCGCGGCGTCCGGTGGCGCGCTGCTCGACCTGCACATCCACGACACCGACTTCGTGCAATTCCTCTTCGGTCGCCCGCGGGCGGTTTATTCGCAGGGCTTCACCTACTACAGCGGGGCGATTGACCACGTCGTCACCCAATACACGGTCGCGTCGGGTGCCAGCGTAAGTGCCGAGGGCAGCTGGATGATGAGCGATGGCCACGGTTTCAACATGGCCTACACCGTCATCTTTGAACGCGCCACGGCCGACTTTGATCTGAGCCGCGGAGCCGAGGCGCTGAAGCTGTGCGAAAAAGGCCAGGGGGCGCGGGTGGTGCCGCCCGGGCCCGGTGATGGCTACATCGGCGAACTGGGCTACATGATCGATTGCATCGAAAACCGGCGGCCGCCGCAGCAGGTCACCGCCCAGGATGGGCTCTCCGCCGTCGAGATCTGCGAAGCCGAGGAGGAATCGATCCGCACGGGGAGATTGGTGACGCTGTCGTAGCCCAACGCGATCCGAAACCGGAAATGTCGGAGGGGCGGTTTCCAACCGCCCAAAGACGGTCGACCACCGGCCGTGCGGCGGTTGCCAACCGCCGCTCTTCAGTCGCCGACGTACTTGCGCAGCGCCGCGGCGATTTCCCCATACTCCGTGTCAAGCGCCGCCAGATCGGCCGGATTGATTTCGGCGCCGGTATCCGGCGTGAGGCGTTCCTGCAACTCGAGCATCCGGCGGGAGAGATTCATCGCGCCCATCATGCGGGATTCACTCTTCATCCGATGCGCGATGCGGCGTCCGTTCTTTCGATCGGCGGTTGCGAGTTCGCGCATGGAATTGGGAAAATCGCGCAGAAAGGTCCGCACCAGCGTCCGCACGTGATCTTCACCCATCGCGTTGACGAGTTCCGCGACGGCGGCATTGGGCGGGGGGGAGGGCACCATGCGAAGGAGGACAGCCGAATTTCCGCGCTCCGCAAAGAGAAAAACAAGCTGCGCGCGCGGCGAATTCCCGCCGGGAGCGGCGGCGTGCCGCGGCACGAGGCCGGCAGAAACCGCCTTCAACTCCCGGTCCGGAGCACCGTGTAGGTCCGTTTGCCTTTGCGCAGGAGAAGGTATTGTCCAAAGCGGACGTCATCGAGACTCAGCGCCCGCGCGACCTCGCCCACGCGCACGTTGTTCACGTAGATGCCGCCGCCTTCGATGTCCTTCCGCGCCTGGCCCTTTGACGGGCAGAGGCCGCAGTGCACCAGGAGTTCGAGCAACGCGGTGCCGGCCCCCGCCAGTTTCGCCCGATCCAGTTCCTTCGTCGGCGCTTCGGCGATGACGTCCTGAAAATCTTCCGCGGTCAGTCCGTCGAGCGATCCCCCAAAAAGCACCTCGCTCGCCTTCAGCGCGCCGGCCAGGCGTTCGGGGCCGTGCACCAGGGAGGTCATCTCGCGGGCGAGCGTCTTTTGCGCGAGCCGGGGGCCGGGATTCGTCCGCACTTCCTGCTCCAGCGCGGATATTTCCTCCGGGGGGAGAAACGTGAGCGTCTTGAGCAGCTTTACGACGTCCGCGTCGTCGGCGTTCACGAAGAATTGGTAGAAGCGATACGGTGAGGTGCGCTGGGGATCGAGCCACACGGTGCCGGTCGCGGTCTTGCCGTACTTCGAACCGTCGGACTTCGTGAGCAGGGGGAACACGAGTCCCCAGACGGTGGCGCCAAGCTTCTTGCGCGTGAGCTCGGTGCCGACAGTGATGTTGCCCCACTGATCGGTCGCGCCAATCTGCAACTCGCAGTTGAAGGCCTGGCGCAGGTGGTAGAAATCGAATCCTTGCAACAGCATGTAGCTGAACTCGGTGAAACTGATCCCCGCCTCGCGGTCCTCCATGCGCGAGCGCACCGAGTCTTTGGCGACCATCGTGTTGATCGAGATGTGTTTCCCCACGTCGCGCAGGAAATCGAGAATCGAAACCGGGGCCGTCCAGTCGTGGTTGTTCACGAGCCGCGCGGGATTGGACGCGACCTCGAAGTCGAGAAACTTGGTCAGCTGCGTGCGGACACAGGCGATGTTGTGGTTGACCTGCTCGGTCGTCTGCAGGTTGCGCTCGGCGGATTTGCCGGAGGGATCACCCACCATGCCGGTGGCGCCGCCGGCCAGCGCGATGGGATGGTGGCCGAGCAATTGGAAGCGCCGCAGGGCGAGAAGCGGGACCAGGTTGCCGACGTGCAACGAATCAGCCGTCGGATCGAATCCGCAGTACAACGTCACCGGACCCTGATTCAGGCGCTCAGTGAGCGCGGGCAGGTCCGTGCAGTCGGCGAGGAGGCCGCGCCAGCGGAGGTCGTCAAGGATGGTCATGGCAGGCCGGGGAGTAAACGGGCCGCGACGGCGCGCGCGCAAGAGCGTTTCTAATGGGTCGGATGGTGAAGTTAGAAACGCGGGTGTTAAGCGGAAAAACAAATTGCGGCGGCGCGGACCGGGGCTCAACTTCGCCGGTCATCCCCGGCGATGTCCGCCGGGAATGTCTCAACCATCCATCACCTCCCACCCATGCCCATCACTGTAGGCTCCCAAGCCCCCGACTTCACCCTGAAAAGCAAAACCGCCGCCGGCCTCAAGGACGTCAGGCTGAGCGCCAACTTCGGCCAGAAGCAGACCGTCGTCCTTTTCTTTCCGCTGGCTTACACCGGAGTGTGCACGCAGGAAATGTGCGATCTCTCCGCCGGCCTGGACCAATATGCTGGCCTGGGGGCCGAGGTGATCGCGATCAGCGTCGACAGCCCGTTCACCCAGGAGGCGTGGGCCATCACCAACAAGATCACGGTCACGCTGGCGAGCGACCTGAACAAGGAAACCACCAAGGCGTACGGGGTGCTTTTCCCGATGCTGGCGGGCATCGGCGACACGTCGGCGCGCGCCGCGTTCGTGATCGGCAAGGATGGGGTCGTCAAATACGCCGAGCAGACGGCGACGCCGAAGGACCTTCCGAATTTCGAGGCCGTCAAGGCCGCGCTCGCGCGGTAGGTCTTTCTGCAGGAGCGGGTTTATCCCGCGATTTATCACGGCGTGAAGCCGCTCCTACCATCGGCAATCTGAAATCGAAAATCGAAAATCCCGTGAGTCTTCCGAATCCCTTCAACACGCTGCAGACGTTTTCCGCCCAGGGCGCGTCGCACTCCTTCTACTCGCTGCCGGCGCTCGAGGCGGCCGGCTTCAAGATCTCGCGCCTGCCGGTGTCGATCCGACTCGTGCTCGAGTCGCTGCTGCGCAACTGCGACGGCAAGCGGGTCTCCGAGGGCGCCATCCGCGATCTCGCCGGCTGGGTGGCGAAGGGGCCACGCACGGAGGAAATCCCGTTTGTCGTTGCGCGGATCGTGCTGCAGGATTTCACCGGCGTGCCGCTCCTGGTCGATCTGGCCGCGATGCGCTCGGCGGTCGCCCGCATGGGCAGGAATCCGAAAATCATCGAGCCGCTCGTGCCGGTCGATCTCGTGGTCGATCACTCGGTGCAGGTGGATTTCGCGGGCTCGGCCGCCGCGCTCAAGCAGAACCTCGAACTCGAGTTCTCGCGCAACCGCGAGCGCTATGAGTTTCTGAAGTGGGGGATGCAGGCCTTCGAGACGTTCAAGGTCGTGCCCCCCGGCATCGGCATCGTCCATCAGGTCAATCTGGAGTACCTCGCCAAGGGCGTGCTCTCCGACCGCCATGGCGTGTATTACCCGGACACCTTGGTCGGCACCGATTCGCACACGACGATGATCAACGGCCTCGGCATCGTGGGCTGGGGCGTCGGC
>SXSC01000409.1 GCA_005792355.1 Opitutaceae bacterium
GAAAGCACGCCGGCCGCCCCCGAGCGAGCGAGGACGTGGGTGCGATAGTTGCCCAACCCGCCCCTTTCCCAGCTGCCTTGAATTCTCTCACGCTTTCGACTTATACACTCGTTTCACCCACGAATTGTGCCCTGGAGCCATAATTCTCGAGGATACTTCACCGGAATCGGCGCGGACGATTTTGGAACGCCTCCGCGAGGAGGTGGAACGTCAGCCCTTCGCTACGGCGGACCGTGATGACCGGCCGCAATCCGCTCTCCCGCTGCCGGTCACCCTTTCCATCGGCGCCTGCCTGCTGGCGGCGAAGGATCAGATGCCCGATGCGGTCCAAGCGCTCTCCGCGGCGGATCGCGCGCTCTACACCGCCAAACAGGCGGGCCGCAATCGAGTGATCGCCCTCTGCTTCGAAGCCACCCCGGGCCTGGCAAACCAATCCTGCGATTAACCAACCCCGCGGCATTTGCCGGAAACTGTCGGAGCGGGTTTACCCCGCGAATCCTCGTCGTTGCGAATGCCTCGCCGCTTGCGCGCGCAGGTGGGCGGGGGTCTTTCGCCAGATGGGCGTTTCATCCGGCACTGCAATTGCCCGACAAATCCCCCGGTGACAAGCCGCCCGGATCGCCCGCCCGCTCCACCGACCCCAAACCGCGTCCGCAACCTGTCAATCCGACTACTTCGCCCGCGGCTGAAACCACAGCGAACGCCAGTACCGTTGATCCACAGCGTAAACATCGAGCGGCGCCGCGGGATCACCACCGCCGGGCAGCACCCCGTAACGCTTCATCTCGCGCACCCAGTCCACCCGCGGACGGAAGCCCGGCATGTCGAACCGTTTCACCCGCGCGAGTTGATTTTCACCCGCGGCACACATCGCCAGCAACGCCTGGTAATCCGGATCCTCGCGCCTGGAAAAAATCCCGCCCGTCCCCGGCGGCTCGACCGCCGTCCGGCACAACCCCCAGCCTCCGGCCGACTCCGCCAGCGGCGCCAGGAGAAAGAGCGATTTCTCCGGCCGGGAGAGATTGAAGACGATGTGCCGGCTCGTGTTCAGCCGCGGATCATCCGGATCGGGTTTCCAAAACGAGAGGCCGCGCTCGTCCGAGAGGCTCCGGGCGAGCACCCGCGCCGGTC
The DNA here is from genome assembly GCA_005792355.1 of Opitutaceae bacterium. Classification (GTDB taxonomy): domain Bacteria; phylum Verrucomicrobiota; class Verrucomicrobiia; order Opitutales; family Opitutaceae; genus ER46. The sequence goes on from SXSC01000409.1 coordinate 1,132, forward strand.
CGGTGTGACACGAGGCGCAACGGCGTTCGATCACCGCGGCGGCCGACTTCGTCGCGGGCCAGTCCACATCGGTGTCCACCTGCTTGTTCTCCGCGTAACCGCCAATCATGCCAGTGCCGAGAGCGGCATAGGTTCCCGGATACGCCGCCCCGCTCTCGATCCACAGCCGCAGCAGTTGCCGCTGCTCCGGCGTCGCGTTGACCCCGTAATGCGATCCGTCGATCAACTTGAAAATCCGGCTGGCCGCCGACCCGAGCGTGCGCGGCGCGTAATTGCTCTGCGCCCGGTTGCGGCCGTCTGAAAACAACCGGGCAATCGTCATCATGTAATAGCTGTGGCTGAACATCGGTCCGCGATCACCGGTGAGAATCAGCCGCCCGGCCCGCGGCCCGCCCGCGGCGGTTTTTTCGTAGCCGTGGCAGTCCACGCACAGCGCGTCGAGGATCGGCTGCACGTCGCGCGGATAGTCGAACACCTCCGGCACGCCGGCGATCGGTTGGATCACGCTCGGCGGGCGGCTCGTGGCCAGCGAGCGATAGTTCGCCGGTCCGGGGGTCTTCGTGCGCTGCTCATGGCAGCCGAGACAGCTCGTCGTCTCGCCGGGTTGCACCGTGAGAAAACTCTGCATCCGTTTCACCGAAACATCGTCCTGGTCCAGCGCCACGAGGATGAAGCTGCGCAGCGCGGGCAGCTCGAGGAACGCCGACCCGTCGGGCTCCACCGGCACGGTCCCCACGACGCGCTCGAGCGTGAACGTGCCGCCATAACTCACCGGGTCCATCCCGCCGGTATAGTGGATCGGCATCGGCAGGGACTCCAGCACGAGGAGCTTCTTGATCTCGCCGCGCTCGATCCCGCCCATGTTGCGACCGTTGTAGATATCGGCGAGCACGAGCCGCCCGGTCGCCTCGCCGAGCTTGGTGCGATCCGGGATTCGATGCTCCCGCGGGCGGGCCACGAGCGGCCGGGGCTCGTGCAACAGCAGTCCGGCTTTCACGTCCTCCGCCGGCAGCTTGAAGATCTCCCGCTGCGCCCCGCCGCCGTCGAGCAGCACCAAAGCCGGCCCGACCGCGGCCATGAAGCAGTCTTCGGAAAACGCCCACGGATCGCGGAACTGTTTCCCCTTGGATATGCTGCGCGCGGATTTGGGTTCGTCCGGCCCCGCGTTGGGATCGACGATCACAATTTCACCGGCGTGCTCGCGTTGACCGTGCCCGGGCGAAAAAATCGACACGATCTTGTCGGTGCCGGGAATCGGCTTGGCGTCGATCATCACGATCCGCGGATGCAGGTTGCCATACCAGTTGATCTGCGCGGTGCCGTCGGGGTTGGCCGCCCAGAGATGATGGTAGTCCACCTGGCTGCGATCAATGTACTCCCAGCGGGTGTACAGCAGGCGGCCGTCGGGCAGCGGCCAGGGGGTGTTGTCGTGCTCGTTGTTGCTCGAAAGCGCGCGAAGATTGGTCCCGTCTCCGTCGCACCGATACAGCACCGCCACCTGGGTGAGCCAGCAGTTCACCCAGCGCTGGCAGCGGGTGGAGACAAACGCGATGCCGCCATCCGGCAGGTACGTCGGCTCAATGTCGTCGTACGCGCCGCGGGTCAGCTGACGCAGGCCGGAGCCGTCGGCGCCGATCTCGTAGAGATGGTACTGCTCGGTGCCGCCCGGACGGTAGCTGAAGAGAATGCGCCGGCCATCGTAGTGCAGTTGCGGGTCGCGGATGCCGCCGCGGGAATCCTCGAGCAGGGTGGTCAGCCGGCCGGTACGAGCGTGCCAGCGGTAAAGCTTCGCACCCTCGCGCCACGCCTTGCGGTCCGGATCGTCGGCGTAATAGCCGAGGTTCGCATACCAATGCCCGTCGGTCTCGTTGACCTTGCGGGCGGCGAAAATGATCTCGTCCACGCCCGCCATCGCGGCGGGGAACGGTGCCCCCTCTCGCGCCGCCGGGGCGCCGGGGAGGATCTGGCCGGCCAGGACGGCGATGAACACCGCCAGGGGCGCTGCTGCGGCGGCGTGGAAACGTGATGATTTCATGATATCTCCTCCCATTAGTCTGGCCCTTCGCTTGACCCACAATTTGACCCTGACAAATGCAGTTGGCCGAGGGCGGATCGAAGGAGGGGCGGTTGCCAACCGCCCAAAAACGGGTCACCGATCGTACTTCGGCGGTTGGGAAACCGCCGCTCCGGCGCGGCGACCCACGGATTTGCTGAAACAGAATTGTGGGGCCAGCGTTGGGCGAGCCGGCGCACATGGTGAAGGCTCATGGGAAATGAAGGGGTGAAGTTTTCGGGCTCGCTCACAGCGACAGCACGTACGCCGCGAGTTCGTCGATCTGCTGCTCCGTGAGATGCGACGTCTTGCCGTGCAAATCCCAGCGATCGGGTCCGCTCAGCACCTCCCGCATCGTGCGCGCCGAGCCGTCATGGAAATATGGCGCCGTGCGCCACATTTCCACGAGCGTCGGGGTGTCGAAACGCGTTCCCATTCCGTCAAGCGGACCGCGCGTGCCGACGTCATAGCTTTTCAAATCCGTGAAGAGGGGCGACGGATGACATGCCGCGCAGCCCACCCGCGGATCCTCAAACAATTTCTGGCCGCGTTTGGCGATCCGCGAGAGCCGGCCGTTTTCCAGATACGGGCTCGGCTGCGGTGCGAGTGACTTGAGGTACTCGTCGAGCGCCGCCGGTACGTCGGCCGGCAGCACGGCAAACATCGAATGCCGGATCCCGGCCCGCACCGCCACCTCGGCATTCGCCCGCACGCCCGTGCTCATCGCCGGCGGCGTGCGATGCGACCAGACCAGGCTCTTCGCGTTCTTCGGGCTGCCGATGCCATCGTTGAGGAGATCCCAGTTCAGGCCGTCCACCCGGGCGTCATACGAATGACACGAAGCGCAACTCTGCCAGTGCTGGAAACACATCGTCGCATCGTTGAACAGCATCTCGCCGCGCCGGACCGCCGTCATGGCGATCGCCGGGCCCAGCGCGGACGTGACCGGCGCCATTTCCTTCGCCGTCAGATCAACCGCCTCCAGCGTGTCGGAAAAGTAGCCCGTCACCCACGCCGTGTTGCCGGCCAGCGCGAGCGCCCGGGGTCCGTTTCCGCGCAGCTTGATCCGCTGCCGCAACCCCACCAGGAACGCGAGGTCGGTGGGCACGTCGGTCTTCACGTTGCTCGCCGAGGTGAAGTTCGGCGCCTGGCCGGGCGCCAGCGCCACCGGCAGTCTTTCGAGTTTGGTCAGCACCGCGGGGGCTTCGATGACGCTGAGCTCGTGCGTGCCGGCATGCGTGACGAGCAGGCGACGGCCGTCCGCGGTCCAGGCGACCGCCCAGGGATTCGCCGCGCCCAGCTCCACATTGTCGAGGAGGACCGTGTTGATCACCCGGAGTTGCGCCACGTCGATGAGACTCACGGCCGAGGTGTTCATCCAACCGCGCTCGACCTGCGTCGTCGGCACATAGAACCGGGCCAGATTGTGGGTGACGGCCGCGTGCCGTCCATCGGGGGACACGGCGATGCCCAGCACGAGGTTGCCGCCAGTCGGGAGGGCGAGCGTCTTCACGACGCGGCGCGTGGCGGTGTCGATGACGCTGATCAACGCGGAAACCCGCGGCGCGTCCGCGGCCATGGCCGGAAGGTGGTTGGCCACCAGCAGGAGCGACCCATCCCGGCTGAGCGCGGCGGCCACCGGCTCGCGTTCAACTCCAATCCGGCCCGCTGGCCGCTGCGTTTTCAGATTCAGGACGGCAATTTCGTTGTTGTAACGGTTGCACACGTACAGCGTGGCCCCGTCCGGGCTGAAGACCGGCGCCAGCGCGGTGTGGCCGGCGGCAAGGCGCGCCACCACCCGGGCCCGCGCGATGTCCACCAGGCAAACGGCACTCTGCGGGGCGGCGCAGGTCACCGCGAGTTGCAGGCCATCGGGTGACAGGGCGAGACCCGAGGGCGGGCCGGGCAGCGCAATCCGCCGCAGCGGCGCGCCCTGGCCGTCCAGCACCGCGATGGCATTGGCGGTGGCGAGCGCGACGTAGAGTTGTTTTCCATCCGCGGCCGCGACGATGGCGGTCGGCGAGAGCGGGGCGATACCGGCACCCGGCAGTGAGCCAGGGCCGCTCAGCGCCACCACCGTCAGGATCAGTTCGAATATCCGCCGCACGATTCGACAACACTTGCTGTCCGCCATGGTGTCACGGCGGTCCGGCTGACGGCGCCCGTGCGCAGCCGAGAGGAAGTTAGGCATGGGAGGGAAACCTGGAAGCGGCGCTGATCCTACCGCCCGCCCCGGTTCTTCAAAGATCGAAGACTGCGCGTTTCTTGGCTTTCACTGCCGCGCCGCTGCCGGGCTGGAGTGGTGGCCGGGCCGCCGGGGGCGTGGATGCATGGCCAGCGCTTGAGTCACGCCTCGCCCGGACCTTTCGCACTCTGCTCGCGAGCGGAGTCACACGGTGTTCGAGATCTTCTTCTGCGTTCGCGGTCCTCAGGGTTGTCCGGGCTAAGTTCAAAACCGCCTGGCGGTTTTGTTTTAGCCCGCATGAACTCCAGAGATTCAAGCTCACGCCGCCCGAAACTCGTCAAGCGCGGGGAGAATTCCGCGGAAA
>SXSC01000410.1 GCA_005792355.1 Opitutaceae bacterium
GCGCCGTGCGGACGTGGTTCAGGCGTTTTCCCTTTTTCTGCCCATCCTGTTTCTGCCGTCATCCGTGAACGTCGCGAGCGCAGCGGAGCGCGGCAGAGCCGCAACCAAACCTAAATTCGGCGGCCTGGTTTGCGCGAGTTGATGGTCTGGTGGCCGGTCCCAGCTACCGATTGAAAATACAGGACCGCCCACAGATTCAGAAAGGCCACAGATGCAAACCCCGGAATCCGACCATCTGTGGTCTTTCTGAATCTGCGGGAGGCCAAAACCAGGAACCAGGACCAATCCCATGGCAAAGGAATCGGTGGCAGGGGAATAAAACCCCAATCCGCCGATCATTTTGGCAAAAAGATGGCGGGTAAAAGATGCAGGCATCGCGCTTGGATTTTTTACCCCACATTTTTTGCCTCCAGGCTGGTCGGCGGAGAGTGCGGATGCGCGACGTCGTCGGGCGGCAGACGAGAAACCACGCATGGACAGAGATTGGAGAACGCAGTCGTGGCTCGGGGTCGCTGCAGGTCATGGGCCGAAAAAACCGGAGGGCAGAAAAAGGGTTGGTAAAAAAAGAGCGGAGTCGGGGGGCCTTGATTCTGCGCGGGCGGGAGCCGTGCGGACGTGGTTACTGTGATTGAGCAGGCGAACCTGCAGGGGCAAGGCGGAGCTCAATCGTGCAGACTGGCCCCGGCGATGCCACCTTCGCCGGCCACGGAATAGAGCAGATAAGTCTTCCCCTGGTCGCGGAAGACAAAGGGATCGCGCAGTTCGCGGAAAAGCGGTCGCGGCAGCTTCTGCATGCCTTGGTTCGTCGGCGCACCAAGCGGCATCTTGCCGCCTTCGTAGTCCATCTCCGGCAGGAGCACCGTCACCGGGGGAGACAGGCGCCATGTCTTCCAGTCGCCCTGCAAACTCGCCTGGGCGCTCATGATGTGCTCCGGCAGATCGCCGCCGCGGCTGAAGAAGACCGTGAGGACGTCGCCGTCGATGATCACGGCCGAGTGGCGCATTTCGCCGGGGAGAACGTCCTCTTCGCCCCGTGCCCGGGCCAGGGCGTTCCTTGTCCCGATGGCCGGAAGGCCGCTTCCGCGCACCTTGTAGCCGACGGCGGCGGCGAACTCTGTGTTGCCCGGTTCGAAATCGGTCAGCCCGTCGCGCGAGCGGGTGAGCCCGCCGATGCGGTCGAGCGCGTAGTAGAACCCGGCGCGGCGAAAGACCCGGATGTAGGGCTGCCCGATGGGCTTCGTGCCGACCGGCCGGAAGCGCAGTCCGTCCGGCGAAACGGCGACCCCCGAACGGTGCCCCCACGTCGCGCGCGGCGTGATCGAAAAATGAAAATACATGCGGATCTCCCGCTTCTCGTCGTCCACGTGCACATCGGGCGACGCGACATGCTTGCCCTCGACTTCGGCTTCCTTCCCCGGCGAAGCGGCTCGCGCCACCGCGAGCATCTGCTCCAACCGCAACGTGCCGGGCTCGTGGATGCTCCAAGGCCCTTCCACTTGGTTCGCGTAGGCGAGGCGGATGTAGGTGCCTTTGTGATCCGCGAAATACAGATAATATTTGCCAAGCGGATTCGGCAGCCAGCTCGGCACGCGAATCAACGAAGGATAACAGATGTTGGCGCCGGCCGGTCCGGGCAGCATCTCGTGGCGGATGATCGGATTGTCCTTGAAGCGCACCACCGTAGGCGGCCGCGGCGCCGGCAGCGACTCGGCGCCCGTGGCGTTGGCTTGGCCATCACCGAGGGGAGACCCGGACTTGAGCGGAAAGATTTTCAGGTCGTCGTATTCGCACCGGACCGTGTGCCCCATTTGCCGCAGCGCGATCCAGCCGGAGCCCAGCACGGGGCCGAAGCTCGTGCCGTCGTCATCCCACGCCAACCCGACGACATCGTCCACCATGAGCCGGATTTTCCCGCCGCGCTTGTAAACGCGGATCGTTTGAAATGCGTCGGCCGCGGCCTCTTTCACCAGGTTGACGCCCTGCGCGACGAGGTGAAATCCGGCGCTCTTGCGCAGGTTCGGCGTGTTGTCGCCGCCTTTCCAATAGGAGACATGATAGGCGTTCAGGTCGCCGCGGTTGTATTGCCGATACTCGCCGCTGCGCGGCTTGAGCTTTGGATCGAGCACGCTTTCGCCGTTGAGGCCGCGCGCGCTGAAAAACGCGATGGCCAGGCCCTCCTTCCGGTCTTGGGGGCGGACCTTGAACTCGAGGAGAAAGTCCGCCGGTACCTCCTGCTTCAACCAGCACACGAGGTGGTTCTCCCGGCTCGCGTTTTCGAGGACAAATTTCCCGTCCGCGACACTCATGCGCTGGCCGCCTTCGAGCTGCCAGTGCTTCAATTCGCCCTCATTATTGAACGCGGTCTGGTAAATCGGATTGGCCCAATCCACGTCCGCCGGAATCGAGCGTTGTCCGAGTTCGGGGTGAGGCGGAGCATCCAACCGCTCGGCCGCAAAACCACGCAGAACCAGCAGCGCCGCCACGGCCCAGCCAATCCGGAACGAAGCGGGCCTAAACCAGCTCTGGCGGGCATCTGGTGTCATGGAGGAGTCGGGGCGACGCTATTTTCGCGCCACCATGGTGCCGTCCGATTGGAGGGTGGCGGTGTGGGTGACGGTGCCGTCCACCGCGTGATGACGGATTTCCAGCGTGGCCGTGGGGCCCGAGGGCCTCGTCGCGAGCGTGAGAAAACCGCCTCCGAGACGGAAAAACTTCTGGATCGCTTCGTCGCCCGGCTGGGGTTTGTAGCCGCCGGCGTGGACATCGGACATCGGGCCGCAGCCAAACTCGCGCGTGCCACTCATGGGATCGATGGAGAAATACTGCCAATGGCGATCCCCGCACGTGACGATCAGGTTTTTCTGCGCGCCCAGGAATCGGCGGAGCTCGTCGCCCTCGTGCTTGAAGCCGGTGTTGGCGTGGTTGTCATTCTTGCTGTCGCGATCGGGGCCGACAATCGGCGTGGGCGTGGCCAGAACCTTGAACGTGGCCGACGACGCGGCGATGGTGCGGAAGAGCCACGCTTTCTGCTCCGCGCCGAGGATCGTTTTCGCCGGACTGTCGGGGACATCGTTGGGCGTGCGAAAGCGGCGGCCCTCGATCACCCAAACTTCGAGGTCGCGCCCGTGGCGAAACGAACGATAAGGGAGCGGCGACGTCGGGGTCTGCTCCGCAAAGATGGCGAGACCTTCGGCCCACGTGAGCGAGCCGTAGGTCTGGCCGGGCCACGCGTCGTTTTTCAGGATATCGTGATCGTCGTTGGTGAAATAAACCGGCGTGCGGTTGTGAAACGTGCGCTGAAACGGCAGCGCAAAGAGCCGGTTCCATTTCACCCGGGCGAGCGCGGCGGAGGTGGCCCACGGATCGGGTTTGTCGTAGTATTCGACGTCGCCGGTGTGCACGGCGAAGTCGAGCGCCAGGCGGCTCATCGTGTCGTAGATGCGATGGCCGCTGGCCGGATCATCGCGGCGCGGATAGTCGCCGCAGGTCACGACGGCAAACCTCACCGGCGCCGCCGCCGAAGCGGCGGGAGCTGTTTTGAATTCACCCTCGGTCGATGCACCGGAGGCTCCCTGCGCATCGCGGGACTCGACGCGCACGCGATGCGCCGTGCCCGGCCGCAGCGCGGCGATTCTAAACTGCCGCGTGTGATCGTGCGCCGGATCGGCGGACATCCAGGCCGTCGTGACGGGCGCGCCCCCACCCGCCGGAGTGAGCGTCACCCGCACCGTACCGGCCGCGCCGGGGAGCGCGCCGTGCATGTCGGCGAGCGAACGACCGGGGGCAAGCTGGGATCGCCAGTCGGCCTGGATCACGAGGTTGCGGAGTTCCGCCGACGTCAAATCACCCGACTTTTTTTTGGCGGTTTTCTCCGCCCGGCCCGCCGCTTCGCTCAGGCCGGACTGGCGGGCGATCTCGGTCGCGGCTTTCGCGGCATCGCGGTTGCCGTCGAGCGACGGGGCGAGCCACGGCGTGCCCGACCAGTTGGCCTCGGCCGCGACGGTCAGGCGCGTCCAGATTACGACGGAGTCGGCGGTGACTTCCCCGATTTTGATGCCGTTGCCTTGAAAAACAGCGGCGGCGTGAGCGGCGGCGGCGAGGTACGGGCCAAGCAGCAGGGTGCGGGTCAGCAAGATCATGCGCGGAGGACCAACGGTTGCGGTGAAGAAGAGGAAATACTCAAAACGTGCCCTTGACGCCAAACGTCCACAGCGACCCCGCCTCCTCGCGACTGCGGAACTGCGCGTGCTTGGGCGTGAGCGGGCCCTCGATTTCGTTTTGGGCGGGCGTGTCGCCGACGTTGCGCAGGGTGAAGTAGACGCCGAAACGCTTCGTGAGCGCATACTCGCCAAGGATGTCGAAATAGTTGCGCGAGGACTGCCAGTTGAAGGTGCCGGGGCCGATGCTGCTGCCGGAGACATCACCCTGGCGGTTCTTGCTCTGGTGGCTGAGGTTGACCCGGAGGTTGTACCGTTCGCGGACGAGCGCGACGCCCGCGTTGACCCGGCGGGGGATGTAGCCGTTGAAATTGGACGCCGCCGGGCCCTCTGTCCGCTGGACGGCGGCATTCGCAAACACGTTTACACCCCGCGCCCATCGCGGCAGAAACGTCAACGTCTGTTTGTAGCTGAGATCGACGCCCGACATCCGGACCGTGGAATCGATATTGTATTGCGTGGCGACGTCGTAGACGCCGTAGGTCTGGGCATCGAGCCCGTAGAGCGCGAGAAATTCCGACGACGGCCGGAAGGTGACATTGCCGAAAAAGTTTTCGAAATCGCGGCGAAAAGCCCCGACCGAAACCTGACCGACACCCTCAAAGTAGTACTCAAGGCGCGCACTGACACTCTTCGCACTCCACGGCTTGATGCCCGCATTGTTCACGGCAATCCGGTTGGTCGGGCTCGGGGCGATCGAGTCGTCCGGCAGGGACAGGCCGCCGGCGTACTGGTCAAACCCAGGTCGACCGACCGAATGGTAATATGCCGCACGCGCGATCAGATTTTCCCGGAGGTTGAAGCTCGCATTCAGACTGGGGAACCACCGCAGGTACTCCTTCTCCACCTTCGCCCCGCGATCAATCACGGTGAGTTGCGAGACCCCGAGCGCATTGCTGGTCGGAACGATCAGCGAAGGTGCGCCGTTGACGAGCATCACCTTCCCGCTGGCGTCGCGGCGGTAGTTGCGGGTGCGATCGGTGAGCGGGCCCTCGGCGTCCACATTGGTCTGCTCCGCGCGGATGCCGCCGACGAGCTTGAGCCGGCGTTGCATCAGGTGCAGGTCGCCGCGAATGTAGCCGGAGGAAATCAGCTCCGTCGAATGCTTGGAGCCGTTGGTCTCGGACAGGTACTTCGCGTTCTGGTCGAGGGTGAATTGATTCGGCGTCGCGACGTAGGCGTCCCAGAGCTTGACGTTGTCGATCCACTGCGCCCGGGGAAAGCCGTGGGGCAGATTACGCTGCGAATACCCCGGGGCAAAGAATCGCGCCGCGCCATCATCGTTGCCCACCGGCGTCGTGCTCGGCCGGCCATCCGCCCCGACAAACTGGTAGTTGAAATTTGCCTGACGCTGGTCGCGCTCGTCGTGGCGGAAATCGATCCCCGCCTTGACCACGAATGGCACGCCCACGGAGAAGTCGCGCTGCGCGCTGGCGTTTACGCCCCGCTGGAGGTCATACGTCGTGATCGGATTGGACGTCCCCTGGGTGACAACGTAGCTGTTGATGTTGTAAGGATCGAGCGGCGCACCGGCGGCATCGGCGACCGTGATGGTGTGCGGACGCAAATAGGAAATGTCGGCGAACGAAATCGTGGCACCCGACCGCTGCGCGGTCGAGTTGCTGAAGAACCCCTTGTCGGTGGCGCGAAACGTATTCCTCGCCCGGGAATATCCCACCCCCGACTCCAGCTTCCACACCGGGCCGTGGTGGCGCCAGACGAGCGACGGCGTGGCGGTGGAGTTGGTGCGATCGCGGTAGACATTTCCGAGCTGCAAATTGCCCTGCCCGGCGGAGCCGCGCGTAAAAGTTGGCGAGAAATTGCCCGGCGCGACGCCCGTGATCGAGTGGGTGAGCGTGCGGTTCAGCACCAGGAAATCGATGAAGTAGTGCTGGTAGGAGAACGAGAGGCGGTCGTTGGGCGAAAGCCGGTAGTCCGCCGTCGCGCCGAACGACGTGCGGGCCGCTTTTTTCGTACCGTCGCGCACCGCCGTCTGGGTGAGATACGGCTGATCTGGCGTGGTATGCGGGAAGGCGGTGCCGTTGGTCCCGGTCTGGACGCCGCGCCATTGATTCTGGATGAATCTCTCCGTCGTGCCGTTGTCCGAGTGGCCGCCCGAAAGGGTGAAGCCAAAGTTTTTATTGACCGGCCTGATATACGAAAAATCGAAGCCCGGTTTCACCTTGCGGGTGTAAGCCTCGAACGGTCCCGGCGACTTGCGGAAGTCGCGGGCGTCGTCGCGCATCATGAGGTAGGCGCTGGCCTTGAACTCCGGCCGGGATCGTTCGAAGGCGCTGCGCGGAATCATGTTGACCGAACCAGCCAACGCCATGCCAGGCGACTCGGGCGTCGGCGAGTACTCCACCTCAATCCGCGACGTCGCGCTGATCGAAGTCATGTCCATCTGGGTGCCACGGCCCATGACGCTGTTGCCCCCGGCGCTTGCCAGACCGAAGCCATTGACCGTAACCGGGACGTTTTCGGTTGGCACCCCGTTGATCGAAATACCGCGCGCGAGCGCACCCGCCTCGTAGTCGATGGAAACGCCCGGGAGAAATTTCAAAAACTCGCCCACGCTGCCTTCGGCCACATTCCCGAACTCATCCGTCGAAACCACGCTCTTGGTGTTGGGCGCGAAGCGCTGCTCGTTGATGGCGATCGCCGCACCGCTCATCTCGCGCGAGGTGGTGACGAGGAACTCCGAGAGCTTCACGACTTCGCCCTGCCGGCCCGCGCCTGGCTGATCCGGGAGCGCGGCCAGATTGAAATCGAGGATCGCGATCTGGCCGGCGGCAACCGTCACGGTGCTGGTCTGCCCGGCGAGCCCGGTGAAAAACGCCTTCACCCGCGCCGTGCCCGCGGGAACGTCCGTCAGACGGTAGAAGCCCGCCGTGTCGCTGAAGGCCTCCGCCGCGGCGCCCTCGACGGTCAGCCGGGCGCGTTCGACATATTCGCCGTTGGCGGGGTTGAGGACGCGGCCCTCAATGGTGCCGGTGGAGGGGGTTTCGGCGGAACGCGCGACGGGATGCGAAAGCAAGGACATCGCGAGGCCGATCGCGCACCGGATGATGGCAGGGGTGGTTTTCATAGGCATCGAGGGTCAGGCGGAGTTGGGTCGAGTTACTCTGAAAAGCTGGTTGGAATTCTCGCGGAACTTTCACTCGTCCTTCCCAATCTTCGTCTGCACCGTCGTCGCTTATACTTCGGCGAGAAAGGCCGTCAACGTCCGATCCAGCTCCTTGGTCCTCTCCGGCATCTTGTTCAATCCCAGGTCCAACCCGCCAACGCGCGGGACCGCCACCCGCCCGCAAACGAACTTGAGTCCCGCGCTTCGCGCCCGCATCCGTCTTGCCGTGGATTCGCCCCGCCCCGATCACGCCGCCTGGTTCGCCGCCGAAGTGCTCCCGCACGAGGCGATGCTGCGCGGCTGGCTGCGGGTGCGCTTTCCATCGCTGCCCGACCTCGACGACATCGTGCAGGAGGCCTTCGCCCGCGTCCTGCGGGCACACGCCGGGGGCACAGTGGTCTGCCCGCGGGCGCTGCTCTTCCAGACAGCCCGCAACCTCGCGCTCAACCAGATCCGCCACCGCAGCTACACCCATCCGATCGAGTTAACGGAAACCGACCTCTCGGGTGTCTTGGACGATGGCATCGGCGTGCCGGAAGCGGTCGCCCACGCCGAGGACATCCAAATGCTCATCGCCGCCATCCAGTCGCTGCCCGAACGGTGCCGCCAGGTTTTCACGCTGCGGAAGATCTACGGTCTTTCGCAGAAGGAAATCGCCGCGCGGTTGGGTATCTCGGAAAACACCGTCGAGGTGCAAGGAGCCATCGGCATCCGCAAATGTGCCGAGTATTTCCAACGCCACGGCGACGTGCCGACACCCGACCGATGAAACCAGCGCCGTCCGATGATTCCGATCCGGCGGATGTCGCCGCCGCTTGGGTGATGCGCCAGGACCGCGGGCTCTCGCCCGCCGAGCAGGATGCTTTTTTGCAGTGGCTCGCGGCCGATCCGCGTCACGGCGAGGCGATGGCCCGCCAACGCCGCACGTGGGAAAGCTTTGACCGCCTCGCCGGACTGCATGCGTCGATGCCCGCCGTCCAGGACCCCGATTTGCTCGCACCGCGCCTGCGAGCGAGGCCGCAGCGAGCCTGGCGGCGGCTAGCCTGGGTGGCCGTGCCCCTGGCTGCGGCCGCTGCGATCATGCTCGTCGTTGCAAACCGATCCGCACCCGTGGCGATCGCTTCGGCCAGTGCATCGGCGGCGGCGGCACAGCTGACTCCCATCGAAGAGCGCACGCTCGAGGATGGTTCGACGATTCGGTTGAACCGCGGCGCCGACGTCCACGTCGCCTTTTCGCCCGGCGAGCGCCGGGTGCGCCTCGACCGCGGCGAGGCGGACTTCGCTGTCGCGAAGGATTCCGTCCGGGCGTTCGTGGTCGAATCCGGCGGCGTCAAAATCCGCGCCGTCGGCACGGCGTTCAACGTTCGCCTCGCCGAACAGGATGTCGAGGTGATCGTCACCGAAGGAATCGTCGCCGTGGCTCGCGGCGATGCGGGCGGCACCGGCGACTTGCGCGCGCTCTCCGCGGGCGAGCGCGCACTTGTGCCGCGCGCGGCAAGCGGCGCCCCCGTGGTCGGCAAGCTGTCCAAGGAGGAACTCGAACGCCGGCTCGCGTGGCAGCCCCGGCTGCTCGGTTTTACCGACGAATCACTCACGACAATCCTCAGCGAATTCAACCGCCACAATCCGGTGGTGCTGCGCGTGGCCGACCCGGCGTTGCGCGAGCTGCGCCTCACCGCGCGCTTCCGCTCCGACAACGTCCCCGGTTTCCTGCGGCTCCTCGCCTCGGACTTTGGCGTCGTCGCCGAGTCCGGTCCGGCCGGCGAAATCGTGCTGCGGGCCGCACGCTGAATTTGTCGATTGGCGGGATAACGGAAACGACACTGCCGCGTGTCTTGAGTGAAACCCGCTAACTCATGGTTTCATCCCGCTTCCCTACTTTCGTCTCCGCGCTGGTGCTGGCCATCACCTCGGCGCTGGCCCCCGCCGCCCCTTCGCCCGCGCCCGAGGCGAAGCGCCCATTCGATGTTCCCGCGGGCGACGCCACGCAGACACTCGCCCGCTTCGCCGAGCAGGCAAATCGTGAGATCGTGTTCTCCCCGGCCACGGTGCGCGGCGTGCAGACCAACGCCGTGCGCGGCGACTTTTCCGCGAGCGACGCCTTGGATCTGCTCGTGGCGCGGACCCCGCTCGTCGTCACCCGCGATGCCACGACGGGCGCACTGGCGGTGAAAAAAGGAGCCGCCGACCCAAAAGCCGAGCGGGCGGCGCCGGCAGTGCCCAGCGACCGCCCGAAAACAAACCCGGCTCCTGAACCCGTTGAGGTCGTCCAATTGTCGCCGTTTGTCGTCAGCGAGGATGATTCCGTCGGCTACTCCGCCAACAGCACGCTCGCCGGCACGCGCCTCAACACCGCCCTCCGCGACGTCGGCGCCTCGATCAGCATCATCACCGCGGAGTTTCTGGTCGACACGGCTTCGACCAACCTCAGCGAACTTCTCACCCTCACGACCGGCACGGAAGTCGGCGGCGTGTTGGGAAATTTCGCCGGCGGCGCGGAGGCTTTCGGCCGCCCCGACCAAAGCGAGGCGCGGGAAAATCCGGAGGGCAACCAGCGCGTCCGCGGGATCGGTCCCGCCTCCACCACGCGTGATTTCTTCCTCTCGGATATTCCGATGGACGCCTACAACACGGCGCGCGTCACGATTAACCGCGGGCCGAACTCCCTGCTCTTCGGCATCGGCAATCCGGCCGGAACCATCGACACGTCGTTGCGCAAGGCCCAGCTCGGGCGCAACCGCAACGAGGTCACGGCGCGCTACGGTTCGAACGCCTCGTATCGCAGCTCCCTCGATCTCAACCGTGTGCTCGTGAAAGACCGCCTTGCGTTCCGTCTCGCTACGGTCGGCGAGCAAAACAACTTCGATCAAGAGCCGGCTTTCGATCGCAAACGCCGCCTCTACGGCACCGTCGAAGCCGTGCTGCGCGACGGCAGGAAATCGACGATCCTCGGGAAGACTTCCGTGCGTGCTGCCGGCGAGACCGGCGACAGTCAGTCCACGCCGGTCAACGTCGTCCCGCCGACGAATGCCTACAGTATTTTCTTCCAGCCTCCCAACCCCGCGTTGGACAGCCTGCCGGGAGTCGACCTCAACCCCACCGTGCTCCAAGGCAGCCCCGGCTACATTTGGGCGCCACGCGTCACCGTCGACAACCGCGGAAATTCGGCCGGTATCCCGCAGAATAACGGCGCGTATTATTTCGTGCCGTGGTTCATCCATATTCCGCTCGTGTTTGACACGCCCGGCCAGCGGGAACCGGGCTACCTCAACGGCAACAATCCCGCACTCACCGGGATCGCCGGCATCATGGGCCGCATCCGCTACGCGACGAACCCCAACAATCGCCCGGCGATCGACGCCATCTCAACCACGTCGTCGTATAACCTCATCCCCGGCTTTACCACGCCGGTCCTGCAGAATCGCGACGTCTTCGACTATCGCAGCCGGCTGATCTCCGGTGCGACCAACCGCATCGAGCAGAACTTCACCGCCCTGAATGCCGCCGTCACCCAGGAGTTGTTCAATGGACGCGGCGGGCTCGAGCTGGCGGTGGACCAACAGACCACCCGCTCGAACCGGGTGCTGCCTTTCTCCGCGGGGCAGAACGGCTCGGCCAACGGCCTCTCGGATATCTACATCGATGTCTCGCGCTACCTCACCAACGACCAGCCCAACCCCAACCTCGGCCGCCCCTTCATGCAGCAGCTCGGTATCCAGGACCGCACCACCCGCCGCGAGCGCGAGTCGTTTCGCGCCACCGGATTCTACAAACTCGATTTCGACGACCGCCGCAAAACGCTCTTCGGCCTGCCCCTCGGGAATCACATGCTCTCCGGCCTCTACAACACGCAGACGATCGATGCCCGCACCGAGTCGTTCCAATCGGCTTGGGAAAGCAGCACGCGCGACCTCAACACGACCGTCTTCCAAGAGACGCTCGCCAGCGTCTACCGCCGCAGCCCTGTGCTCGTTCAATACCTCGGGCCTTCCGTGCTCAACGCGAATTCCGCGAGCGATCTGCGCGTCACCGACGTCTTCAATGGACGCATCCCCCAGGACGGCGACGGGCAGAACGTGACTTTCTTCGACTTCGTCACGAAGCAGCTCGTCACCGAAAAACTCACGATCCACCGCTACCTCAACGGTGGCGCGCTCAGCCGGCAGAAAGTCGCTTCGAAATCGCTCAGCGCAAAAAGCGATTTCTTCCGCGACACGCTGGTCACGGTCGTGGGCTGGCGCTGGGACCGGTTGCAGACCTACGCGAACGAGGCCAACCGCCGCCTCGCCGATGGCACGCTTGATCCGAATCTTCGTTTGCGGGACACGACGAACCTCGACGAAAGCGGGCGCAATTTCACGTGGAGCGCGGTCGGTCGCTATCCGAAGCACCTGCTTCCGAAGCTGCCCTTCGGTCTCGAGCTGAGCGCCTTCTACAATCAGTCGGGCAACTTCAATCCGGTGAGCCCTCGCGCCAATCTCCACGGTGCGATCATTCCCACGCCCGCGGGCACGACCAAGGAATACGGCTTCCTCGTGGAATTTTTCGAGCGACGAGCCTCCCTGCGCCTGAACTGGTTTCATACGCTGCAGACCAATTCCTCGAACAACGCGCAGGGCGCTACGGCGCAGGTCTACAATTTCCCGAATTTGATCATCGGCGGCTACCGGACGGCCGAGACGCAGGGCATCTCTTTTGCCACCATCCCCGGCGTCACTGCGGCGGGCTACACTTCGTATCAGCAGCTCTATGCCGCCGCGCTCCAAATCCTCCCCGAGCCGACTAACACCCTGAAAAACCTGCGCTTCAACGCCGCGGGTGCCCTGCTGTCGGACGCGCTTCCGGGCCTCACCGATACGAGCAATCTCGAAGCCCGTGGCTTCGAGGCCGAACTCGTCGGCCAGCTGACGAAGCGACTGCGGGTGTCGTTCAACGTGGCGGAGCAGGAGACCGTGGTGAACGGCTCCGCCCGTCTCACCAAGCAGGTCGCCGATGCGGTCTACGCCAATCTCGTCAAAGCCAACCTCCTCGGCACCGCCAGTGCGCCGGCCCTACCCGAAGGGCTGACCACCGCGCAGCGGTTCAATTTTGTCATCAACAACCCGCTCGCCGCCACCGTGGCCCGCGACGGTGCCGTCTCGCAGGAGCAGCGCAAGTGGCGCGCGAACTTCGTCGCCACGCAGGATTTCCGGGGCATCGAAAACTCTTTTCTCAACAAGCTGAGCGTCGGCACCGCCGTGCGCTGGCAGGCGAAGATCGCCATCGGCAATCCGTTCCTCACCGGCGAGCGCCTGAAGCAAAAAATCGTCGCCACCAACACGAGTTTCAAGAGCACGAGCGAGATCCGGGACACCGATCCGGTGATGCAGTCCCAGTTTCCCGACATCGCGAATCCGTTCTATGGCCCGGAAGAACTCACCGGCGATTTCTGGCTCGGCTACCGGCGGAAAATTTTTCGCGGAATCGATTGGCGGGTGCAGCTCAACGTCCGCAACGCCTGGGGCAATGGCCACGACCTGCCGGTGAAGGCCAACCCCGACGGCACGATCGCCGTGATCCGCATTCCCAACGAGACCCGCTGGTATCTGAGCAACACGTTTACGTTCTGAGCGGCGCCGCCTGCATGACTGAAGCCCGGTATCGAAGGTGGGGTCGGTTCTGCGATCTTGGCCTTAGCTGCAGTGCGCCGACGACGAATTCTCCTGCCAAGATGACGATGAATCGACGCTCAGTTTCGGCCGGAAGCTGCTGCGGGCCGGCGGTTCCACGTTGGTCGCGCTGATCCCGATGATGATGCTCTATCGCTCCTGGGTTCCCCTTCTGACCATTCTGTTTTTCGTGGGCGTGGGCTCGCGCCCCACGGCCCGCGCGCAGGAACCGCTCACCCGCATCGGGGACATCAATTCACTGTCGCGGTCGGACGCGGCCAAGAACCTGCCGGTGCACGTTCGTGGCGTGGTTACGTGGCGTAGTTCTCGCGGGCGATTGATCGTGCAGGACGACACCGGGGGCTGTTGGGTCTACGCGGACGATACCCGCAGCCGCAAAGTGCTGTCGGCTGACGATGCCGTGCTCCAATCGATCCGAGTGGGTCACGTCTTGGAGATTGAGGGCGGCAGCGACCCGGGCAGCTACGCGCCGGGCATCATGCCGAAAGCGCTCCGAATCGTCGGTGAGCAGCCTCTGCCAGCGGGTCGCCCGATGAATCCGACGCGTTTCTTTAGCGGCGCCGAAGCCGGCCTGCGGGTGGAAGTGCGTGGCGTGGTGCAGGGGGTTCAACGGGCCGAAACGGGCTGGTTGTTGGAGTTCAATGCGAACCCCGGTCGGTTCACCGCTGAAGTGCCCGAAAGTGCCGTGGCCGATCCGGCGGCGCTGGTGGACGCCGAGGTGCGCGTGACGGGCGTCGCGGTCACTCGCGTGAATTCGCGCGGAGAACTCACGATGCCGCGCATCTTCAGCAACCAAGTTGGCGAGTTGGTGGTCGAAGTGCCCGCGACCCCGGCCTTCGCCGCCCCGCTCGTCCCGCTCAGTCGGTTGCTGCCCTATCGGCCCGAGCCTACGGGACCACACCGGTTGCGCGTGATCGGCACCGTGACTTTTTCTCTGCCGGGTAAATTTCTCTACCTGTATGATGGCGGCAGCGCGGTGCGGGTGGAAACGCGCTCCGGCGAGCGATTCCAAGTCGGAGACCGCGTCGAGGCCGCCGGCTTCGTCAACATGACACGCTACGTGGGCATGCTCGTCGAGGCGCAGGTGCGCAAGGTCGGGACCGAGACCGCGCCCGACGCAGTGGACATCAGCCCGGAGGAGATCATCGCCTTGAATCAACTCGCGATGAACACCTACCGGCTGGCCCAACCGCACGATTTCGACGGCCATCTCATTCGCTTTCGCGCCGGTTTGCTCGCCGTGCAAGCCGCACCCGATGCCAAGCAACCGTGGCGGCGCCTCACGTTGCAGCACGGCGAGACGATCCTGAGCGCGCTCCTGCACGAAGGCGACATGCACGCCATCGACGCCCTGCGGCCGGGTAGCGAGTTGGAGGTGACGGGGATCGTGCAATTGGAATACACGCCCGTGGCCGCACCCCGCCTTTCACTGATGCCGACCCGCCTCGAGCTTGTGCTGCGCAGCGCTGCAGATATCGCCGTGGTGAGCGCGCCCTCCTGGTGGACCCCCGAACGTCTCCTTGGCGCGGTGGCGGTGGTGGTGATCGGACTTGGCGCCGCTTTGATCTGGGCGTGGCAACTCCGGCGGCAGGTGCGACGCAAGACCCAGCAGCTCGCCACCGAGATGAGTGCGCGCCGGGATGCCGCGGTGGAATTTCAAGCGACGTTGCGCGAGCGCAACCGGCTCGCCGCGAATCTGCACGACACGCTGCTCCAGACGATGGGCGGCATCGGTTTCCAAATCGGCGCCTGCGAGGCCGAAGCCGCGTTGCCGGGCCGGGACGGCAAACCGCTGGTTCACCTGGCGGTGACCCGGCGGATCCTGGATCACGCGGTGAAAGAATTGCGCAGTTCGGTGTGGGCGCTGCGCAGCCTGCCGCTTCACGGGAAGGGCCTGCCCGAGGCGTTGAGCGCCGTGGCGGAGCGCGCGGGAGCCGGCCACCCGGTGCACATCGAATTGCGCACGGATGGCGATCTCTCGCATGTGCCCGACTTCGTCGCCGGCAATCTCGTGCTCGCCGCGCAGGAAGCGCTGCACAACGCCCTCAAGCACGGCTCGCCACACGCGATCACGCTCGAGGCCCGGCCCGCGGAAAAACCCAATTGGATTGTGCTGATCATCCACGACGACGGCGTGGGCTTCACCCCCGGACAGGAGGCCGGCGCGAATCGCGGTCACTTCGGGCTCGTCGGCATGCGCGAACGCATCGCACGGCTCGATGGCACACTCCGGATCGAGAGCGCACCCGGCCACGGCACGACCGTCCGGATTGAAGTGCCTTTGCGTTCCTACGACGAAACCGTTGCCTGATCTCCGCCCAGGTGCATTTCCCGAATGGCGGCACGTTTCACGGGTCGAGTCCGAACGGATCGGCGCTTTTCCAAGCACCGCTGCCGGCGGTTGCAAACCGCCGCTCCTTGGGCCCCGCGAAGGCAGCCGTCCCCTTGCAGACACGTCCTCTCCGCCCAACTACCCGATCGGGCAATTGCCTCCCTCCGCCGCTTTCGTTATGCTCCGCCGTCCAAATTCTCCGGTGCCTCCCTTGCCCAACCCCTCTTCCATCCGCCTGATCTTGGTGGACGATCACGTCGTGCTCCGCGCTGGTCTGGCCAACGTCTTGAGCTTTGAGCCGGGGATGCAGGTGGTCGCGGAAGGCGACGATGGCGAGGTCGCGCTCGCGCTCTACCGGAAGCACCAACCGGACGTTTTGCTGCTGGATCTCTGCATGCCCGGCATCGATGGGATCGAGACGTTGCAGCGCTTGCGGCGGGAGTTTCCAGCCGCGCGGGTGCTGATCCTGACCTCTTCGGAGGCGCCCGAGGAGGTGCGCCATGCGCTCGCCGCCGGCGCCTGCGGCTACGTCACTAAAACCGTCCACCCGGCGGAACTCATGGCCGCGATCCGGAAAGTGCACGCCGGCGGTCAGGTGATCGGGAAGGCGGTCGCCGAGCAGATGGCGGTCGAGCAGGAGGGCGGCACCATTTCCCGGCGGGAGCTGGAAACGCTGGGTTTGGTGCGGCAGGGTTTTACCAACGCGGAGATCGGCCGCCTGATGGGTGTTTCTGAAAACACCGCCAAGGCTCACGTGCGCGCGCTGCTGGCCAAGCTGCAAGCCGCCGATCGCGCCGAAGCGGTCGCCCGCGGCTTCGAACGCGGGCTGCTCAAGGCCTGAGTCCGCAATCTTCACGCTCTCCGCGGAATTCTCCCAGCGCTCGACGACTTTCGGGCGGCGAATGCAGCAACGAATTTCGGGCACCGTGGCGCTTCACTCACAGCAGAGTGGGCTGCTATCCGTCTTTGCATAAGTACGTGCGCCATTTCGAGGGACGCTCAACCAATTAATCACTGACGGATTCTGGTTTTGGCTCTTGTGCAAAGACGCATTTGAACTCCCGCAAAGATCGATGCCACCGGTGCCTCGGGAAGACTCGAAAACACCACCGGAAATTTAGGTAGGAAGATTTTCTTGGGAGGAAGATTTTTCGGAGAACAACCAATGCTTCCTCTGCTTAGCTGGTCGTTGAGCTTCCTCTGGGGCGCAGTGCGCCGGAGCAAACGGAACCCGCCACCATCGGAAAAGAGCGAAATCTTTTTCCGTGGTTTGAAAAATCTTCTTACCAAAAAAATCTTCCTACCCTCAATCCGACGATTCTTGGGAGTACAACACGTAGACGGTTCGACGAGGTGCATGAACTTATGCAAGGATTGATATCCGTCCGAATCGTCACGTGCACGTCTGCGACGATTTTCCGACGGGCGTTGCTCCGGGCAAGCAACCACGGATTACACGGATCAATCCCGGATGAAGACTGCCTTTATCCGTGCCCATCCGTGAAATCCGTGGTGAAGATTGCCCGTGCGCCTTTGGCTTGCGCGTCCTCTGGCGCGTTGCGGCCCTGAGCCGCGGTGGGCTACTATTGATCCATTTCGATCGCTAATGTGGAGCTCCACATTATTGACCACTTCACAATAGATCCTGGTTGAGACGATTTTTTGCCACAGAGATCACGGAGGGAAAAGAGAGGCCACAGAGCGGAGGAGCGGGCGTTCTTTTCCGGTGGTATTCTCTGTGACCTCCTGCCGGGCCTCAGTGACCTCTGTGACCAGCGGTTTGATTCCTTCGGTTGCGGTTGACGC
>SXSC01000411.1 GCA_005792355.1 Opitutaceae bacterium
GCTCGGCTCCGCCACCGGGGGCTCCGGCCTGGAGGGTTGGTCTGCGCTCTTCGTTACTAGTTGGTTGGACATCTGGTTCATTGGCTTTCGGGTTTACTATCCCGTGTCCAAGGAAATCGGTGGCGACATAGGACGTCCTTGTTCCGGGATTGTTGGTCGCCAATGAGGCGGTTGGCCCACGTATTGACCACGGTCACTTCCAACTCGTTGCCCGCCGGGCGCAGCTTGTCCGTCACCTCCACCCGGAACGGCGGCGTCCATACAATCCCCAAGTCCACGCCGTTGATTTTGATCCGTGCCAGCTTGTGCACGGCGCCCAGATCAATAAACACTTGTCGGTCGTTCTGCAGCCCGGCTGGCCGATCGAATTTCTTTCGGTAGACCGCCTCTCCCGAGTAGTACTTGATTCCCTCTTCGGCGCTCAGGTTCCACGCCGTGAGTTCTGGGAAGACCATCCGCTCCTTCGGCCCGCCCCAGGCCGGATCGAAAGTGACCTCGTAGGGGCCGGCGAGTGGGCCGAGAATCCTCTCCTCCGCGAAGTTCATTTCACCCGACGCGGCCGCCTGGCGGGCACCTCCTCTCGTAAAGACCACGAAATAGCTTCCCTGTGCGGCAAAGCGCAATGGAACCTCCACCGTACCGCCGCCCATCGTGAATTGCGGCAACGAACGGTGGGTGCCGGTCAAGGGATCCCACAGTTCGGGTGCCGTACCGTCGGTGCGGAACGCACATTTGGTCTCCACCGCGGTGGCTTCGCGGTTGGACACAAAAAAGATATCCCGCTCCGCCGTGCGGCGCAGGTGCCAACGCACTGGACCCGCCGAGGCGAAGACCGGCGGTGTGCCCCACTCCTGCAAAAGTGCGGCGGTGGAAGCATACGAGGGGTACATCTTGTCGGCGCTGGCCGGCGCAGTGCTCTCCCCGCCCCAGACGATGCGACCCTTGCCCAGCCTGCGCTCAGTTACTTGCGCCGGAACCTCGCTTCCGCCCCAGATGCGGCGCGCCAACGTATTTACTCTTTCATCACACTGCGGATAGCCGGAGAGGCTGGGCGATTTGCCCGGGGGTGCGCCAATCACGGTGGCTCCGTCCCGTACGAGTTGCTCGATCGTCGCGAGTAACTCCGGCGTCATGGTCTTCCACGTCGGCAGGACCAGCAGACGGTACGAACTGCCCTCGGCAAACGCAATGCGGCCCCCTTCGACCTTAGAGCGAGACGCGAGAATGCGCGGACTGACCGCATCGAATCCATATCCCTTTTTCTCGCGCAACAGTCCCGTGCCTTGCATGGCATCCTCCGGCGGCAGGAAGATGTGCGGCGCGCCCTCCGGCGTGAGATAGAGTATGTCGGCGACGGATACTCCCTGACGCAGCATCTGCCCGCAGCGGGCGATGTACTCGTGGAACGGGCCGACCATCGGCCAAAAAGTCTGATGTCGGTGCCACTGGACGCCATAGGGTCCCATCGCCATTCCCGGCCTGGGGCCATCGCTTCCGAGCGGCTGGTGCTGGTACGTGTGGATGATGAAATCGTTGATGCCCATAGCCAACGCCCAGTCGGTCTGGTTCTTCATGCCAGCAGGGGAGTCCACAAAGCCGTGCTTGGGATGGGCGGTAAATGCCTCCGCCCGGACTACGGGGCGCCCCAGCGTGTGAGCGATCGAAGCCGCCTCGATGCAGCTGTACACGGTGTCGATGGTCCCGGACCAGAATTCGCAGGACGGGACATCGGCCACTGCGCCAAGATCCAGATCGCCGGCCGGGTTCATGTCGTAGAATTGGCTGGAATAGTAAAAGCCGTTCTCGTGGGCGAGCCGCCGGATCATCTGGGCGTGGTTCTGGATCACCAGTTCTTGAGCGGTTTGGCGGAGATCCCACAGGAAGCGCTCCGTCTTCTCCCGTGAGCTCACCACCCGTCCGCTGTAAGCGGGGAAGAACGGCAGTGGATCGTAACCCCGGCGCTGCTGGAACTCCGCGCGGAAGGCGCCGGACCAGTTCTGCGCACTGGATTCCCAACTGTCCAAATGCAAGGCCGTCCATCCCCGGCCTGGCTGGCGGTGGCCGACCTTGTCGATGAGCTTTCGGTGGAACTGTTCGAAATGATAGGCGAAAGCCTCAGGGTTGAACCGGTCGGATTCAAAGCCGTGTCCGGGCGTAGGCGCGGGGCGTGTGGTCGCGCCGGTGCTGCGCGCGGCGAACCGCATGACGGTCCACTCGCCCGGTGGAATTTCCCAGTCGAGCGATCCGTCCTTCCGCAGATGCGGGGAAAGATCGAGCATCTTGGCGGGGTTGATGACCGCGTTCTGCGGCGGCTCCGGATATGCAGCCGATGACTCGATATATCTGGGTACATGCTTCCAGATGGAATAGGGCTGCGTATCGTAGAGGGCCTTGACGTCCAGCTGGTCGGTGGGAGCCGTCATGGCCGGGGTCGGAAAGGCCAGCACCGCGACGTCGGTGTGCCAGGCCTGCCGCTTCTCGGTCAGCTCGCGCGAGAGCCCCGCAAAGGGCGAGGGCCTGCGTGGTCCGGGAACCGGCAGAGTCGTGCTGATTCGACCCGGACCCTTGACTTGCACCACACTGGACTGGAGGTGCTGCATCGACTGGGCGGGAGCGATCCAGGGACCGCCCGCCCCGCACCAGCCGGGTCCGGTACCGAGAATTATCTCCATACCCAACTTGTCGGCTAGGCGGACGGCGTGGGCAAAGTTGTCCTGCCACGCTTCGCTCATGAAATCCACCGGCCCGCGGGGTACGCCGATGTTGACCTCGAGAAGGAGGGCCTTGCGCAGGCCCGCCCGGTGCATCGCCTCGAGGTCGGCGGTCATGCCCTCCCGGGTTTGGTTTCCATCCATGAAATACCAATACACTCCGGGGCGGGCGGAATCCGGCGGTTGCGCAAACTGCGCCGCGAGCGTATCCGCGTGGCCGCGGACCGACAAGGCCGCCAGGCCCAGGGCGACCAGCGCCGCCCTGCGCACCCCGGCGGACATGTACGTTGTCGGTCGTTCTCCCTCCCGAGGATCATGGCTGGTCGGCAGGTGGGAAGTGTCGCGCGAGAGATCGTATGTCGGGAGGAGCATGGGCTTCATGGCTGCCGGTTTTGCGGTGATGCGGGACCGGGCTGCGCCGGGACGGCCACCTGAGGGAGAAGATCATGGGGACGCCCTTTCAGGATGCCGGTGAAGGCATTCCAATTGCGCTGCCGGCGGGCCTCCCGGTCCCCCTCGCTGATGACCGCGCCGATGAGCGCCTGGTAAGGCACCCCCTGGTCGGCGTACTTTCGCATCCACTCGAGGGTCTTCCGGTGCAGCTCGGCGCGAAGTTCCGGCTGGTGGGGGGAGTTGAAGAGATTGTCTTTTTCCGACGGGTCGGCCTCCCGGTTGAAGAGGCAGTTCCAGCTGATTCCGTCCGGCTTCGAGAAGAACATCTCCCGGTAAAGCGAAGTGGTCCCTCCGCTGGTGTCGAAAGTATAGGTGTGCCGCCGGGTGTAGACGCCCCGGAAGTCGAGCGGGGGGAGGAACAGCGGCACCGAGTCGACCGCGTCGTCCCGCTCGGCCAGGATGGCGGCGGCGAGTTCGCGGCCATCGCAGGTCGCAGGCACCGGCAACCGCATCAGTCCAAGGAGGGTCGGCATGAGGTCGAGGGCGCCGACGAGCAGCTCGCTCACCCTCGGCCGCAGCACCCGCGGATAGCGCACGAGCAACGGCACGCGCACGGACTCCTGCTCCGGCCGCATCTTGTTATGTACAAACCCATGGGAGTGGAGCGTGTCGCCGTGGTCCGAGGTGAACACCACGATGGTGCGATCATCGATTCGCTGGGCCCGGAGCGCATCCATCAGCCAGCCGAATGCGCGGTCGATGCTGGTGACCATCGCCATGTGTCCCTGATAGATGCGGCGGTTGCGCGGCGTATCGGCCACGTTGTCCCGCAGTTTCAATGTGGCGGGATCGTAAAGCGCGAGGCAGTCCTCGGGGGCGGCGTAGGTTTCATGCCCGCCGCCCCAGTTGTGGGGCGGATGCCAGGAAAGAAACAAGGCGAAAGGCCGCTCCGCGTGTTTCTCGATAAACTCGATGGCCTGGCGGGTTTGGGCATAGGGCTCCCAATCGCCATAGCCCTGCTTGATCCCCTGGTCGTCCCAGTAGTAGGCGCGCTCGGCGTCGTAGACCAAGGTACAGTTGTTCGTCAGGAACTCGTGATCGAATCCGTAGCGGTAGGGTCCCGGAGGCACCGGACGATCCCGGTTGCCGCCGTACAGATGCCATTTGCCGTAATACCCCATCCGATACCCCTGGTCGCGCAGCACTTCACCGAAATATTTGCCTTCACCCGGCAGCATGCGCACGTCGTTCTCGAAGGCGCCGCTCTTCAACGGGTGCTGGCCCGACAGCAACAAACCCCGATAGGGCGTGCAGATGGGGGCATTCGAGATGCAGTGGTTGAATCGCACGCCCTGCGCCGCCAGCCGATCAAGGTTCGGAGTCTTGACCTGGGCATTGCCGTAACAGCCCATCATGTCCCAGGACTGTTGATCGCTGAACACGAACACGAGGTTGGGGCATTGGCCAGTCGTCGGGACCGGTCCCACCGCGGGGGCGGAGGACAACGGCGAAAACAGGCAGACGATCGGAATGAGCCACTGGTAGAGTTTCATCTGGGAAGGGTTAGAAAGTCGGGCCACTAGGGAGAATTGCCGCGGAACGGGGACGCGGAGAGCGTCGGTGCGCTAGCACACGCGCACGACCTGCATCCCGAGCAGCGCGCCTAGTTTTTCGAGTTGGGGCGTGAGGTGGCCGACCCCGACGGCACAATGGTGCGCGGGACCGTGCGAATTCCAGCGCGTGACAAAGTCCCGCGCACCGCAGCTGAAGCGGTAGCGGCTGTTGGTGTTGCCGATCTCGAGGATCGGGCCGGGCACCGACTCCGCCTCGGCACAGAGCAGGGCCAGTTTTCCCCCACCCGCCTCGATGACCGAAAGCAGCGTCACCGGGCCGTGCTTCACCGCCATCTCGACAGAAACCCCGCGGCCCACCATGCCGTGGTAGACTTTCAACGGCCGCACCTTGGTCTTGCCCTGCGCGATCGCGATGTGGCCCGGGCCGTCGTGGCCCATAAGGACGACGTCGTCGTTGAAATCCATCGCGTAGTATTCGGTGAAAGAGCCCCCCACGCCGAACAGGTCGAGGATCTTCATCGCCTGCACGTTCTTCACCTCATACTCGCCGGCGACGGGCACACCGCGCGCGGTGAGGAGCGTCGTGCCGAGGATGATCGAGGCGAGGGTGGCCTCGTTTTCAGCGACGCCCGTACCCTTGTAGAAATACGCCATGGAGCCGAGTCGGTGCTCCGCGACCAGGCGATCCAAGGCGACCGAGGTACACGCCGCCTGCTCCAGATCCTCGCGAGCGCAATCCGACTGCACGTCGAAGACGTCGTGGAATTCGCGCCAGCGTGCAGCCACAGCCTGTGCGGTGACTTCACGACGGAAGGCCGCGAGTTCATCCACCTCCAGCATCTCGATATGCGTGCCAAAGACCGCACACTGCAGGGTAACATCAGAATAGATATCGAGCATCCCGCTGTAATAGTGCCCCATGAGCCCGAGCCGGTTTTCGGCCATCGCCGCCGCCACGCGCGCCGCTTCCACCCACTGGTCGACTTCGTTCCAGCAAACCGGATCTCCCTCCATGACGCCGGTCACCTGATGGAAGCAGACGTTGGCCCGCTTGAAAACGTTGGCGATCTCCGGGACCGGACAGGCCCCGCAGTGAGCGAGCCATTCGCCCGTCATCTGCGTGCGGTCGCCGAGGGCATTAAAGGTCGCGTAATCAATCGCCGGCTCCGGCGCCAGGTTCAGGACGATCACCGGGACTTTGGCCCGTCGGACCACGGGCAGCACTGTCGAGGAGAGCGCGTAGGTCGTGACGTGAAGGAAAATCAGGTCGACGTCCTGGCGCCGAAACTCCCGGCCAGCCGCGTACGCGCGATCGGGCGTGTCCACCAACCCAAGGTTCACCACCTCCACCCCCGGCCGCACCAGCTTCTGTTCGACCCGCCCGAGATAACCCTCGAGCCGTTCCTTCAGCCCGTGGAACTGCGGCCAATAGGCATCCAGACCGATGCCGAACAGGCCGATCCGAACGGGCGCGACGGCGGGAGAAATCATCCCTGCGGACATTGCAGAAAAACGCATTGGAGAACTCCTTGGTTCAATTTTGTCTGGGGTGGCAGCGCGCATCTTGGGGTTTCTTGAATGCTGAGAATACACGATTGATGCAGCCGTTGGAATAGCGTTACTGATCATTTTCATATACTAAATGCCCTTTCCCCATTCCGACTACTTTCGTTACTTTTCGCCCTCGCGCGACATCAAGGCGTGGGGACTGGGCGTGACCGCCGCTGGCTTCACGCATGTCAAGCCCGGCAGCAGTTACCCGCCTGGCCACCACCCGACCGACCACGACTTTGCCTGGGAGCACGGCCGCATCCTGGAGGCGCTGCAAATCGTGTTGATCGTTTCCGGCAGCGGTACGTTTGAGATGAGCGGGGGTGGCGCCAAACCGCTCGTTTCGGATTCGGTGTTCGCGATCTTGCCGCGGACCTGGCATCGCTACCGCCCCAACGTTGCCACTGGCTGGGTCGAGTCATGGGTCGAGGTGCAGGGTCCCGTCATCGCCGAGTTACTCCGCAAAGGAGTGTTCTCCAAAGAAAGCGTCGTGCGCTCTGGCGCCACGGCCGCTGGACTTGATGCGGCCCTGGAGGCGTTGCATGCGATCGCCCGAGACGCGGGCCCTGGATTCAACCCCGAACTCTCCGCCCACGCGCTGGCTGTAGTCGCAGCCTGGCGGCGAATCGGGATGATCCAAGAGGAACAGCCCCAAGCGCGACGTGCGGTCGTCGCCGCGGAACGGTACCTCGCCGATCATTTTTCCGAGCCGGTCAATGTGCAGGCCCTCTCGAAGAAGCTCGGGATGGCCTACTCTCACTTTCGCCGGGAATTTCAGCACCACACCGGTTTCGCACCGTGGCGATATGTCTTGCACCTACGTTTGAGCCGGGCTCGGCGCATGCTCGTTTCTAGCCAAAGCACTCTCGAAGATATTGCCGCGCGGCTTGGTTTCAGTTCCCCCTTCCACTTTTCCGCGGCATTCAAGCGCACCTACGGCGTATCGCCGAACCAGTGGCGCAAAGAGATGCGCACGCACTCCCGGTCCGGAGGGCCTGCGTGATATATGTTTGTTGTTGGTTCGTCAGAATCCGGGCTTCCGGCGAACGGGTTTCAGTCCGACGGACGGCGTCCGTCGGGTGAGTTTACAGGGAAAGGAGACGCACCACGAGCGGTTGTAGTTTGGCGGCGAAGAATTCGTAGCCGCTGTCCTGGGTCAGGTGGATATTGTCCGATTGGAAGAGCCCCCGTTTGAGCGTGCCGTCCGGCGCCGTCGTCTCGCGCCAGAGATCCAGCACCTGTACCTGGGGGTCGCGGGCAAGTTGCAGCGCATCGATCGCGGCGTTGGTTTGCCTGATGTCCTCGTAGAAAGGGTGCCCCGGCGCGTGCGCTGGAAATATCTTCACTGCGATCAGCGGCGCGTGCGGGAAACTGCCGCGAAGGTTGGCGACGCACGCCTTGACCCCCTGCGCGGCGGCGGCGACGCCCGTCTCCCGCGTGAAAAACATGTTGTTGTTGCCGATGAGCAGAACGACGAGGCGCGGCTCGAGACCGGCGACCCCGCCGTGGTCGAGGCGCCAGAGCACGTTCTGCGTTTTGTCGCCGGCGATGCCGAGGTTAATGGTCTGGTAGCGGCCAAAGTGTTTTTGCCACGCAGCGTTGAGCGGCTTGCCGTCCAGCACACTCCCCCATTGCTGGGTGATGCTGTCGCCGACCAGGAGGATGTCGATCGGCCCGCGATTGGCCTGCACGTGTTGCACCAGTTTCGTGTGGGACTCCAGCCAGCGAGTGCCGCCCCAATGCCCGGCGGACGGAGTGACGGGCCACAGGGCCGGCTGATGTTTCTTCTCATCCGCGCCCGGCCGCCGTTCGTGCTCCGGACGCAGGACGTAGTTTGTTTCCGCTTCGGTCAGCGGCCAGCCGGCGGGCTGCGGTTCGGCGGCGGACGCCACGGCCAACGCGAGCAGCAGAGCGGAAAAGAGCGGGGCGATTCTCCGGTTCAGCCAGGACGGGCGGAAGCAGCAGGGAGCAGGCATGCGAATTGGTTCTTGGATCGGGAAGCCTGATAATACGGTAGAGTGGCGTGGCGCGTCTTGTCGTTAGAATAACGACACTCAGCTGGCTACCTCGCCCAGCGTCTTCTCGAACGAGATCTCTCCTAAGTCAGGGGTTGCACCGCAGAGACGGCGGAGGTCGCAGAGGTCGGAAAGCGGAGGATATTCTCTGCGATCGGCTTGGGTCTCTGCGGTGCTCCCTGCCTTGGTCCCGTCCCAACGTCGGAAGAAGAGGCCTGGAATTTGGCTGAGGAGGATCGCGCGCTCCCAATCCGATACAATCACTACAGCCAACGCGCGGATCGGGCCGTCGGTTCTGCGCCGCGCGTGTCCGCCCGACATGGCCTTGTCGTTCCAACAATCGGCTTCCACCTCCGCCCAGCCCATGGCGGACAGGCGTGCGCATTCCCCGCGCGGCCGAGCTCGGAAGCTACGCGCGATGGAGGGCGTCTTCGCTCGTAAAAAGATTCCGCTCCCGGAAAGCCGGCGGCGAATCACGGAGCAGCGTCGCGCGGGCCCAGGCATCGGGCAGCGCGAACCACGGGTGGGCAAGCCGGCGGTATTTCTTGTCGGTCCACGCGGGCGCCCGCAGCCCCAGCCGGTGTGCCAGATGCGCAGCCACGGCCGCGAGATAGGCGTCCTGCACGGCGTCCCCCGTCCGGGGCGGTTCCGTGCGCAGGCTCGCGGCTACGCGAACGGCCGCCCGCGGCTGCTTCGCGAGCAGATTTACGTGATCGAGGAAGTCCGCGAGATTACATCCGATGTCCGCGGTGGTCTCCGCGTCCCGTACGACCTCAAACAGGCTCCGCGGTCGTCGCCAACCCCGCTGGGTCGCCTCAACCATGGCGCACCTCCTGCAGGAGCTTTTCGATCAGCCACCGTTTCCCCGGCTCCAATGCGCCGGTGCCATAGTATTCGGCGGCAATCCTGTCGACCTCCGCCATGGAGCGGATCGATAGGGCGCGCAGCAGAAACTTGATGTCCGCCAGATCGCCGGCGCGGAACGGCGTCGGCAGCCGACCCGCCCGGCATTTCATGGCGAGCAGGTATTGGGCCGAGGGCCGGGTGATCACCAGGCCTGGGATCTGGAGCTGGGAAAAAGCGATCCGCGTTTCCCGCCGGGCCACAAACGCACCCACGCCGTTGTTCATCCAATCCTCCGGCAGGTTCTGCTCGCGTGCCACCTGTTTGATAAACGGCTCCACGATCTCTGGGGGATGGAAGATGGCGTCGATGTCCTTGGTGGTTTCCCGGCAGTCGTAGGCGAGCATCATGACGGTGCCGCCGTAGACGGCGATTTCAACGCGGCTTTGCTGTTTCGCGCAAAGTTCGCCCAAGCGCGTCAGCGCACGGATGATATCGGCCCGGGAGAGGCGGCGGGACGGCTTGGGCATACCGGCAGGTTGCGAGGCCACCCAGCATGATGCAAGCGACGGGTGTCCGGGGCGGCCTGCTGCGATGCCCGGTCCCAGCCGGGCGGCGGAGTTCTGAGGATCGACGAGGTCCGACGCGGGAAGGGCGCAATTCTTGTCGCATGAATTATGGGTACGGACTCCTTTTATTCATGGACGAAATCTTGCCACGGCCAACCTGGCGGGCCCGTTTCCTGCGATCGGTCCGGGAGTTTCCGGTCACCGTGTTGCTCGGTGCCCGCCAGGTCGGAAGTCTACGCGCGTGATTCGGGTTTGCTGCCCGCGTTGCTCGACATCGAGGCGGAGCGGCAGCTCATGGGCCACGCTCAGGCCCATTGCGAACGGCATCCTGCTCTACAGTCTAACGTCCGCGGGCCTGCCCTCCGAAGCCTTGGCGACGGAGGGCGCCCTCGTCATCAACGCCACCAGCGCCGACCTCCGCCCCGACGACCCGTTGCCCATCGACCTCGCCACGCTGCCGAAGCCGGCCGCCGTCTTCGACATGATCTACAACCCGCCGCAGACCGCGCTCCTCCGCGCCGCCGCCACGCTGGGTCTGCCGCACGCCAACGGCCTCGCGATGCTCGTCCATCAGGGCGCGAAGTCCCTCGAAATCTGGAGCGGCGCCCCTGCTGCGCAAACCGCCCCCACGATGCTCGCCGCCGCGCGGGCCGCGCTGGGTGGCGCTTGACTCCGGTCGGCCGCGTCCGCCGCGCGGATCAGTCCTGGTGGAACACTTCTTCCATGTCGGCCCACCACTCGTGGGCGGCGCGGCCGGCGAGCGGTTGCTGGCAGGGTTTGCAGACCGCCCACCATTTTTGCGTCGTGGGATCGGCGGCCATCCGGGCCATGTCGGCGGCGAAGTCCGTTCCGGTATACTCGAAATAGCTGAACAGATAATGCTGCCCGTCGTCGAGTTGGCGCAGGTAGATGGAGTAGTTTTGGATGTGGCACTGGCGAATCATCGCCAGCACGTCGGGCCAGACGGCGGCGTGCAGCCGCTTGTATTCTTCGATCTTGTCGGGGCGGAGGCCGATGACGGAACCGTATCTTTTCATGGCGGGAGGTTCATTTGGGGGCGAGATCGCCGAGGTAATTGCCGTAGGTGAGAAGCAACACCGCACCGACGAGTACGGCCAGCGCGGCGCCGATCGTGGTGTGAGTTAGACGGCGGCAGGTGCGCCACTCGCTCAGGGCGATGCCCACGACGTTGCTGAAGAGCACGAGCATGATCATGTGGATCGCCCAGCTGGTGAACTTGTAGGTGCCCATGCGCACATGGCCGAGGTTGTAGAAGAAGAATTGGCCGTACCAGAAGAGCCCCGTGATGATCGCCATCGCCCAGTTCACCGGCAGTCGCGCCTCCTCCGGACCCGCGGGGAGCTCGACAATTTCGCCCAGTGTCCGGTGCTTGCGGTGGAGATACAGGCAGTAGATCGCCGTGGTCAGGAAGGCCCCCGTGTTGGAAAAAATGTAGACCACATTGCCGCGCCACACGCCGGCGCCGTGTGCCGAGGCCACGTCGGCGATCGGCTCACCCGCCTCGAGCGCAAAACCGTACACGGCCGAGAGCACACCCGCCAGCAGCGAGAGCGCGAGACCCTTGGCGAGGGAGAATTCACCCTTCGTGTCCTGGGCGGTGAGGTCGTTCTCCTTCAAGCGACCCGCCCAACCGGCGCCGGCGATGCCGATCGCGCCCACCACGATGCCGGCCACGATCCAACCCGCGCCGGTCTTGTCGAGCGTGGTTCCCAGTGTGCCCTTGACGATCGGGGGTATCAGAGTTCCCAACACGCTGGAGAGGCCGACCGCGATCGCGTAGGTGAGCGAGAAACCGATGTAGCGAATCGACACGCCAAACGCCGTGCCGCCGATGCCGTAGGCCGCACCGAGCAGAAACGATTGCAGCATCGCCCCGCGCGGCGCCTCGCGCAGCACGGCCGCCAGATCGGGAATCGTCGCCATCGCCCCGACGATCGGCAGCAGGAACCAGCAGAACGCCGCCTGCGTGAGCCAGTAGGTCTGCCAGGACCAGCGCTTGACCTGCTTCTGCGGTGTATAACACGTCGCGGCAAAGAACGCCCCGACAGCGTGCAGCGCCACGCCGAGGAGGGGATTGGAGGTGATGGGATCCATGAAAGTCGATTACTGGCCACCGGCGGGTGGATGGCCCTTCACGCCGGGGAGATAACGCCGCAGTGCCGCGCGCTTCGCCTCCGGCACGAGTTCGTCCCACTCCGTCAAAGCCTTGATTTCCGCCACCGCTGTCGCGGTGGTGAAGCGCAGAGTCACGATTTGCTGGGGGCGAATGGGGAAGGTGTATTTCGGCCCGCCGCGCAGCGGCTGCCGCCGGCCGCCCACGAGGTCTGTCAATGCCGCGCCGCGGTGCGTAAGATCGAGCATCACGCTGGCCTCGCCGCCGCGCCCGAGGCACTCCGCCAATCGCAGCTCGATCTCGCCGCCCTCGCGGCGCAGGGCTTCGACGATTACGTTGTCGCTGGTCTGCAGGAAAGACCGCGGCTTCGTCGCGGCACAGCCGTCGACCACGATGAGCGGTTGGTTAAACTCCCACGCGAGCTGTGGCACGCGCGCCGTCGTGAAGTCCCCGGCGTGCGCGACCAGGGCGTAGCGCACGACATGGCGTCCCGCTCCACTCAGCCAGGAGTTGGGGTGCCCGCGATATTTCTCGGCCGCGTTGTAGAGGTAAATGACCGCCGTGCGGTCGTTGATCTCGCGGCCGCTGAGGCCCTGGTCCAGCAGCGCCAGCCCGCCGCCGGCCATCTGATAATGCGACCAGCGCACGGCCGGCGTGATCCCTTTACTGAAGCCGGACAACGCCGGGTTAGGTGTCGCCCAGGCGGCATGCGCGAACCCGTACGGAATGCCGCGCCGCACTTCGCGCACCGGCTCCGCCAACGGAAATTCGGCCACGACCACCGTGCGATCGGGGAGATCGTTGAGCTCGGTCTCGCAGTCGATCCGGGGATGCGCGCGATGGAAGGTCATGCTCCGGCGCAGGCGCCCGCCGCCAACAAAGGTCGATTCCGCTTCCACCACCACGGCGTCCGCACTTTCGCGGACACTGAGGCGCACCGCGGGCTGGTTCGAGTCGGCCACGCGCTCCCGCTCGGGCCGGTCCACCATGTGGTCGGCCGGACTGCCGGCCTTCTTCTTCGGCTGCTCCGCCACGACGACATTGGCCGGGCCACCGAGCATCTCGCGTCCGTCGGGCCGAAACTTGAGACTGAGAAGCGCAGCCGTGCTGGGATCGAGGCGCACCGTGTAGTGCTTCGTCTCAATCACCGCCGGCAGCGTGGCCTCTTTCGTGGCTTCCGGCGCGGATGCCGCACCGAAGGCACCGCCTGCCAACGTGGGCATATCCTGTCGCCGCCAGTTGAGGGGATTGAAGGCCACGGTGTTGGTGCCGGCACCCAGGAGGGATCGCGTGGCAGCGGTGGCGATCTCGCGCGCCCTCTTCTCCACCCATTCGAAACGGTCGCGGGCGTCCCAGCTGCGTTCGTGTTCGAAGACCATGCCACCCGCCGCGCCCCACAGCGTGTTGCGGTCCATGTTCAGGCAGAGGAGCAGCCAGGCGTGATAGAGCGCCTGCGTGGGATACACGTAGGCACCGCGCAGGCTGGCGGCCGTGGCGAGCATCTCGGCCGCCTGCAACTGTTGCTCGCATCGGCGGAACCAGGCCTTGACGCGCGGATTCTGGATCCAAAACGCGTTGTAGTTGAAGAGCGTGCCGCCGCGCATCACCGGCAGCCGGAACGCCCCGGAACGAATGCCCGGCCACAGCGCATCGAGGTAGCGGGCCGACGTGGCGAACTGGACATCGAACTCCGGCGCCGTCTGCCGGAATTGTCGCAGAAATTCTCCGGGATATGGCTTGTGGAGCGGAGCCAGGCTGTAGTCGGCACTGCCGCCGAAGAGCAGCAGCGGAGCGCCAGGCGGGGAGCGCCGGGGTTCGCCGCCGGAAGGACGGGCATTCTTTTGGATCTCCTCGGGCGTGAGTGGCGTCGGATCGGCCCGCCACTGCAGGTCCGCCCGCAGCTCCGCGAGCTGTTTTTCGCTGAGCGGCGTCGTCGACTTGAAAACGGGAGACCAGTCGGCGTAGCGGCCCGGGGACACCGCCAGCGCGCGCGTGCCGTCGGGAGACTCGGCCCAGTGGATGACACTGCCCGTCGGGTTATGCCGGCAGTAGGCGAAGCCGTCGAGCCCGAGCCCCGCCGCAATCTGCGCCATCTGCTCGTGAACGCCGGTCACATCGATCATCCAGGCGAGCCGCGGCCGCACGCCGAAGATGGCCTGCTGCCAGCGCAGTCCCTCCACGCCGCATTTCACCAACGCCTCGCCCCCGGAGAGGTTGATCGTCGGCTCGAGGAAAAAGGCGTTGCAGAGCTCAACGCGCCCCTCGCGAATCCGCTGCTTGAGTTCCGCCGCGCGCTCGGGCCGGAAGTTCAGCATCGCGATCAAGTTGTTGCACTCGGAGAGGGCAAAACTGTACGCCGGATCATCGCGCACGCGGTCGAGATGATCGAAGTAGGAGTTGGCGCAGTAGTTGCGCTCGGTCGACCAGTCGGTGAGCCAGCCGCAGCTCGCCGGATGGAAGTTCGACACCACGTAGACCGGCCGGGGCAGCTCGGCCGCACCGGCGAGAGCGGAGATCGCGAGCCCGAGAGCCGCACCCCGCAGTTGCCATGATGGGAAACGCCAGCGGGCTTTCATAAGGTTTCGTCGAACTCGCCGAGTTCGAGCGGATAGCGCCCGTACTCGCGCACCAGCTGCACGATGTAGTCGTAGGTCGCGCCCGACACACTGCTGCTCACGGAGTGGTCCGACTGGAAGATCATCCCGCCCCCCTTGGCCGCGTTGAGCTTGCGCAGGACCTCGCGCATGATCGCCGCGCGATCGCCGCTCTCCCACACCTGCATGTCGCTGTTGCCGCAGAAGCCGATGCGGTGCCCGTACTGCCGGCGCAACTCCACCGCATCCATGCCGGCCTTCACCTCGAGCGGATTGTAGGCATCGATGCCGATCTCGATGTAGTCGGGGAAGATTGCCTTCACGTTGCCGCAGCCGTGATAGATCACCGGCAGGCCGGCGGCGTGCGCCGCCCCGGCGATCTGCGCGACCCAGGGCTTGAAATACTCGCGCCAGTAGACCGGCGAAAAGAGCATGCTCTTCTTGTAGGCGACATCGCCCCAGATCACGAAACCGTCGAGCAGCCCCGCGCCCGCGGCGATCTCGGCCTTGGCCATCGCCAGATGATGCGCGCCGATCCGGTTAATCACTGCCCCCATCTCCTCCGGATACTCGCCCATCCACAATAACGCGTTTTCCTGGCCGATGAGCCGCGTAAGGCACTCACTCACCTCGATCATGCTGCCATACACGGGAAAATCGGGCCGGAGCGACTTGACCGTCTCGATCCACGCAGGCGAGTTGCGGGCGAACCCATCGCCCACGCCCGCGATCTGATTGTCCCCCGCGCTGAAGAAGCGCCGCGGGTCGTCCGGCGGATCGAACTGCGCGCCCTGGAGTTTCTCAAACGTGTCCGTCTCCCAGGCGCGCATCTCCGGCATCGGATAGGAGAAATGCTTGTGCATGATCGCGCCGAAACCGGTCTTCACCGTCACCTCCTCCGCCGTCTCGCTGAGCGTCTCGAAGGGCCGGATCCACGGGTCCATGTTTGGCACCGTGACGATCCAATCGAGGTCGTAGTGATAATACGGATTCGCGTCGTCGGGCAGGCCAAGCTCCTGCCGCCAGCGGCGCGTGAAGCCGCCCCAGAAGAAATCACTGATCGGCACGCAGTCCGGCTCCTCGTGACGCAGCGCCTGGTTCATGCGCTCGAGTTTGCGCAGGGTGTTGGGCTTGCGCGCGGCGGTCTCCGCGCTCTTGCCGACGGTGTCGAACATGCTCATGGGAAAAATGCGGCGCGGTCGGGACAATCGACCACGCCAACTCGCGCATCATAACGGATCCGCCGGGCGTTTGGCTATGCCGGATCCGCGCGAAGTTGTGTCTGATTCGTGCGCCGTGTCTCCAGGCCGAAGAAAACCCGCGCCTCGAACAACCGGCCGGTCTGCCACTTCGTTCAATCCAGGCCGAGGCGCTGGCATGGAACATGCGCACACGGTCAAACTTGGCGATCCGCGCTTCTTGGCCGTGCCTTTGCCGGAATTCTGGGAAATGTAGGCGCGCCTTTCGGCGTCAAGGTGTCGCAAACGCTGCCGTCCAAACCAGCGTGGTCAGATCGGCAGACGGCCTCTACCCGGTGCTCGATCGGCTTTCAGCGCGTGCTCACCCGCCCGGTCCGCAGCTCAATGATCGCATCGACATCGACGATCTGCCCGCCGCCGTTTTCCTTCCACACTATCAACGTCCGCCGGTTGGGCGCAATCGAGACGAAATCCGGATGCGGAACACGAATCGTACGGTCACTTGGCAGGACGATCGCAAACGGCCGGAAGGGCGCAGCATGTAACCGCTCCTTGATTTGATCGGCGTCCATGTTCGTGCAAACGCTGCTTTCCAAACCCGCGTTGTCAAACCGGCAGACGGCCATTTGATCCCCCTGGGTTGATCCCTTTTTCAACCAAGGCGGTGAACCCAGTAGTTCGGCTCGCGGTGGAGGGGCATGACGGCGAGAATCCAAATGTCGGCCGGGCGCTCGACGTAGAGGATGCCGTAGGGAAACTCGCGGGTGAAGTGGCGACGGACGGGTGGGCTGATTTGGCGGAAGGTTTGCGGTCGCGCGCAGACCTCAGCAATCAGGCGCTCAATCTCGTCGTAGAACCGGCCGCCGAGTTCTGGGCTGATGGCGGCGTAATGCTGCGCGGCCTCGGCGTATTCTTGGTCGGTCTCGGGGTGGAGGGCGTGTGGCTTTACCGGCCGACGATCTTCCGAATACGCGCCGACGTGATGTGCCCGGGGACGGGCTTGACCGTGCCGTTTTCCATCTCGGCGAGGCGGCGCGTCGCGGTGGCGGTCCACTTCTGTTCGATCTTTGGATCAAGGGGCCCGTGAGCGGCGAGCGTGATGCGCTCGAGCAACTCGGGCAACTGCTCGGGCGGGAGCTTGCGCGTCTCTTCGACAATTTGTTCGAGCGTCAACGGCATGGCGGAAATCAAACGCGAATACGTGGCAGCGTCAATCGGCGGATTCGTGGCGCGTGCCCAAGTGGCCGACGGTGCAGAGGGCGGGGAGCGGAGAGTCCACGGGGTCAACCCGCTGATCGCTATTCCAAGGGCGAGTAGCAAACAGCGGGTTGACCCTCGTTTGATCACGCCGCGGGTCGAGGGACCGGAGCGCTACCGCTTCAATCCCGTCAGATCCGAGTCCACCGTGATCCTGCCCGGGCCGGGCGACACCTTGGCGGAAAAGTCATCGTGGAACTCCAGGTTCGAGGAGGTCTTCAGCACGATCTCCTTGTTCGGCACGCTGTTCATCAGGAGATCCATCGTCCCCGGCTGGTTGAACACGCAGCCGTAAAGATTGATCTTGGTCCGGCCATAGTCGGGCATCGCCTTGTTGCCGTGGAAATCGATCCGGCTGTTGCGGAAACTGCAGTTCGCGATCGTCAACACATCGACCGGGGTGCCGATGGAGAGGAACTCCTTCCTCTGGTCATGGAGGACCCGGATGTTGTCGAAGGTCAGCTGCTCCTGTTGCGGGACCTTCGCCCCCGGGTAATAGGAACGGCTGAACCGATCGTTGTCGAAGTGCACCGAGAAGCCGATGCGCGGCTTCCCGAGGAAGATGTCCCGGAAGACGACGTTCCGCACGCCCGCGGTGTAGGTCACGTCGTTTTGCACGACGACCCAGGTGATGCCGTCGAGCACCTGCGAGCCGCTCGCGTGGGCGGGCTGGGTGGTGGACGGGTACCGCTTGCCGTCCGGACTGCCGAAGACGCGGTAGAGCCGGCCGTGGGCGACCACTGTATCCGATTTCTGGACTTCCATTCCCGCCTGCCAGTCAATCCAGGCTCCGGCCAGAATGCGGCAAAAGTAACCCACGGGTTTCTTCCCGTCGGCAAGGTCGTGACAGTTTTCCACCACGCCGTCCTCGATCCAGCCCAGCTCGGGGTTGCCGACATCGTAGTCGTGGGCGTTGAGGGCGACGGCGTCATCGTAGGTCCGGAACGTGCCGCGGCTGATCGTGAAGCGCTTGCCCCGGCCGAGGTGCACGCCGTCCTTGTCGCCCTGCAGGATGACGTCGTTGATGACGATGTCCTCGAAGGTGCAGACATGGATCCCGTACTGCAACTTGCCGATGTCGAGGCAGCGGAAGCGTTCGATGCGCAGGTCCTTCACGTAGAAAAACGCGAGCTGGCCGTGCAGCCCGTACACAAGGAATTTCCTCACATCCATGCCGTTGACGATGATCGACAGGCCCTCCACGGAGATGTGCTCGTCGTAGGTCTTGGTCAGCGCGCCCTTGTTGAGCAGCACGTGCGAGAACGCGCCCTGCTCGTCGATTTTTTTCAGGAAGACGTTGTGGCCAAAGATCAGCGACGTATGGCTGCTGAGGAAAACGGTGCCGGCGACCTTGTAGGTGCCGGGCTGGCTCACGATGATCGTGCCCGTCTGGTCCACCGCGCGCTGCAGCGCCTTCATGTTTTCCAGTCCGCTGGTGTCGGGCGAAAAGCCGAAGTGCGCGGCGTTCACAAAACCGGCCGGCGCGACGGACCCGGCGGCGGGAGCGGCCGGTGCCGGTTGGCTGCGAACGGAGACAAGTCCGGCAGCGAGGGGCAGCAGGAGGAGGGCGATGTGGAGGAGTTTCATAGGGGAGGACGGGGCGCGCCGGGTTTCATCGGCCGGAGAACAGTTCGTCGTCCACGGCGACGCGGTAGTCGCGGAGGCGAAAATAGGTCGCCTTGCCTTCGGCATTGGGAAATTCCGTCAGCGTCAGTTCGTAGTCGGCTTTCTGGCCCAGCCCGAAACCGGCTTTCCACATCTGCACGCCACCGCCCAGCCCGTCGGGGCGCACGGCCGTGTTGCGCACCGGCTCGCCGAGCGAGTCCGGATTGATCGCGAGATAACCGAGCTCGGTGCCGTCGAGCTTGGCGAGCGCCGGGTGCTGCGCCGGATCCAGACAGAACACCTGCGGGCCACGCATCACGGCGACCCGCCCGGCTTGGCGCTGGCGTCCTTTCACGAGCCGCCATGCCATCGGCATCTCCAACCCAACCTCGTCGCCCGGTCTCCACTCGCGTCGCACCTCGAAGAACGCCCCCGGTTTGACCGCGCCGCGCGCCGGCTGGCCGTTGACGGTCACGCTCGCCCGCGCCGCCCACGACGGAATCCGCAGGCGCAACGTGAAGACCGTGGGTTTTTCGGGCGACACGGCGAGCCGGACGCGACCGGAATTCGGGTAGTCGGTTTCCTGGCGGAAGGTGACGGCATTGATGGTCGCCCGCGCCGGCGCGTACAGGTTCACCGCGACGCCGTCACTGGCGCGGTAAAACACGAACGCCGGCAGTTCGGCGATGATGCGCCGGAAGTTGCATGGGCAACAATAGGTGTCGGTCTTCCAATAGACGCGGTTGCCCTCCAGCGGCGCGAAGTAACGCAGCCGCCGGCCATCGGGTGATTGCGAGGCGAACAGCGCGTTGAAGATCGTACGTTCCATCAGGTCGCCCATGCGCGGGTCGGCATTGAGGCGGAGCAGGCTGTCGTACACGCGGAGCTGATACGCCAGGGCGCACGATTCACCCACGTCGCCGCGGGCGTCCTGGTCGTCGTTCCAGATTTCACACTGGCCGGCGCTGCCGGTGAGCAGCGCGCCGTCGTGGCGCGTCATGAAATCGAGCGCGCGTTGCGCCGGTCCGAGCAGGCGCGCCGACGGCTGGAGCCGGTGGAGTTCGAGTTGGGCGAGACCCCGCGCCATGTACGCATAGACATGGCCTTCGATGCCCTGCCGGCGACCGATCACGACGCCGAGGTCCCACTCCGGCAACGCGCGCGTCTGGGTGACGAACCGGAGATACGCCGCGTCGCCGGTGGCGCGGTGCAGCGCGAGCATCGTGCGCTCGATGCCGGTGAACGCGACGTGCGGCGCGACCTCCGCGCCGCGCCCCCAGTCCGGCGGCAGCACCGACCAGTGCTTGATGAGGTAATCAGCCGCTTGGCGCGCGGCGGTGAGCGACGGCGCTGCGCCGAAATGCCGGTGGTCCTCGAGCAACGCCCAGATGAGGTAGCCCAGCTCATGCACGTCCCAAAGCGTCTGGATACGTTTCGCCGGCTCGAGCGTGCCGATGTAACCGTCGGCCTCCTGCGCCGCGAGGATCTTGGCAACGAGATGTCGCTTCAACGCGATCACCTGCGGGTCGCCCGTGTGGGCGGCGAATTTCACTACGGAGTCGAGCATCATGCCGAGACCGATAAACTTCCCGGTGCGCGGCGATTCCGTGAAGGGCCGCAGAAAGTCGGCGTCGACGTCGAGTTTCAGCAGGTTGTTGGCGACGGTGATGGCGATGCGTCGCCCGATTTCGCCGCCGACTTTGACTTCGCGCACATCGAGTGGCGCCAGCGCATCGGCCCCCGCCACCGGGAACGTCGCCGGGAGCAGGGCGAGGAGGATGAGAGGGCTGAGTTTGTTCATTTAGTTTTCGCCCTCCCGTCCTAAAATGAGTACCTTGCCGCGAGCTTGAAGCCGCGCGGGGCAATGATGCTGAAGGTGTGCGGGGTCGCCACGCGCGCCGGCGAAAGCACGTTGCCCTCGGGCGGGCGCATCGTCGTGCCGATGTACTGCACGTCGCGGTAATTGAAGAGATTGGAGATCGAGAGATTCAGATCGATCCGCCGCTCCAGCACCTTCACCGGGTAGCCGACAGTGGCAACGCCCGTGTAGTAGGACTGGGCGCGCACCACCGTATAGGCATCGCGGGCGGGGTCGTCGATCGCGCGGGCCGCATTGGCGGGATCGACGATCGTATCCGCGCCGCGATAGCCGATCACCTGCGGGCCGCGGAACTGCATCCCAAAGCCCAAGCGCAGCCCCTTCAGCTTCTCGCGGCTGACTCGGTAGTCGGTGAACAGATTCACGGTGTACGGCGTGGACCGGTTCACGTGCTGCGATCCCGACACGACGTTGCGCAGAAAATTCTGGAGGTTGTTCCAGGCATTGGCGCCGCTGTTGCCGTCCGGGGAGCCGGTCGTCGTGAGCGTGGCAAAATTGTTGGAGTCGATTGTCACGCCGGCATCGGCGAGGATCTGCCGCATCAGCGTGTCGTTGGTCGCCACGAACCGCCGCAGTTCCGCGTAGGCGTTCTCCTGTTTGGCGTCGGCGAGCGACCCGTTGGCGGTTAACCGCCAATTGGAGGTGAGGTTGCCGACGATCTCCAGTTCGTAGCCCTCGGCGCGGTAATCGCGGGTGTCGTAGTAGTCGGTCGGCACCGGCTGCATGCCGCGGTTGTTGCGGCCGCCAGTGGAATTGTCGCCGAGCACGTTGACGTTGCTGATGTCGTTCATCTGCGGCGTGGCGTTGTTGCGGAAGGGCACGCCCTTTTCCGTGCTCTCGTAACGACTGAGATTCACCACCACGCGGCCCTGGAGCAGGTTGAGGCGCAGGCCGTAGTCGAGTCCCTTGGACGCCGCCGGCGGCGGAATGGAATAGTCCAACAAGGTGAGATTGCCATCGACCGGGCTGAAGCTCTGCGAGGCGCTGGCCCAGACCGAGAACACCTCGGTGAGGTTGACGATGCCCCCCAGCGAGGTCGTCGGCTTGCTTTGCTTCTGCCTGGGCGGGTTGAAGTCGTCGCGGAAGCGGTCGTTCGCGTACTGCGCCTGCGGCACGCCGTCGGTGCGGGGCCGCGTGGTCGCGGGCAGGGGCGTCGCGTTGGTGACCACGCCGGC
This sequence comes from Opitutaceae bacterium, assembly GCA_005792355.1. Classification (GTDB taxonomy): domain Bacteria; phylum Verrucomicrobiota; class Verrucomicrobiia; order Opitutales; family Opitutaceae; genus ER46. The sequence goes on from SXSC01000411.1 coordinate 21,500, forward strand.
CGTGCTCTTGGTTTGATAGGTGAGCTTGAAGTAGTCGTCCGGCGCCTCGGGCCGGTAGAAGACGCTCATCGGATCCTGGTAGTCCGCCGGGTAATCCATGGCCCACCGCGAGTACTTGATGCCCCGCTCAAACGTATCCCAGCGGCTGGCCCCCAACAGGATGAGGCGCTTCTTGAAGAAGGACATCGTCGAGGCGGCGATCAGGTTCTGGGTCTCCTGATCGCGGAACTGCACGGAGTCGGGCCGGCCCAGGTTCATCACCCAGCGTGGCGTGACCTCGCGGGTGGTGTTCGTGATCGGGTCGATCACGCTGACGGGCCCCAGGGCCGTGTTGAGCTCCCGCGTCGGGGAATTGGCGTAGAGCCGGTAATTGAGTTTGTAGGTATCCGAGAGCACGGCCCCCCAGCGCCGCGCATCGGCCGACAATGGCAGCACGTACAAGGGCTTCGTGGCCTCGTTCTCGTTCGTCTCGTTGGCGCCGATGAGGTTGAACTTGAGATCGACCCACTTGAAGTTCCGCACGTAGGCCAGCGAGGCGCGCAGGCTCTGCGAGGTAATCAACTGCTGGTTCTGCTCCAGGGAGGTGCCCTCAATGTACGGCACGAGCAGGTTGGGGTTGGGCTCGCCCGTGGGCAGCACACGGTTGATGTCGATGTAGACGCGGCTCGTGTTGCTCCACTCCGCGACGTTGCCCCACGACTTGCGCTTCGTGAGATTGGCCGAGAGCTGGAGCAACAGATGCCGGCCGATGCGCTGATCCAGATACAGCGCCACGTTTTTCAGTCGCTGCACGTTGCCGACACTGTCGAAGAACTGCGGTTTCTCCAGCGACGGGATGACCAGGCCGCGGGCGCCGGCGAGGGCGCGGTCAAAGATGTTGGCGGGCCGGTTGGTCTGCCACAGGAACGGCGTGCCATCATAACTCACGCTCGCAAAACCCGTCGGCACGGCCACGCCGGCGACCGTCGTGGGACTGGTCGAGGCGCCGCCCGTGCGCATCATACGCCCCCAGTTCACGATCTTGTTCGTCGCGAGGTTGGGGCTGAAGACGTAGTAATTATCGGTGTAGCGGAAGCCGCCGAACTGCCGCTGCTCGGCGGTCTGCTGCCCCGTGTAAGTGGTGACGCCGTCCCAGGCCGAAATCGCCTCGGTCATGTAGCTGAATGGCTGCTGGCTCTGGCTCTCGCTGTATTCAGTGGCCAGCGTCAGCCGAGTCGTGGGGGTGAGCTCCGTCGTCACTGCGGGCGCGAAGCCGTACTTCTTCGTGTAGGTGTAGTCCTGCCAGCCCTGGCCGTCCTGCCACACCGCGTTGAGGCGCAGGGCCACCTTGCGGCCGAGCGGTTGGTTGTGATCGAAGGTGACGCGTTTGTGATACCACGAACCCGTCTCGAGCCCGACGCTGGTCGAGCGATGATTGAGCCGCGCCTGCTTGCCCACGGCGTTGGTCGTGCCACCCATGCCGCCGGCCCCGAAGAGAATGGCGTTGGGCCCGCGGGCGAAGTCCAGTCGCTCCAGATTGAAGGAATCGTAGTTCATGCCGCCCTGCAACGAGGGTGCGGAACTGTCGAAGTTCTTCTGGCTCGCGTTGGCCGCGATGCCGCGGACGGTGGAAATGCCCGTGCCACCGAACATGGAATCACCGCCGTCATCGGGCGTCGCCACCACGTTGGGCGCCCACTGCTGCGCCTCGACCATGTCGCTCAGATTCAGGGCCTCGAGAAACTCCTTCGTCAGCACCGAATAGGACGCGGGGGTGTCCCGCAGATCACTGTTGATGCGCCCGCCGGCGAGCGACTCCTTGGCCACGAAGCCGACGTCACGCGACGTGTTGACGGTGAAGGCGTCCAGCACGACGGCCTCGCTCGCGGTCTTTGTCGCTGGCGCGGCACTCGGCGCGTTCGGCACGGACTGCGCCGGGAGGCTCCAGCCCAGCGTCAGGCAGAGGGCAACCGCCAGCGCCGGGCGCCAGTGGCGGGAGGACAGCAGGGAGTAATGCGGGTTCGACCGGGGGTTGATCATGGTTCGTAAGCGGGATAGTGAAACCAAGATGGAATCGTTGTGCGGGATCATGGGTGAGCTAGGTGTTTAAGGTTGGGTTTGCCCGGCCGCCTGTTTGGCTGGGTCTGAAAGATCATGGCATGCGGGTCAACACGGCGTCACCGCGGGGCTGCGCCCACGAGGCGGCCGAGTTCCCGCAGGCGCTGCACGGATTTTTCCGGAATCAGCCCGTCGCGATCGGGCGGGACGTTGAGAAGGTAGTTCGCGTTGCGTTCCCGAGACAGCCGGTACGTCTCGGCCATGCGCTCGACGCTCTGCAGGTCGGCATCGCCCAGCCCAGGGTGCCAGAACCAGCGGGCCTGGGTCTGGAGGGTGTCGCACAGCTCTGCGGGCGACTGATTGCCGTCCGGGGGCAGCATGCCGGTGTGACCGGGCAGACCGTGTAGCTTGCTGGCCTTTCCCTGCGGGGTTAGCGGCCACTCGTAGCTCAGCACATCGCTCTGCCGGAGATTGTGCGCGTTGTTGGCGACCAGCACACACGACGGAGCAAGACACCAACCGCCGGTGTGTTTGACGGTGAGGATGGCGTAGCTCATGCCCGCGGCCTTGGCCGCATCCGCCCACTGCCCGCAATCGAGCTCGGTGGGCGCAAATAGGGCCGGGTCCTCGTGGCCGTTGGCCCATTCGCTGTCGGCAAAGGTGCTGACGTTGAAATGCAGGAAGAGGCCGAAGCGCCAGGTCGCGAAATCTCTCTGCCGCGGATGCAGCGCGGCCACCTCCGTCGCCACTGCGAGGGTGCAGGGATTCGACGCAAGCCCACCCACGAGCAGCAGAATCAACATCCCAAGTGTTCCCCGCGGATGGCGACGGAAGACCGGCTGGTGTCGAGGCAAAGGGGTCCGCTCGGATCGGCTCATGGGATGAGTTTACCCGATTGACGGGCGTCCTGGCTATGCCCGATCCTGTCAAAGTTATGTCCTATTCGCTCAAGGGGCACGTCAACCGCGGGGCCTACGACCAGCCGTATTCGGGAGTGGGGATCGAGTTCGACCCGCTGGGCGTCAAGCCGGGCCGCACCGGCATCACGCTGCATGAAAGCGGCTTTCTCCCCGCGAACGACGACTGGAACTTCCCGGCGGTGTTCAGCCCGTTCTGGCGGCTCTACTACAACCGCCAGCGCGGACACTGTGTGCTCTTCGGGGAGCGCGACATTGAGCTGACACCGCAGCACATCCTGCTGATCCCGCCGCACTGCCTGTTTCACTGTCTCGGCGGGAATCCCGTGCCGACCTTCTGGCTGGCTTTCAGCTTCACCCAGCGGCCGCACCCGGAGCAGGACGTGCCCATGCTGCTCCCGCCGCGCGACACCGAGCTGTGTCTCATCCGCGACCTGCAGGCGCTCATCACGGCCGATGAAAAATGGGATCCGACCGATGCGATCTACCGCAACAGCCTCGCGCTGCTACAGGTCGTGCTGTCGCGTCCGGAACTGCGCTGGCAACCGCCGGTGCCGGAGCCGATGCTGCGGGTGCGACAATATATCGAAAGGCAGTACGGCACCAAGCTGCTCGCGCCCGAACTCGCACGCCGGGCGGGCCTGAGTGTCGCCGGTTTCAACCGGGCCTTTCGCCGGCACTTCGGCACGACACCGGCCCAGTATGTGATCGAGATGCGCGTGCGGGAGGCGGCGCGGCGGCTGTTGCAGACCGACGAAACGCTCGACGCGATCGCCGAAGAGTGCGGGTTCCCGAATCGCGCCTACTTCAGCCGGGTGTTCAAACGCGTGACAGGAGTTGCCCCCGCCGGATTCCGCACGAAACACCGCAGACCGGAGTAGGTTTTACGGTTAGCCCGCCGGGGGCGCGACCCGCACCACCTCGAATAGACTCCGCGGCCCTCGCCAAGGTCGGCCGACCGGCTTATCCATGGCGCACCTCCGGCAGGAGCTTCTCGACCATCATGACGGTGCCGCCGTAGAGGGCGATTTCAACGCCGGCGTTGCTGTTTCGCGCAAAATTAGCCCAGGCGCGTCAGCGCACGGATGCTATCGGCCCGGGAGAGGCGGCAGGAGCGGTCGCCCGAAGGGCGGAGGGAAGGTTACGTTGAGCCCAAGTCCCCCTCGACAACGTGACTTGCCCGCGTTCGGTTAGGGTTCAATGTCATCCGCCGGCCTACAAACTCCAGCCCTGGCGGTATTCGGCGCGGACGTACTTGTTCGCCTCGGGCAGGTTGGTGATTTGCAGATTCGCTGCGTCCCACTCGATACGCGCATCCATGCGCTTGGCGATGTTGCCGAGCAGGCAGGTCTCGGTGAGCGGACCGCTGTAACCGAAGTGCGCCCCGGGCTGCCGGCCGGCCTTGGCGGCGTCGACCCAGTCCATCTCGTGCGTGCCGACCACGCGCGGTAGCGACTTTGGCGGGCGTGCGAGGGCCTGCATCGCTGACTCGGGGATCAGCCGCGGCCCCTCGCCGTACACGCCGCACATGATCAGGCCCTTCGATCCGCGGATCAGCGCCCCACCCTCCTTTGGCATCGAACGGCTGTCCTCCAACTCGGGCGGCCGCGGCGGGCGCGTGCCTTCGTACCAGGTGAGCTTCACCGGCGGCAACTCGCCCCGCGCCGGAAAACGGAAGGTGACGATCGCGCCGATCGGGTGCGTCTCCGGATTCAGGTCGGTCGAGGTCGCCTCGACGCTGGTCGGCGCGCCGAGTTTGAGCGCCGAGACCACCGGATCGAGGGTGTGCGCACCGCGGTCTCCCATCATGCCGTTGCCGAAGTCCCACCAGCAGCGCCACGTCATCGGATGATACGCCCGGTGATAGGGCCGCTCCGGAGCGGGCCCGAGCCAGAGATCCCAGTTGAGCTTGTCGGGCAGCGGCGGCGTGTCCTTCGGCCGCGCCGCACCGTACGCTGAACTCCACGGCTTGTGTCCCCACGGGTAGTACGTCAGCGAGCACCAGGCGTCGACCTCGCGCACTTCGCCAATCGCGCCGGACCAGATCCACTCGCAGATCAGGCGCAAGCCCTCCCCGCTGTGGCCTTGGATGCCCATCTGGGTCGCGACCTTTGAGGCGGCGGCAGCCTTGGCCAGCGTGCGCGCCTCGTAGAGGTCGTGGCAGAGCGGCTTCTGGCAAAAGACGTGTTTGCCCGCCTGAATCGCCGCCATGGCGATCACCGCATGCGTGTGATCGGGTGTGGCGATCATCACCGCATCGATGTCCTTCTGCTGCTCCAGCATCTCGCGATAGTCGGTCCAGACCCGCGCGTTCGGGTACCGAGCGATGGTTTTCGCCGCGTAGCCCGGGTCGACGTCGCACAGGGCGACGATGTTTTCCGACTCGAGATTGCGCAGGTTGGCGGCTCCCATTCCGCCGACGCCGATGCCGGCGATGTTGAGCTTCGTGCTCGGCGCGTCGGCGCCCGCCCCAGCCACGACGTGACGGGGCACAAGGAGAAAGGGGGACATCGCGGCGGCCGCTTTCAGGAAGTCACGGCGACTGGAACGAGGCGATGTTGCGGGCTGCGAATGAATCGGGTGCATGGAGTTTTGGGTGGTCGGAAGCAGGTGTACCGCCGAGGAGGGTAGAAGGATTCTTCCTCCCTGTCGTGTCGCTAAATTAATGTCCAGAAACCCGACGCCGCCCCGATTCCGCCGCCTCCGGCGACGACCGGCGGATTGCAGGAGAATCTTGAAGAACGATAAATCTAAAGTAGACTTTACTAAAAGGCGGCATATCTTAAACGCATGTATGACCGATGGTATGCCGGTGAGCTTTTGGCCCGCTTAAGCCGGCCCTACGTCCATCTCCTCTTTGGGGCGCGCCAGACCGGCAAATCGACCTTGTTGAATGGACTGATTCCGGAAGATGCCCTGCGCTTCAACCTGGCCGACCCGCAGGAGCGATCCCGGCACCTGGCCCGGCCGGGGGAATTTGCCCAGGCTTGCCGGAACCTGCCGGTGAACCAAAAGGGACAGTTCGTCTTTGTGGACGAGGCCCAGTCCGTGCCCGCGATCTTTGACGCGGTGCAAGCGCTGCATGACGCCGACAAAACCCGTTGGCGTTTTGTGTTGTGCGGCAGTTCGGCGCGAAAACTGCGCCTCACCGGCGCGAACCTGCTGCCGGGCCGCAGCCTGGTGCACCACCTTTATCCCCTGACGCTGGCCGAGCATCCCACGAAGGAGAGCCGGAGTCCACACGCGACCTCCCCGCTGCCGTTTCCCTGGCGCGGGGGAACGGCGCCGAAGCATCCCTTTCCCGCATGGGATTTGCTGCCCCGGCTGGCGTATGGCGCCCTGCCTGGGATCGTGACGGCGGAAGACCAGGATCGCCAGGGTTTGCTAAAGGCGTATGCGTTTGTCCATCTGGAGGAGGAAATCCGACGCGAGGCGCTGGTGAAGGATTGGGGCGCTTTTGTACGCTTTCTGCAGCTGGCGGCGGCGGAGTCAGGGCAGATTCTGAACTACGCGAACATCTCGCAGGAAGCGGGCATCTCGCAGCCCACGGTGAAGAACTACTATCAATTGCTGGAAGACATGTTTGTGGGCATCCGCGTGCCAGCCTACGCCAAGAGCCCGCGCAAGAACCTGCTCTCGACGCCCAAGTTCCTGTTCTTCGACCTCGGCGTGCGGCACGCCGCGGCCGGATTGACCCCGTCAATCGAGACCGTGAAAGCGAATCCTGGTCCGGTGTTTGAACAATGGGTGGGCATCGAACTGTGGCAACGGTTGCAATATCTCGGGACAGGAAAGCTCCATCACCAACGCACGCGCGATGGCGCGGAAGTGGACTTCATCATCGAACACGGCGGCAGCCTGACGCCGATTGAAGTCAAGTGGACGGAAAACCCCACCGTGAACGATGCGCGGCATCTCCTGACTTTCTTGGAGGAAAAAAAGCAGGTGGCAAAGCAGGGCTACGTGATTTGCCGCTGCCCTCGACCGTTGCAACTGCATGACCGGATCACGGCGCTGCCGTGGTTCTGCCTCTGAGCGACTGCATTCGGCCCCGGTTCCGGCGACGTGAAACTCCTTAGACGAACGAAGCGGCCTTTGCCGTAAGGAAATTTGCTTCCGACCTCCGAAACAGCCAATCTGCTCGACGGCGCCAGCGTCGGGGTGCGAATAACGAGTCTCCGCGTCGTCTCACCCCCCAAAAAAACAACATCCGGTCGTGGACCAACCCGGCAAAGATACCAGCAATTGGTTTCTCACGGAGGTGCAACCGCACCGTCCGGCCCTTCGCGCATGGTTGCTGGCGCGCTTTCCTACGCTGCCCGATGCCGATGATCTCGTGCAGGAGAGCTGCGCGCGTGTGCTGCAGGCACGGGAAACCGCCACGATTCGGTCGACGCGGGCCCTGCTCTTCGCCACCGCCCGCAACCTGGCGCTGGATGCGGTGCGGCGGCAGCGGGTCATCCGCTTTGAATCTTTTACGGACCAGACGGATTCGTCCGTCTTGATCGATGACAGCGATGTGGTCGCACTTGTCAGCCAACACGAGGAACTCGAACTCTTGACCCAGTCCATCCAGTCCCTGCCGGCGCGCTGCCGGCAGATCATGACCCTGCGAACTGCGTACGGATTCACGCCGGACCAGATCGCAGAGAAACTCTCGGTTTCCACGAGCACCGTGGAAAAAGAGATGGCGAAAGGCATCCGCGCCTGCGCGGCGTTCTTCGCGAGTCGCGACCGACGCTAACCCACTCCTACCGATGAAGCTTCCTTCCACGTCCACTCCCGACAGCGCCGCCATCGCCGACGAGGCGGCCCGCTGGCTGGCTCGGCGGGATCGCGGGCTCACTCCGGCGGAGCAGGATGCGTATGTGCAATGGCTGACCGCCGACCCGCGTCATGCGGAGATTCTGGCCCAGCACGCCGCCGCCTTCGAGCGCATGATGCAGCTCTATCACTGGCAGCCCGGGCAGAGCGCCGACGCCAACCCTGACCTCTTCGCCCCCCGGCCACTCCGCCCATGGCGCCGTTGGGGCCTGAGCCTGGCCGCGGCGGCGGCCCTTGTGCTGGGCGGGATGCTCCTGTGGCGCGAAGCCAGCCCGATCGTTGCTCCGGAACATCCCAAGTCCTACTTGCGCGTGAACGAGCGGCGGGCGTTGCCAGACGGCTCGGTCGTGGAATTGAAGGATGGCAGTCGAATCACCCTCGAGTTTTCCGCGGCAGAGCGGCGGGTGCATCTCATCGGCGAGGCGCATTTCCAGGTGGCAAAGAATCCGACTCCATTCGTCGTCGTGGCGGGTGGCGTCGTCCTGCGTGCCGTCGGTACGGCCTTCAACGTGCGTCTCGATGCCGACACCGTGGATGTGCTCGTGACGGAGGGTAAGGTGAGCATGACCAAAACCCCCTTTCCGGAAGTAGATAGCGCGTCGCCGTCGGTGCCGACCACGGTTGAGGCGGCAGTTCCGGCAAAGCTGATCGCGGCGGGCCAGCGCGCCATCGTGCCGTTGACACCAGAGACGGAGCCGCGAATTAGCCAGGTCTCCCCAGCCGAGGCGAAGGAGATTCTCGGGTGGCAGGCGCCGCGCCTGCAGTTTTTCGAAACGCCACTCGCGGTGGCGGTCGGAGAGTTCAACCGCCACAACCGGACGCGTCTCGTGATTGCCGAACGTGAATTGAATGCGGTGCCCATTGGCGGCACGTTCCGGGCCGACAATCCCGAGGGCTTTGTTCGCGTGCTCGAGCTGACGCTGGAGATCAAAGCCGTGCCGCGTGATGGCGGCGAGATCGTGCTCACGCGGTCGCGGTAAACCGCACTCCCCCCCCGTGGAAGCCCAAAGAGCAGGGGTGAAACTGCAGGGACGGCGCGGATCGCAGGACCGCGCGGCTGCAGACAAGAAACGAAGGAGTGGTGCCCACGGAACCCACGGAACCCACGGAAACGGTTCTTTCCGCGTGTTCCGTGTTTTCTGTGGGCACGATGGCCTGGGGCAAGATGCACGCAGCGAAACCGCAAACGCAGAGGGAGTAGAGCAAGCGCCGGTGGAACGACAGCAGCCTCAAATGCTCGGGCCACGCCGTCACCATTCGTTGAATACGCTAGTCCCCGCTGTCCCTGGATCGCAGCGAAACGCATCGGGCCGACAAAATATCCGCAGAATTCTTTACGGGAAAGTTCTCCCCGTTCGTCTCCGTACTTGGCCGCACCCTGCGGCCGACGATGATCACCCCGTGGGTAAAGACGAACTCCCCCTCCGCTGGCGCAAGCTGCAGGAGGAACTGCTGGCGCCTGATCCGGGCCGGCCACGCCGCGCCGTTATGGTCGTCGAAGGCGCCGCCGGGAAAGCGAGGGAACCATGAATACTCACGCTGCCATTACCGGCCGGGTCTTTCGCTGGGTCCAGAGGGTGGCCTGCGCGTTGGCGATTGCCTTGGCGGCCCGCGCGGCCGAGGAAACGCGGCGGCGTTACGATCTGCCGGCCGGCGACGCCGCCACGGTGCTGCGCCAGTTTGCAGAGGTCTCCGGTCGCGAAATCTTGTTTGCCGCGGAAGTGGTGCGGGGCATCCGCACCGGCCCCGTGCGGGGCGAATTCACCGCGCTGGAGGCGCTGCACCGTCTGCTCGCCGGCACAAATCTACATGCGATCCCGGACGAACGCTCCGGCGCCATCGCCGTGCGCCGCATCCCCGCCTCGAAACCGGCCCGCCCATCGACGGACCTGCCGCGCGCCCCGCCGTCCGTTCCTTCCACCACCGCTCAACTCAACCCCAAAGAACCTTCTCCTGTGAAGAACCGTAATTTTCTCTCGCTGCTCGCCACCTGGCTGGCCCTCGCCATCGCGCCGGCCCGTGCCCAAGTGGCGCCCACCGTCGTACCCGCCCCCGAAAAGGATGACATCGTCAGGCTGAGCGTCTTCACGGTCGCCGCCGAAGACGAAGATGAGTACCGCGCCGCCAACACCACCACCGGCACGCGCTACAACACCGCGATCAAGGACCTCCCGATGAACATCGAGGTGCTGACCTCGGCGTTCATGCGCGACATCGGCGCCCTCGATGTGCGCGACGCCCTCGCATACGTCTCCGGCATCCAGCTCGACACCACCACCGCCGTGAATGGCTCCCGCGACAACCCCGAGAACGCCACGCTCCTCATCCGCGGCATCCCCGCCGCCCTGAAGAAGGACGGCTTCTCCCGCTTCGTCCCGATGGATCCAATCACGACCAGCCGCGTGGACATCATCAAGGGTCCCGGCGGGGCACTCTACGGCCAGATCGGCACCGGCGGCGTGGTCAACTCCAGCAGCGTCACCGCCGGCGACCGCCAGGTCGTGCGCTTTGGCACCACGGTGGGCTCGTTCAAGTTCCGCCGCGCCGAGCTGCTGTGGTCGACCCCGCTCGACCAGGCGAAGCGCTTTGGTTTCGCGCTCCCGCTGTCCTACCAGCGCAGCGAGAGCACCACGATGTATTTTCAGACGAACACCTTCGTCATGAACCCGGCCCTCACCATCAAGGTCGGTCCGAAGACCTCGATCCTCGCCAGCGTCGAATCGCGCTTCAATTTCCGCGACAACATCCGCGGTTTCTTTCTCACCGACAACACCCTCGCGCCCGACGGCACACCTTATGGCAGCTTCATCGCCGGCCGCCCCGGCACCAACCGCGTGTTCACCACGCCGAGCCAGCGCGACTTCCGCTTCGACGGCCCCGACACCTTCCGCAAGGAGCGCACCTACGTCACCACCTACCGCGTCGATCACCGCTTCACCGACAACCTCCAGTGGTGGGGCGGCTTCTCGTCCGAGGACATCAACGTCCGCGATCGCAGCTTCAACATTGCGCTGCGCAACGCCAACGACGCCTCCATTCCGCTGAAGATTCGCACCGACCCGCGGTTTCTCGCGCTGCTGCGCCCGTCTGCCGGCACCGCGCAGCCGCAGATACTCGATCTCCGGCCGAACAACGTCACCAACTCCGTGCGCACCGTGCGCCCCACCTGGAAGTCCGAGCTCTACTTCGCCTTCGACACCGGCCCCGTGAAGCACCGCATGATCACCGGCATCAGCTATGGCCCGCTGCGCTCCGGCAACAGCGCCCCGAACACCAATTTCTACTACGGCAACACCGGCGCGCCGAACGATTTCATCACCCGCGCGTGGGAGAACCTTCCCGCCGAGGCGATCCTCTCGCGCTTCCGGAATCCCCGGGACTACACGTCGGTCCGCCGCTGGGACTACGCCAGCTTCAACCAATACCCCCAGGGACCCGAAGCGGCTATCGGCACCAAGGCCTCTTACATCACTTCGCTCTTTTGGGACCGCAACCTCTACGCCAATCTCCAGAGCAGCTTCTTCAAGGAGCGCCTGCAGACCATCGTCGGCTTCTTCGACACCCGCAACGATCGCGGCGGCAACGTCTACGACGCTGCCGGCAATTACCTCTACAACGGCCCCGCGCCCGTCGGCAGCCCGAGCGGCACGCCCAGCGGCGTCCGCCGCCCCGAGCCCGTCCGCAATTCCTCGCCGAGCGCGACTATCATCTGGTTGGCCAGCGATTCGATTCGCGTCTACGCGAACACCATGAGCGCGCTCGACCCCGGCCCCGCCTACTCGGGCTACGACGGCAACGGCAAGGCCCTCACCGCCGTCGTCGTGAAAAACGCCGAGGCCGGCATCCGCTTCGATCTGCTCCAGAGCAAGCTCCAGCTCAACCTCGTCGCCTTCACGATGCAGGACCGCGACCGCCCCGTGAACTACGGCGCGGCGATCCAGAACCTCCTCGTCTCCCCCACTGGCGGCGTCAACGGCTCCGGCTTCGGCGCCTTCGTCAACACCGACACCGACTCCAAGGGCTACGACTTAAAGGTCGACTACGTCCCGCTCCGCAACCTCCGCTTCAACGTCGGCTTCTCCGCCAACGACGTGAAGATCGTCCAGATCGATCCGTTCGCCACGCCCGCGAATCCCGATCCGGTGCGGCTCGCCGCGCAACAGCGCTTCGTCGCCGCCGGCGGCGGTTCCAGCCGCTACCTCGGCAAGCCGTCCACCGACATCGCGAAATATTCCGGCACCGGTTACATCCGTTACGAAATCCCGAAAGGCACGCTCAAGGGCGCGTGGGCCATGCTCGGGTCCAAATACCTTGGCAGCCGCTTCGCCGAAATCATCTCGGTCAGCAGCACGACCGGCGACGCCACCATCACCCAGTTCGCCGTGCCGTCACACTACCTCTACGACTTCAATCTCGGCTACCGCCGCAAGATCGGCCGCTACAACACCAACTTCCAACTCAACACCTCGAACCTCGCCAACGACGACAGATTCTACGGCGCGACCTGGCAGGTACCGCGCGCGTACCGGTTGTCGGCCACGCTAAGCTTCTGAGCGCCATTCCAGGCTCGGCCTTCGAGAATCCATCCTTCCCCGTATCGGCTTACTTCTCGCATTGCTTTCCGCATTTTGTCAGACACCCGCCCGCACGCCTCTCCGGAGAGCCGGCTTGCTCATGAACCTTGCGCTGAGTTTGACGCTCTCCGGCCTTGCTACAGCCGCGGTGCCATCTGATCTCCTGCCGCTCAATCCCACCGCGCCGAACTATGCGACGATTTTTCCCAAGGGCGTTCAAATCGGCAACCCGGTTGCGCCCGCAGAAAGGTTCAAGCTCGGGCATGAAGTTCTCCTTGCTGTTTACGCTTACCTCGCACCAACCAGCCCGGTTGTTGGTGACACCAGTTACCGCGACCGGCTCCTGGTTCTTTTGGACGACTGCTTCGGGCGATGGGCTCAAGGAAAGGAACTCGCTGACATCACCTGCCTCTGGGAGGCATCCTATGCCTATTACCTGCTGAAAACCCATGACCCTGGAGCTCTCTCGGAAGCGCGCGTAGGGCTTTACGAAAGCGCCTTGGAAAAAAACGAGGCTCGCATCCTGAAAGACAACCGCCTGCTGTATGATGAAGGCATTCTCGCGAACCTTTGGCTCAATGGCGACATCCGGCTGGCCAAAAGCGTCTATTTTACGGCTCTGGCCCGCAACGATGCCGTAACAGCGGGAAAGGCGCGCAGGGCGATTGATGAGGTGATGACCCGATCTGCGTTGGGAGACGGAGGCACCCGCTACGTGGGGTTCTGGGGAGAAGTCTCCTCGTATCACGACGAGTCCGTGGGCGATCTGATTTGGTGGTGGTTGATTACCGGCTCGCCATCAGCCAAAGCCGCGGTGGATGCCACGTTGCGCTATGCCATGGTCACTAACGAGCCGGATGGGTTCACCGGGCAATCCGCGAACATTCCCTACAAGCACATGTATAACAACCTCCCTGGACGGAACTCGGCCTTATGGAAGGCCTATCTCCACAACGATGGATACAACTACCATTTCGGCGCACTCGCCGAAACGCCCGCCTCCACCGACCTACTCAATGCAATCCTCTATCAGCCGTCGAGAATCACCCGCATACCACCCCACGATGTCGGGGCATTTTTTGATGCCAATATCCAAGGGCCGCGCGGACGCTTCGGGGGACGATGGGGATGGATTGCGCATGGACGGGATGTGCAAAAAGGGGGGCCTGAACATCAGGCACTCATCATCGCCCAAGCCTACGAGGGACGCCAGTGTGGCAAGGCCACTTTTGTTGGAGCCTTTGCGCTCGGGCCAGTTGCTGACAAAACCTCGCTGAAAGGTGCATTGGACACCGTGCTAGTCGAGTTCAAAGAATCCGCCGGTCCTGAAAAGGATCTCATGCGGGGAAATAAATACCGCTACCTTGCTCAAGATGAACAAACCCGCACGATCACTCGCAAGAATTTCGGCTCCCTCTCCACCTCCTACAGGATCTCCCGCCGCACCAACTCGCCAGCCACACTCACCTGGGATGCGGGACGAACCCCGTGGCTCGGGCAACAACTTTGGGTGCTCACCGGAGAGCGGATCCTCGGGTTGATGCAAATCCACTCCGACGCGCCTTCCACGGTTTATGGCCTCGATACGCGGCTTGTGTTTACCGGAGGACGCAAAGGCATCATGGGCAAATTCCATGAACTCACGCAGCCCGATGTCTCCACCTTCGTGTTCGGCGACCTGCGGGCAAAAATCCATCAGACCACATTCACCGGAAACATCACCCGTCAGCGGATTGCCATCTCTGATGCAAAGTCCACTGACGACTACTCGGCCCTGGTAAGGGTCTCCGATTCCGCCATTCCCGGGGACGATACGCCCGTCTCCTTTCCGGAGGGAGCCCGGCGCTGGATGGTGATCGACATCACCCGGGACAGTCGGAATTTGGCGACATCGGCTGAAAATCTTTTGCCGGAAGATGAAACATGGGCGGTTCTGCAATTTGAAGAAGAGAACCGGAAAATTCAGATCGTGCAAAATCTCACCTCCACCTGGCAGACTTACCGTGGAAATCTTGTGGTGGGCTCAACCCATGCCATCGCGAGCCTGCATCGCAGTTGGAGCGAATCGGTCACTTCTCTTGATGCCTCTACCGGGGCAGTGGTTGTCACCGAAAACGTTCCAGCCTATGGCCACATCATTGCTGTCAGCAGCAACGAGCCCGATGACCATTCGTATTCCCACCGTGGCTCGGAGGAGGTTTACGGGAAAGGAGCTGACCTCAAAAATCCATAAACCGAGGCCGTCCCGAAGCCCAATACCAGTACGATTCTCACCCTACCATGAAAACCACTCCCTCAATTATTTTCGTTGATCGCAGTTCTCGTTGCCCTCTGAACCCCGTCCGACCTTGGGGAACCGATCCAGGGGGTCCGTAAATTGCTAGTCCCTGCCCACCATTCCTGGTCTCGCGGCGTGCACATCGGCGCGGACGGAACCCGGCTTTCCCATGCACAGTTTCTCGGCGAGCCAACGATCAGGAGGGGCGACCGCATCACGGAGCTTGCGCGCCAACGCTTGTTTCCAAGGCGCACTTTTCGGAGCCGACGCCAGTTCCGCTGATGATCGGCCGTTTTCCTGGAGCGCGGATTCCAGCGCTTGCTCCCACCGCTCCGACTGCAGTTCCTTCACCATCCGCTTGCGAAAGCTCGGGCGCGAGCGCGAGGTGCGCATGCTCGCGGGCAAGGGCTTTGCGCCACGCGGCCGTGCCGATGGCCCAGTCGCGCGAAAAGGCGCCGCGGACCATCCGGTCGTCATTCGCGTCTCCCCTCGTGATCGCGACGAGATAGGCCGAGTATCCCAGCCACGGCTTGGATTGATTCGCGCAGCCGGCGGTCTCCAGGACGACGGCGGGCTGGAGCCACGTCGGAGCCGAGCCGGCAAGCCACGCCGACAAACTGCTCGCTGCGAACTGCTCCAAACGCTCCACGGCCACGACGCCGGCGCGAACTCGGTTGAGATGGATGTAGTCGCACACCCGGGCGAGGTGAGCGTCGTCTTGAATCACGGGCGACTTGTAGCGTCCCTGAAAGACATGGCCGTGCTAACCGTGAAACCGCAACAGCCGGACGGCGAAGGTCGACTGCAGCGAGTGAATCCCTGCGACCAAGTTTGGCCCCGGCGTCTCGAGGGCGAGATGGAAGTGATTTCGCATGACAATACAGGCGTGCATTCGCCAACCGAATTTTTCGCACGCTTCGCCCGCGACGCCGACAAACGAACGGCGCGCGCCGGCCGTGGCGAAGATGTCGTGCCGGAGGTTGCCGTGGTTGATCACATGATACCGGGCGCCGGGAAACTGAATGCGAAGTCGTCGAGCCATCGCGACAGGTCGGCGCGCTTGAGGTCAAGAAGCGAGCCCGCCTTAACCCCAATTTCGGGTATGCCAACGATTCTCCGATCGCTGCCGCCGCGGACTAACAATTCACGGACTGACCCCGTCGGGCGGGCCCCCTATTTCAGCCGGGTGTTCAAGCGGGTGACTGGGGAGGCCCCCGCCCGCTTCCGCACGAAGCACCGCAGACCGGAGTAGGTTTTGCAACGCACGATCATGGTCGTGAATTTTGGCTCTGAGCGGTTTCATCAAGATCAAGTCCCTTCGCGTTTCCACCCAACATGACTCCTCGACTCTACTCTGCTCTGTTCACGGTCGTCCTTGGCGCCACACCAGCTCTCGCCGACGTCCAACTTGCGCGCGTCTTTTCCGACCACATGGTCTTGCAGGCTCAGCGGCCGGTGCCTGTCTGGGGCACCGCCGCCCCCGGTGAGCGAATAGTCGTCGATGTCGCCCAGCAGACCAAGCCCACCGTCGCCGACA
This sequence comes from Opitutaceae bacterium, assembly GCA_005792355.1. GTDB lineage: Bacteria > Verrucomicrobiota > Verrucomicrobiia > Opitutales > Opitutaceae > ER46. Next base: position 37,667 of record SXSC01000411.1, read on the forward strand.
CTGACGGACGCTGGCGCGTCACGCTCGACCCGCTCGCCTACGCTCCGGGCCACGCTCCCCAGACCATCGTTGTCCGCGGCACCAACGAAATCCGCTTGGTCAGCAGAATTCATGGGCGCATTCCGGTTCGGGCAAATGGCCAAGGTTATGATATAGGGCCACCTCCATTGCCCTATAGGTTCGGAAACCATATGAGCGTCTGGTCACCACTCGGACTTTATTGTTCAAGC
>SXSC01000412.1 GCA_005792355.1 Opitutaceae bacterium
CTTCCATGAAGCGCGCCATGTCGAGCGAATCCCTCAACGGCAGCTCCTCCGGGAATTGCCCCTCGTGAAACCCGTGGCGCTGCTGGTTAACTGGATCAGGCCCAACCCGAAGCACTAACTCTCCACCCGATCATAGCATCGGAGGCTGGGCCGCTCGCCCCCGTTCCTCTTGCTTGAGCTTCTCGAAGGCCCGCTCTGCATGGCTGCGCACTTGATCCGCCGTCGGATCGGAAGGCCCCCGCGGCGGCGGCCATCGCGGTCGTGTTCATTTCGCAACGCCCCGCCGCACCGCCGCCGGCGCTCGCGCACGCCGAGCCCGCCTACCGCCAGCGGGTGCTCGACGACGGCACGCTCGTGGAACTGAACCGCGGCGCGCGCATCGCCGCCGCGTTCACCGCCGCGGAGCGCCGCGTGCGCCTGGAGCACGGCGAAGCGCTCTTCACCGTCGCGAAAAACCCCGCGCGGCCTTTCGTCGTCGAGGCTGCGGGCGTGACCGTGCGCGCGATCGGCACCGCCTTCAATGTCCGCATCGCCGCCGCCGGCGTCGATGTGCTCGTGACCGAGGGCCGCGTGCAACTCGAGCGTCCCACCGCGCCGCTCGCCGCGCCGCCGCTGCTCGACGCCGGCCAACGCGTGACGATCCCCTTCGCCGGCCCGCCGCCGCCCGCCGCCGCCGTCTCGCGCGAGGAAATCGAGCGCGCGCTCGGGTGGCAGCCGCGGCTGCTGGAGTTTGTCTCCACGCCGCTCGCCGAAGTGGCCGCCGAGTTCAACCGCCGCAATCGCGTGCAACTGGTGATCGCCGACGAGGCGTTGCGCGCACTCCCCATCGGCGCGTCGTTCCGCTCCGACAACCTGGATGGCTTTGTGCGGCTGCTCGAAGCGAGTTTTGGAATCAAGGCCGACCGCACCGACGCCGCTATCGCGCTGCGTCGCGCTCCCTGACGCGGCGGCGGCATTCAGCACCGGAAGATTTCTTTGGCGGAAATCGCCACGCGTTCCGTCTTGGGTGAGAACCTATCCCCTCACTATGCGTTTTCTCCGACTGCCCCTGCTGGCGTGTGCGTTGTTCCTTGCCGGCGGCATCTTTGCCGCCGAAGTGCGCCGCACCTTTGATCTTCCGGCCGGCGACGCCGCCGATACCCTGCGAAAATTCGCCCAGCAGGCGGGTCGCGAAATCGTTTACCCCGCGGAGGAAGTGCGCGGCCACGCGACCAACGCCGTGCGCGGAGAATTTCCGGTCAGCGATGCACTGCGACAACTACTCGCCGGCACGGCACTCGTGGCGGAACTCGACGGGAAGACCGGCGCCTTCGCGGTCCGCAAGGGAGTGGTCACCCCAAGAACGCCACCGCCACCCGCCGACGCGGAAGTCACGCGTTCGCGGGCGGATTTGACCGGCGCCGTCGTGCAACTCGATCCCTTCACGGTGCAGGGCTTTCGCTCGTCGCTGAGCGACGCCCTCGAGGCGAAACGCAACTCGGGCCAGGTCATGGACTCGATCACCGCTGAGGAGATCGGCCAGTTTGGGGATCAGGATGTGGGTGAGGCGGTGCAGCGCATCTCGGGTGTCGCGCTCACGCGCAACAACGGCGAGGGGCAATACGTGTCGATCCGCGGAATGGCGCCGGACTTCACTCGCGTCGAAGTCGACGGACGTTCGACCTTCATGACTTCCGATCAGTCCGACCCGGGCCGGGCCGTGCTCCTCTCCGTCTTTTCCTCCGATCTCTACAACAACATCGAGGTGGTGAAGTCGCCCACCGCGGCGGACACCGAGGGCGGCGCCGGCGGCGTGGTGCGGTTGAAAAGCCCCGATCCGCTCGCGAGCGGCCGGCTGCGGTGGGGCTTCAAGTCAAAGCTCACGGATGCGCAGATGCGCGACCGGCGGGAGCCAAACTTCAGCGCGTTCTTTTCGAACGTATTTTTCGGCAAACGGCTCGGCGTGCTGCTGGCCGCGACCTACGACAAGCGCGACCGCCGTCTCGACAAGGTCCAGATGGGCGACCCCGTCTGGCAACAACTCACGAGCACGAATCCCGCGCTCAACGGCGGCTGGTATCCCGCCCGCCTGCGGTTGGAAAGCCGCACCGGCGAAACGCCCAAGCTCAACGTGAACGCCAAGGTCCAGTTTATGGCGACGCCCGCCCTGCAACTCTACGCCAACAGCGTCGTCACGCGCGAAAAGCGGGTCGAAAACAAGTCGCGCATCCAGGTTGAGTTCAGCACCGGCACCCTGACCGGCGGCACGATCGATCCCGCGACCAAGACTTTTACCTCCGCGCAGTTCACGGGGCAGCAGGTCAACTACAACGACTTCGTCCGCGACACGCGTGTTGACACCACGGGCGTCACGGGCGGGTTCGTCTGGAGACCCGTCCATTGGAGAATCGAGGGCAAGGCCAGCTCGTCGCAGGGCAAGGAGGACTTCGACGAATATCAGGCGCAGGCCCGCATCGCGCGCGACGGCGTGGGCGGCTACGACCTCGGCGAGGATCCGCGCACGCCGCGCCTTTACACGGCCTCGACCGCGCTCGCGCCGTCGGCGATTCCGCTCCGCGGCATCAGCGACAACAAGCGCATCACGGATATCGGCGAGACCGAGTTTCAGCTCGACGCAAAGCGCGCCTTCCGGGACAGCGCGCTCACCTCGTTTCGCTTCGGCGCGCGGGCGGCCGAGACCCAATTCAAGCGGCGGCAGGGCGGTCCCCCGGCCGCCAACATCGCCGGCATCACTTTTGCCAACGGCGTCACGCCGTTCATCCTCGACGGCAGTTTCGGCATGGGCCGGGGCGGCGGTGATTTCCTAACGAAGTGGCCCGAGGTCGATGCGAAGCAGCTCTATCAAAAGTATGCCCCGGGTGGCCCGGTGGTTTTCAGCGACAACAATTTCTACACGACGACGGAAAAAAACACCGCCGCCTACGTGATGGCCGATTTCGCTCAATCGCTCGGCAGTGTCGTGGCTCAGGGCAACGTGGGCATCCGCCTGACGCAGACAGATTACGATGGTTCTGGCCGCGTCACTCTGACGACGCCCACCCAAACCCACGTGCTCGATGGCCAGCCGTCGCTCAAGACGCGTTACAGCGAGCCACTGCCATCGCTCAATCTCAAGCTCCAGCCGCAGCAGAACTCGCCCCTGCTCGTGCGCGGCGCCATCACGCGAGCGATGACCCGCCCCGGCGTCAGCCAGATCAATCCCAGCATGGTAATCGACACGACCAATCGGGCGATCACCCGGGGTAACCCGGACCTTTCGCCCTACCTGGCGTGGCAATACGACCTCGGGGTGGAATATTATTTTGGCCAGAAGAACGAAGCGATGTTCGCTGTCTCCGGATTCGGGAAGGACGTGAAGAACTTCATCGTGACGGACGTCGTCGTGGAGAACCACGCCTACACTGCCCAAGGCGTGCCCGCGCAAAACTATAACGTCACCACCTACCGCAATGGCGGCAAATCGGCGATCAAGGGTGCGGAGATCAGTTTCCAGACGCCGTTCACGTTTCTGCCCGGATTCCTCCGCCATTGCGGCACGGCGCTCAATTACACCTACACGGAATCCGAATTCACGGATGCCAGCGGGCGCAAACTCCCTTTCCCCGGCGCCTCGAAAAACACCGGCAACGCGCAGCTCTATTATGAACAGGGCCGGTTCTCGACGCGGGTGGCCTACAACTATCGGAGCGACTACCTCGTCGCCCGCTCGTCGGCGGCGAGCGGCGCCAACGTCACCTACGGTCAGGGCAAGGGGCGCGTGGATTTGTCCGTGCGCTACCGCTTCAAGAATGGACTGCGCGTGACGCTCGACGGGCTGAACCTGACGCGCGAGCAAACCTACCTCTACTACGACATTCCGCAGCGTTACCAGAACTTCGAGTTCGAGGGCCGCATCCTCGCGCTCGGCGTGGGCTACAGTTACTGAACCTGAGGACCTTTTTCCGTCTCTTCGGCGCGGTGGGCATCGGGTTGCTTCTCGCGGTCGAGCCAATGGGGTCGGGCTGTTGCATGTTGCAAGGCGGAATCCGGGAAGGCGTCGAGCACGGTTTGCCGCGCGCAGCTTTGGGTCGTTGCGCGCAATGTCGTCCGGCTGGTCTTATCCCGCTGCACTCCAACTTCCGACGACTCCGGATGGCGCAGACCATGACGTTCCCATCGCACAAACCGTTCGTCGAAGTGAAGGTGCCGGCAGCGATCACTGTTTGTGGGAAATGGTCAGTTCGGCCTTGCCACCGTCGGCCAGACAAAAACAACGTGTGACGTGCCCGGCGTGCCTTGACCCACCCGTTGCCACGCATCCCCACACTCCGGTCCCGGATCGTACCGACATCTCCCATGCCACCGCCGTCCCCCGCGCCTGAAGAAGCCCGCTGGTTCACCGAGGAGATTCTAACCCACGAGCCCATCCTGCGCTCGTATCTGCGCGGAACCTTTCCGTCGGTGCGGGATCTCGACGATGTCGTCCAGGAGTCGTTTCTGCGGACGTGGCGACGGCATCTCGAAAAACCGGTCCGCTACGGCCGCTCGTTTCTCTTCGCCGTCGCCCGCAACCTCGCGCTCGACAACGTGCGCCGCGAGCGTCGGGCGCCGGGCGAGGAACGGATTGACGTGACGGAACTGAAAGTCATCGACGAACAGGCCGACGTCATCCGCGAAACCTGCCTGCGAGAGGAAATCGCCCTGGTCGTATCCGCCATCGCGGCGCTCCCCGACCGCACCCGCGAGGTCTTCGTCCTCCGCAAACTCGAGGGCTTGTCCCAGAAGGAAATCGCGGCTCGGCTCGGGTTGTCGGAAAACACCGTCGAAGTGCACATCGGCCGCGCCAACCGGCGGTGTGAACAATACCTGCGGCAACGGGGTGCCATCACCGAGGCGGCCGCATGAAACCCTCCTCTCACACCGTCCGACCGACCGACCCCGAAGCCGCCGCGTCGGCCTGGATCGCGCGCCGCGACGCCGGCTTGAGCGAACCGGAAGCGGCGGAGTTTTCCCGCTGGGCCGCCGAGCCGCCGCACGCCCGCGCGCTCGCCCGCCACGAACAGGCGTGGCAATTCGCCGAACGCCCGCGACTCGCCGGGGTCGGCGCCGCCGTGGCCATGGAAGTGCGGCGGCAGACCGCCCAACGCCGGCGGCGGCGCCAGGTGGCGTCCGTGGGCGCCGGGCTCGCCCTGACCCTCCTCGCGGGCCTGGCCTGGCGCCGCGAGGCTCCGACCGACCGCACTGCGCCGCCTCCCATCGTCCGCACCCCCACGCTGCATCCGCGGATTCAGCCTCTTCCGGATGGAAGCATCGCCGAGTTGAGCGGCGCCGCGGAGCTGCAGACTGATTTTTCGACGGCCTTCCGCCGGGTGACGCTGCTCCGGGGCGCCGCGCACTTCACCGTACAAAAGGACGCGGCGCGACCATTCGTCGTTTTCGCCCACGGCGTCGAGGTCCGGGCCGTGGGCACGGCGTTTGCCGTCGCGATGGAAGCGAGCGCGGTCCAGGTCGTCGTCACCGAAGGCCGGGTCGCGGTCGAACGGGCCGCGGAACCGGGCGCGGCCGGTCACGGCCGTTCGGTCGACCCGCGGCCGGCGCTGCAGCTTGCCGCCGGCCAGGAGGTCCACGTGCCCATCGCGGATACGGCGGTGGCGGCGGCGCCACCGGCGGTCACGACGTTGAGCGGCGACGAAATCGCCACGCGTCTGGCCTGGCGATCCCCGCGGCTTGAATTCACCGCGACCCCGTTGCACGAGGCAGTGGCGCAGATGAACCGGTTCAACCGCGTGCAGTTCGAAATCGCCGATCCGGCCCTCGCGCGGCTTGAGGTCAGCGGTTATTTCCGCGCGGACAATGCCGAGGCGTTCTTGCGCCTGATCGAACACAGCCTGGCCGTCCGCAGCGAGCGCCACGGCGATCGCATCGTGCTCCGCCGCTGATCCGCGATGCCGGGCGCGCCGGGCGCAAAAAGAAAATCGCGGAAAGCGAGTAATGGAGATCACCAGCGGCGGCGTTTCAGGTAATATGCCCCGACCGTTTCAATTCGGTTACCCTCCATTCCGCCGCGTCACTCTCGGCGTGTTTCTCGCGTTGGTGCCGCAGCTCCTGTTGTTTGCCGCGGGCGCAGCGCCGACCCCGCGGGCGTTCGACATCCCCGTGGAAACCGCCGAACGCTCCCTCAAGCGCTTTTCCGAGCAATCCGGCGTCGACGTCGTCATCGCCACACAAGTTGGCCGTGAAGTTCGCACCCACGAGGTCAAAGGCGTCATGCCGGCGCGCCAGGCCCTCGATACCTTGCTGGCGGGAACCGGGCTTGTCGCGGTCGAGGATAAAAACTCGGGCGCCTTCACCGTCATGCGGGGAAACGACTCAAATGCCGGTAAGGCGGCGCCGACTGAAGCTTCGGCAGAGGTTCTCAAGTTGAACCCCTTCGTCGTGGATTCCTCCTCGGACCGGGGCTACTACTCCTCGCAAACGCTCGCGGGCGGCCGACTCAAGACCCAATTGAAAGATGTCGCCACGACCGTGCAGGTGGTGACCGCGGAAATGCTGCAGGATATTGGCGCGACCAGCCTGGATGAAGTGCTCCAATACACGACCAATACCGATGCCGTGGGGGCGATGAGCAACTACGCGGGACTCCAGGATGGCGACGGGACGGGGACGCTCAACCAATCCGAGGCCCGCCAGAACCCGGGTGAGGCCAATCGGGTCCGCGGGATGGCGGCACCGACCCGAACCACGAACTATTTTGAGACGCTGATCCCGTTCGATTCCTACAATTCCGGGCGCATCGACATCAACCGGGGCGCCAATTCGTTTCTTTTCGGACTGGGTTCGCCGAGTGGCATCATCAACAATTCACTCGCCGATGCCGAACTGAACAAGGACTCGGTCACCATCGACTCCCAGGTTTCGACCCAGAATTTCGAAAACAACACCTCGAGGCGCGCGTCGGTCAACCTCAACAAGGTCATTGTTCCCAAGCGGCTCGCCATCCGGCTGGCGGGTCTGGAAAACCGGGAGGAATACATGCAGCACCCGGCGCATACGGACTCCTCGCGAAGGTATGCCGCGCTAAAATTCAAGCCGTGGACCGAGCACAGCATCACGTTAGGCGCCAATTATGAAAAGGGGACGATCAAGTCAGTCCCGGTGGACCGACTCGGTCCGCTGGAGACGTTGTCCACGTTCATCAACGATCCCTACGGGACCAAATGGAAGGGCGTGGGGACAGTGACCAATGCGGCCGGCCGACGCGTCCAGGATCCCTTCGGCAATATCCTGCTGAACAGCACCGGCGGGAACGTGGGTTATCTCGGCCGGGACATCAACGGCGTGCCGCTCACGATCGCGCAATACGACACTTTCCTCAAGCGCAACGGCTGGGCCTCGGTCTATGACGGAACCGAGGACGCCGCCGGCCTGCCGACGCGGGCCGTGCACACCGGATGGACCAACGGCCGGATTGGCCGGGGCAGCCGGACCTTCGATCCCGACAATAATTTATTGGGCAACAATCAGGCGGTGCTCGCGAAAAACCTCTCCAACACGGAAATCGTCTCTCCGGCGTTCGACGGGTTTTCCCGGCAAGGCCTGGTGGGCTACGATGTCTTTGATTTCAGCCGGCATCTGATGGCGGGCTCGATCGACAACTTCAGGAACAATTTCGACCGGCATATCATCTCGCTGGAGGCGGTTTCCAAACGCGGCGATTACGGCCTGGAACTCGCCTTCGCCGGTGAAGAGTGGAAGCGCGACAGCTTTGTCGCCGTGAACGCGCCCGAGCTCGATATTGACGTCAACTACTCCTTCCCGATCGGGCCCAACGCGCTGTTTGGAAGCACCAATCCCAATTTCGGCCGGCTCTACTTTTATGCCCCTTCGTCGAATCAGACCCTGAACACCGACAAGCGGGAAACGATCCGGGCGACCGCCTTTGCCCAGTTCGATTTCGGGAAGAAGTTCGATCGCGGCCTGCTCAAGTGGTTTGGGCGCCATCGCGTCTCCGGGCTATATGATCAAAATACCCTGGACCAAAAACGGTTCGTGGACAAGCCGCTGGTCTACGGCAACGACGCCACGTTCCATCTCGGGGACGCGCGGGCGACGATCTTTCAGCGCCAGTGGTCGGGCATCTTCTATGTCAGCGGGCCGAATCCCCAGGCCTTCGAAAACCCCAACTTCAAAGTCTCCGATTTCAAGACCGCCGGGCTGTCCCCCCGTGCATCGGTAAGCTACCCCAAGGGCGTGCAAATCCCGCTCGCCTATCTCAGCGAGGGAAATCCGGCCAGGGACGCCGCCTGGAATCTGCCGATTGGAGATGAAACGACGGCAATCGGTTCGTTTACGCCCGCCTTCACGCCCTTCTCGGGCGTATTGACGCGGACGAAAACGGAGTCGATGGCCTTGAACCTGCAGAGCTTCTTTCTCCGGGATCATCTGGTGGCAAATCTCGGCTGGCGCAGCGACGAAGTGTCCCTCGCGCGAAACGGAACGCCGCCGCTCAATGCGGACACCACCCCGGTTCGAGATTCCGCCGTGTTCAATCTGAACGAAACCGCGGCGCGGGTTGAAAAACAAAGCAACTTCTCCTACGGGCTGGTGCTGAAGGTCCCGTCCAAGTGGCTGCCGAAGAGCACGGGACTGACGATTCACTTAGGTCACTCGGATAATTTTGTGCCCAATCCGGGCGGCTTCGATCTCGAGGGCCATTCCGTGCCGAATGCGGCGGGAAAAACCCGGGAATTCGGTGTGACCGTGAGTGCGTTGAACGACAAGCTGGTCGCCCGCCTGAACGTGTATAGGGGCAGCGTGGTCAACCAGAACTTCAGCGGCACCACCGGGGCCGTCACCGCGTTGGCCAACGCGCACATTGCCCGCAATTTCAACGGCCTGTACCTGGATATGGATCAATATGACCGCAATCGGGACGGAGCCTTTGACCCCGTCCAGGATCCTTTGGATCGAACCGGCCGGACCTTTATTGATCCAGACAGAAACAAGAACGGCATTCTGGACAGGGTCGAGCCGGGTGGCGCGGAATACGTGGCCGGTGCCACTTACATGCCGTTGGATCAGTTCACCAAGATTTTCAACCAGTTCGACGCATTCTACAACGCCTGGGCAAAAAAGACGGCCGAGAGCGTCCTGATTCCCGGGACCGTGAGCGGATCCAACGCTGATGCCGTGGCGTCGAGCGGCAGCGGTCTGTCCGAAGTCCTGACCGACACCGTGAATCTGGTGGCCAAGGGCGTCGAGTTCGAGCTGACCTACAACCCGACGCCCAATCTGCGTTTTTCCTTCAACGTCGCGCAACAGCAGTCGCAGCTTTCGAATGTCGCTCCGCGCCTGGAAAAAATGATCAAGGACATGATCGCCATCACGGAGTCGGTTCCGCTCGGTCCGTATCTCGTGGGAGCTCAGATGGCGACCAATCGACTCACCAACCCCCTGGCAACGACCGCTTTTGCGAGCAACACGATGACCGGACTTTGGCTGCGAGCCAACAACATCGGCGGGGTATACTTCGCGCAGAAGGCGCTCGCCGGCTCGGATAATCCCGAAGTTCGGAGGTATCGCGCGAACCTGCTGGGAAATTACTCGTTTACGGAAGGACGCCTCAAGGGGATTGGCGTCGGGGGCGCGTTTCGCTGGCAGGACAAGGCGGCGATTGGATATCCCGTCATCTACCATGCGACCACCGGGGTGCCGATCAAGAACGTGACCAAACCCTATTACGACGACGGGAGCAAATACGTCGACTGCTGGGTTGGTTATAGGCGGAAATTCCTCCAGGGGAAAGTCGGCTGGAAGGTGCAGTTGAACATCCGCAATGTCTTCGCCGATGGCGATCCGGTCGTCGTCCAGGTTCAGCCCAACGGCGCACCCGCCCGGGTGTCGATTCCCGTCCCGCGGCAATTCGTGCTCTCGAACACGTTCACCTTTTGATGGACCCGGACCTGAGACCGGAACGGAGTTCCACTGGCCGGCTGTCCGTCAGGATTGCCCCGTCCCGGGAGGACATCTTGGAACAAACCGTGCGCTTCTTCGTCGATCATTTCCGACCTGCAGGCCGCGTGGGACGATCGCACCCTCGGCCAGCATCTTGGTCGGCGGCACAAGGGAAAGTCGGGTGCAGCCAAGTACTCCGGTTGCGCCATCCCAAACTCGCGCTTCAGCCCCGTAAAGGACGCCGAACACTACGACCTGGATTTTCCGGCGCGTTTCTTACCGGCCAGGGCGGCAGCGGCCACTCGCACTTCCTCGCCCCCGACGGCTACGACGCGACCAGGAGTTCGACGTGGCTGAAGCGCCCCTCGGAATTCGATCATCCCATCGGACCGCCCCAGTCACCGGCGAAACGGGACGGCTACACCGATGCGCGCGAGTTCCGACACGCGTCGGTGCGGATCGATGTCAAAGCCGAACCGGCTACGTTCACGTGGCATCGGGATGCGCCCGCTCCCGCAGCGAAGTGATCGCCGGCTGCCACCGTTTTCGTTCCCCAAGAATTCAAACCCATGTCCCACCGCTCCTCCATCATGTCAAAAACCGAAATGTCACGGCGGTCATTTCTCAGGGCCGCCGGCATCTCCATCGCGCTGCCGGCCCTCGAGTCGCTTGGGGCCCCGCTCCAGGCGAAGCCGCCGATGCGAATGGTCTGCGTCGCCAGCGCGTTGGGCATGAACCCCGCGACGTTTTTTCCCCGCTCGTTCGCGCGCGGATATGAATTATCACCGGTGCTGGGGCCGCTGGCCGGCCTGCGCGATGACTTCACGGTGTTCTCGCATATGGACCACCCCACCATCTACACGAAGCACGGTTCGATGAGTTCGCTGCTCAGCGGTGTCGATCCCGAGCACGCGGCCGTCGGGGCAAACGTGTCCATGGACCAGCTGGCGGCGGCGCACGTGGGCTACCAGACGCGATTCCCGTCGGTGCACATCTCGCTGGGCGGAAGCCAGGGCAACTCGTGGAGTTCCTCGGGCATCAAGGTGCGCGAGGAGGCCGACCCGCTGGAGCTGTTCCGCAAGCTGTTCGTGAACGATCCGGAGGCGGCGAAGCGGGCCCGCAAGCTGGAGCTCGATCAGCAGGGCAGCGTGCTGGATCTTGTGCGCGACCAGACGAGACGTTTCGAACGCACCATCAACCAGCCCGATCGGGAAAAGCTGGATGAATATCTGACGGCGATCCGCGAGGCGGAGGCGGGCATCCAGGGCATGAAGCGCTGGGAGGACATCCCGAAGCCGAAAGTCGGATTCGACGCGACGGCCCGGGCCCACAGCGGCACGGACTACCCCACGTTGTCGCCGCTGATGTTTGACCTGCTGTTCCTCGCGATTCAATCGGACACGAGCCGCGTCTTCACCGCTGGTTTCGGGATGCACAACCACATCATCGAACTCGACGGCGTGAAGGAAGGCTACCACGGCCTGACGCACCACGGGCAGCTGCCCGACCGGCTGAAGCAGCTCCAGATCATCGAGACATTCTACATCGCGCAACTGGCCCGCTTCGTCGGGAAACTGAAGCAGTCGCGCACCGGGCACGGCAACCTCCTCAACGAGACCATGGTGTTTTTCGGCAGCGGTCTCGGGGATGCCGCCCGCCATTCGAACCGCGATCTGCCGCTGATCCTGGCCGGCGGCGGTCTCCGCCACGGGGTGCATCTGGACTGCAAGCGGCCGAGCGGCGAACAGACCCCGTTGAACAACCTCTTCACGACGATGCTCCGGAATTTCGGGCTCGAGATCGATCGCTTCAACAACGCCACGGGCACGATGAGCGCGCTGACGGCATGAACTCCGCCATGAAGCTTTGGATTTCGTTGCTTGTGCTGGGCGTTCCGGCCGTCGCGGCGGCGGCACCCGACCTCGGTCCGCCGCAACCGTTCTTCCAAACCTATTGTGTCTCGTGCCACGGTGCGGAAAAACAGAAGGGCGGCGTCCGGCTCGACGACGTGGCCGGCATCGATGCCGACCTCTGGCAGAACGTCTACCGGCAACTGGCCAGCCAGGAAATGCCGCCCGACGACAAGCCCCAGCCCACGGCCGACGAGCGGCGCGGCCTGATGCACGCCGCTCTCGCCCGCGCGACCGAGCATCCGGTGATCGCGACCACCGGGTTTCGACGGCTCAATCAGAGGGAATACGGCAACACTGTACGCGATTTGCTCGGACTGCGGCAGGGAACGTTCGATCCCGGAGAATATATCTACAAAGACGAGGTCAGCGCCGGTTTCGACACCGAGGCCGTTTCACTCGTCATCTCCCACGAGTTGCTGCTCGAATACTTGCGCTCCGCGGAAAAGAGCCTGCGCCACGCGCTGTTTACCGCGGAGCGCACGCGGCCTCCCGCCCGCATCATCGACGTGAACCTGGCCAAAATGACCGGCACCTCCCGGCGCTATATCAACGTCGCGCCCGGCCACGCGATCACGCGATCCGCCGGCCGGGACAAGCTCTATGATGGCGAGTCCACCCGGACGATGCGATACCCCGGCCGGTATACGATCACGGTGACGGCGTCGGGCGCGGATCGGGATCGCTATCCGGTTCGGTTCGAACCCGAGGAAGGGCCGCTGATCATGGGCATCGGAGTCATGGCTGACAGCGCCGAAAGCCTGGCGCTCACCGGCGTTCTGCAGCAGACCTTCAAACTGAAGGACGACGTGGAGCAGACCTTCAAATTCGACACGTGGATCGACAAGGGCCACTTCCCGTATCTGTCTTTCGTCAACGGCTCCGACAAGCCGATCACCCAGGTTCGCGCCACCATGCGACGCGGCCTGCTCAAGGATTCCGCCGACACCGAGCCATACGTCGGGCCGGGCGTCCGCGTGAGCCGGTTCACGATTGCCGGACCCTACTTCGACGAATGGCCGGCCGGATCGCTGCGCGCGGTTTACGCCGCGGATCAGATCCCCGACCTCGATGACGCCGCCGCCCGGGCGCAGGTCCTCGAGCGCTTTGCAACCCGTGCGTTTCGCCGGCCCGTGACCACGGAGGAAATGATCCCCTACGTCCGGTTCCTGGAAGCCAGACACGCGGCCAGCCAGGACTGGGCCGAGTCGCTCCTCCGCACTCTCGCGGCCATGATGTCCTCGGCGGACTTTCTCTACCTGCGCGAGGAAGGCGGCGAACTCGCCCCGCACGCGCTCGCCAGCCGCCTCAGTTACTTTTTGTGGAGCACGATGCCCGACGCCGAACTCACCGCGCACGCCAACTCGGGCAAACTCACGGAGCCGGCCGTGCTGCGCATGCAGGTGGCACGGATGGTCGAAGATCCGCGCGCCGATCAATTTTCCCGCAGCTTTGTGGATCAGTGGCTCGCACTCCGCACGCTCGGGAGCATGCCGCCGGATGTGAAGAGCCCGGACTTCAGAATCTATTTCCGCCGCAAGCTCGAACCTGCGATGCGCACGGAGACCGCGTTGTATTTTCGTCACGTCCTGCGGGAAAACCGCAGCGTGCGCGACTTCATCGATTCCGACTATTCGATCCTCAACGCCGGGCTCGCCGAACTCTACGAGGTGCCGTTCCCGGGGGGCGACGAATTCACCCGCGTCACCTTTCCGTCGTCGGCCCGGCGCGGCGGCATCCTGGGGCACGGCAGCGTCCTGACGCTGTCCGCCAACGGCGTGGAAACCTCCCCCGTGCAGCGCGGCCATTGGGTGCTGAAGCACTTCCTCGGCACCCCGCCGCCACCGCCGCCGAAGGAGGTGCCCGCGCTCGTTCCCGATCTCAACGGCCTAAAGACCGTCCGCGAATTGCTGGCCAAGCATCGCAGCGACGCGGCCTGTCTGGAGTGTCATCGCCAGATGGACCCGCTCGGCTTCGCCCTCGAGGCCTACGATCCGATCGGTCGGCTCCGCTCGGCTTATTCCAAAACCATGCCCGTCAGCACCGAGGGCGACTTCAAGGGCAAACCGTTCAACGACGTCGCCGGCCTGAAGCAGATCATGCTCACCCAGCTCCGGCCTTTCGCCCGCAATCTCGTGGTCCGCATCGCGGAATACGCCAAAGGCCGGAAGCTCGTCGCCGCCGACTTCAAGACGGTCGAGGACATCCTTGATCGCTCCGCAGCGGACGAATTCCGCCTGAAGGACCTCGTCACCCGGATCGCAACAAGCGACCTCCTGACGCGGCGATAGTCGTCCAAGATGGCCGCCGTATGCTTCCCGCACCTCACGCTCCGATCGCGCCTCGACTTCCACTCCCTCTGGACCTTCGGTCTCAAGGGCACGTTTTGAACGGCCCCGCCCTCTACTCCCTCCAACCTCGCCCATGAAACCCCCGCTGATTCTCGCCTTACTCTCCGTCTCTCTTGCTCTCCTTCCGTCCTTCGTAGCCACCGCCGTCGGGGCGCCCGCGCCGAAACCCCATGTCGTCTTCGTCCTCGGCACACTCCACTATTCGCCCGAACTGACGCTTCCGCTCTTCGCGCAGGAGCTGGAGCGGTTTGGTTTTCGCACCACCGTAGTCAAGGGCGAGGGCGATCCCGAGAAGAAGAAGGAAAACGTTCTGCCGGGTATCAGTGTCCTCGCCGAGGCGGACGTCGTGATTTTTTTCCCGCGTTTCCTCCAATTGCCCGACCGCGAGTGGCAGCCAATTGAGGACTACTTGAAATCAGGCAAGCCAGTCATCGGGCTTCGCACCGCCTCGCACGCTTTCAAATATCCCAAGGGCCATCCCCGCTACAATTGGAACGACGATTTCGGCCGGCGCGCCATCGGCACGCCCTATATCGTGCACCAAACGGGCACGACCCAGGTCAGCGTGATCCAAAAATACAAGACGCACCCCATCATGAGTCACGTCACCAAGACGCAATGGGTGTCCCCCGGCACTCTGTATCTGACGCGACTTCAGGGCGGCTGCGTGCCGCTGCTCATGGGCACGGGCAAAGGCACCTTCCGATTGATGGAAAAAGAATTCGGCCCCATCCAGGTCCACGAACAGGAAGCCGACATCGTCGCCTGGGCGTGGAAAAACGAGTGGGGCGGGAAAGTCTTTGGCACGTCGCTCGGCGATCCGGGCGACTTCGGCGAGGAGAGCTTCACCCGCATGCTCGTGAACAGCGTGTGCTGGGCCGTGGGCAAACCCGTGCCGGGAGCCGACGAGAAAATTTCGACGTGGAACCTGAAGCGCGTGGACAAAAAATGAGCCGGCGCTGCTCCTTTGCCTTCTCGCTCGCACTCGCTGTCATCGGCCTCGCCCCCGCGGCCACCGCCGCCGAACCGGCGATTCGTCCCGGCGATCGCATCGCGATCATGGGAAACACCTTTGCGGATCAGCTGCGGGTAAACGGCTATCTCGAGACGCTCCTCCTCCAGCGTTCGGCGGAGAACCGCGTCTCGGTCCGCAATCTGGGCTGGGGCGGCGACATGTTGTCCGCCCGCGACCGGCCGACGAATTTTCCGGCCGAGGAGGCTGCGCTCATCGACCATAAGACCGATGTCATCATCGCGTGTTTCGGGATGGGCGAGTCGTTTGCCGGGACCGACGGGCTCCCGGCGTTTCGCACCGCGCTCGAAGCCTTCGTGGCGTCCCACCGCGGTCGGAAATACAACGGCACATCGGAAGTCCGGCTCGTGCTCGTCTCGCCGATCGCCTACGAAAACCTCGGAGCGTTGACGCCGGAATGGGAGCGTCGCAACCGGGAGTTGGCCGACTACACCGCGGCGATGGAACAAGTGGCGAACCGGCAGGAGTTGGGCTTCGTGAATCTTTTCGAGCCCACCCGGCGGCTCCTGACGGATTCCACCAGCCCGAAACTGACCACCAACGGCATTCATCTGAACGCCTACGGCTACTGGGCGGTCAGCCGTCTCCTCGCCGATGATCTGACGCGCCGCCTCCCGCCCTGGGCGCTGCGCGTCGACGCCCGCAACCGTCACGCGGAGGGCGATGGCGTCACGATCACGCAGGTCGAATCCGCCGGCGGCGGCATGCGCTTCACGGTGAGGGAGAATCACGCGCCCACGCTCGCTCCGCCCATCAAGGGTCAGGCTCACGCGGCGCTCCTACCGCTGCGTGACACCCTCGTCGTGACAAACCTCGCGCCCGGTGAGTATCGCCTGACCATCGACGGCGAACCGGTGATCACGGCGGGCCACGACCGTTGGGCCGAGGGGATCGCCCTTGATTCTTCGCCGCAGCACCGGAACGCCGAATCCCTGCGGCAGGCCGTCAACGACAAGAACCAGCAATGGGTCTACAGCTGGAAGGCGCTCAACCAGGTGCACATCGTCGGCGAACGGAAGTCCTCGCCGAGCGGCCGGGCCCTGCCGGGTGAGATCATCGAATTCAAACGTCTGGCGGACCAAAAGGACCAAGCCCTGCGCCCCGGGGGTTCACCCCTCATGCACGAGTGGCGGTTGGCGCCCATCTCACGCTAGCCCGCCCAATCATGAAAATACTGCTTCCCGCCTTCGCGCTGTTCGTTTCGGCGTCCTGCGCCCTGGCCCAGACGGAGTCCCCGATAAAAATCGCCAACCTCCAGGACGCCGATCTGGCCCTGATGACGAATCACGATCCCGAGGTGGAGCGCGCGAACTTGGAACTGTTGCCGGGTTACGAAGTGAATCTCTTTGCAGCGGAACCCATGCTGGCGAATCCAACGCACATGGTGTGGGACTCGCGCGGCCGCCTCTGGGTCACCTGTTCGTGGGCCTATCCGCAGCTGAAGCCCGGCGCGGTGGCCAACGACAAGATCATCATTCTCGAAGACACGGACGGCGACGGCCGGGCCGACAAATCGACGGTCTTCGCCGACGGACTCTATATTCCCACGGGCCTCGAGCTCGCCAATGGCGGGTGCTACGTCGCGCAGTCGCCCGACCTTTTCTTCTTCAAGGACACCGATGGCGACGATGTGGCCGACGTGAAGGAAGTCGCGTTGACGGGCTTTGGCATCGAGGACAGCCATCACTCGATCCATGCGTATCGGCGCGGTCCGGACGGATGGATTTATTTTCAGGAAGGCATTTTTCTGCACACCCAGGTCGAGACCCAGTATGGCGTGGTGCGGAACTACAACGGCGGCGTTTACCAATTCCACCCCCGGAGCGGTGAGTTGCGCGTGTTTGCCAAGATCAGCGTGGGCAATCCGTGGGGGCACGTGTTCGACCGTTGGGGACAATCGTTCCTCGTGGATAATCCGCGGGTCGGTTATGTGTCGCCCTCGACCGGGAACAGCGGCGAACGGATCAAACTCCCCGTCCTGTTGGTGACGGAAAAACAATGCGGCGGAGACCTGGCGTCCGGTTCCCATTTGCCGCCGGAGATAATCGGGCAACTGCTGACCGGCCGTTTCAAGAGTCGCACTGTCGTCCGCTACGAATTCCTCGAGGACGGCGCGGGCTTCACCGCCAACGTCCTCGCACCGCTCGTCAAATCGAAGCACCCGAACTTCCGGCCCATCGACGTCAAGATGGGCCCGGACGGCGCGATCTACATCGCCGATTGGTATAACCCGATCATCAACCACGCGCAGCACGATTTCCGCGATCCCCGGCGGGACGATAACCGCGGGCGGATTTGGCGCATCACGGCCAAGGGCCGGCCGCTCGTGCCGCGGCCGCAAATCGCCGGTGCGCCCATTCCGGCCTTGGTGGATTTTCTCCGGATCCCGGAGGATTGGACGCGCCACCAAGCGCGCCTCGAACTGAGCGGACGCGAACCAGACGCCGTCGCCCGCGAACTCGAGCGCTGGGTCGGCCAACTCGATCGCAACGCTCCGCATTACGATCATCATCTGGTCGAGGCGATGTGGGCGTATCAAAACATCGACCGCCCCAACGAAGCCATTCTTCAACGCGTGCTGGCGGCAAAGGACGGCCGGGCGCGCACCGCCGGCGCACGGACGCTTCGTTATTGGCACTCCCACGTCTCGGATCCCGTCGCGCTGATTTCACGGGCCGCCGGCGATGAGTTTCCCCGCGCGCGGATGGAAGCGGTGCTCTCGGCCGGATTCGTGCCACGGGCCGAGGCGTTTACCGCGGCGCTCCGCGCGCTGGATTTCCCCAAAGACGCCTCGGTCACTCTCGCGCTCACCCAGACGGTCGCGGCGCTGGGACCTTATTGGCGACCCGCGCTGGCCGCGGGAAAACTCGAGTTCGCCAAGACGGGCCACCGCGAGTTCGCGTTGCGCGAAGCGGGTGTCGGCTTTGAGAAACGTCTGACCGATTTTCTCGCCAAGGAAAGTCCCGGCCCCGGCGAGCTGGCCGAAATCAAGGCAAAGCTGATCGCCGAACGCAGTGCTCCGCAAATCCAACTCGTGGTGGACACTCTGACCAAGCGGGGCCGCGCCAAACCGCGTGACCTGACGATCGAGCTGCTCGACGCGTTGCACGAAGTCGCGCGCGGTGGGGAAGTGAAGCCCGATCCGGGGATTGCCCGCCTGCAAAGCCAGCTCGCAAATTCCGACGCGGCGATCGCCGCCGCCGCCGCGCGAACTCTCGGCGCTTGGAAAGCAGGTGCGGCGGCTCCGCAACTCCTCGCGCTGCTCCGGGACGGCCAGCGCCCCGACCACCTCCGCGCCGCCGCGGCGCTCGCGGTGGCGCAGCTTGATCGACCTGAATTCGTGCAGGAATTGCGCGGCCTTGCCGCGAAGGGCGACATCGAGAGCCGCTATCTGGCGGTGCGCGGCCTCACGGTCGCCGACCTCGCCGGAGCCGGGACGATTGCCGCCACGCTGCTGACCGAGGATCCCGGCACGGCCGATCCCGCGAGCCTCGTGTCGGCGTTTCTGCTGCGGGAGGGCGGGCTCGCCGTTTTGGAACGGGCACTCGCAAGCAGCACGCCCCATCCCGCCGTCGCCGCGTTCGTTTCCGCGCATCACCGACGCACCGGCCAACTGCCGCCCGCGTTGGCGGAGCGGTTTCTGGGCAAGGCCGCGGGTTCTTTGAGCGCTGCGCTCCTCCGGGAAAATCGCGCGGCCCTCGCCGCCGACGTCGGCCGCCTGGGCGATCCGGTGCGCGGCGAGCAGATTTTTCGTCGTCCCGCGGCGGCCTGCGCCGCTTGCCACGCGATCGGCTCCGCGGGGCCGACCCTCGGGCCCAACCTCGCCGCCCTGGGGTCGGCGACGGATACGAACTATGTGATCGATTCGATCCTCGAGCCCAACAAGGCCATCGCCGAGCATTACGAGACGACGATGATCACGACCCGCGACGGCACCGTGCGGGTCGGCGTGATCGCCGCGAAGGGCGAGCGCGAGATCGTCCTTCGCGACCCGGCGGACCGCGGCCAGGAGACGCGGATCCCGGTCGAGTCGATTCGGGAAACCAAGACGCTGGACTCGCTGATGCCCGCCGGCCTCGCGGACCAGTTGCAAAGCCGCCAGGAGTTTCTCGATCTCACCCGGTTCATAACGCTTCTCGGCCGGCCCGGCCCCTACGCCAATGACGAGAGCCCGGTCATCCGCAAATGGCGCATCGCCGCCACCACGGCCCCGCTGCCGCCCTCCGATGAACACCCATCGTGGACGACCGAATACAGCTATGTGAGTGGGGAATTGCGCGCCTCCAGTGTGGAGCCCGGTCAGCCGTTCGACGCGCGCGGCCACGTGCGAGTACAGGTGGCCGGCGCGGTGGTGTTGAAACTCAACGCCGCTGCCGGCCTGCGCCTCTGGGTCGATGGCCGCGAGGTCACGGATTTCGCAGCGCCGATCGCGCTCGGCCGCGGCCGGGCCGCGTTCACCTTCCGCGTCGATCCCTCCCAGCGCGGGGCGACCGGTCTCCGCGTTGAACTCGCGCCCGCCCCGGGCTCGCCGGTCAAGCTCCAGCCGGTGGGAGGAAGCTGACGCGCAACGCAGCCGACGAATCTTTCCCAACGGGCGACAAGAGTGTCGCCCCTCCGCCCGACCACCAATACTCCTGCCGCCTCTCCGACGGACCGGCGACACTCCTGTCGCCGATTTTGCCACCGCACCCCGCCTCAGTTTTCGCCCCCCAACCGCTCTCCCATAAAAATCTCCCGATGAACCTCCGCTCTCTTCTCCCTCTCTCTCTTCCTGCCCTGCGTAGCCTCGGCGTAGCAGGGTCTCTCCTTCTCCTCTTCTCCGTCTCCGCCTTGGCCGCGCCCGCGCCCAAGCCCAACATCGTCTTCGTCATCACCGACGACCAGGGTTACGGCGACCTCGGCTTCACGGGCAATCCCGTCGTCAAGACCCCGCACATCGACCGGCTCTCCACCGAGTCCTCGCAACTTAAGGACTACCACGTCGCGCCGACGTGCTCGCCCACGCGCTCTGCGCTGCTCACCGGCCACTGGACCAACCGCACCGGCGTGTGGCACACCGTCAACGGCCGCTCGATGCTCCGCGAAAACGAGATCACGCTCGGCCAGCTCCTCAAGGACCACGGCTACGCCACCGGCATGTTCGGCAAGTGGCACCTCGGTGACAACTACCCCTACCGCCCGCAGGATCGCGGCTTCACCGAGGTCTATTATCACGGCGGCGGCGGGGTCGGGCAGACGCCCGACCTCTGGGACAACTCCTACTTCGACGGCAGCTATTTTCACAACGGTCGCATCGTCGCCGCCAAGGGCTTTTGCACCGACGTGTTTTTCGGCGAGGCGCACCGCTTCATCCGCCAGCAAGCCGCCGCCAAGAAACCCTTTCTCGCCTACATTTCGCTCAACGCCCCGCACAGCCCGTTTCACGCGCCGCAGAAATACCTCGATCTCTACCCGCAGCAGACGCCCGAGCTCGCGTCGTTCTTCGGCATGATCACCAACATCGACGATAACGTGGGCGCCACCCGCGCGCTCCTGCGTGAGCTCGGTATTGCCGACAACACACTCTTCATTTTCACCACCGACAACGGCACGGCCACCGGCGAGACGATTTTCAACGCCGGCATGCGCGGCAAAAAAGGCAGCGCCTACGAGGGCGGCCACCGCGTGCCGCTCCTCGCCCACTGGCCCACCGCCGGTTGGACGAAGCCGCACGTCAACGACACGCTCAGTCACGCCGTGGACATCGTGCCCACGTTGCTTGATGTCGCCGGCGCGCCCACGCCCGCCGGCCTGAAATTCGACGGCCGCTCCATCCGCCCGCTCCTCGATCCCGCCGCGAATACGGCCGCGTGGCCGCACGAGCGCATGCTCGTCACCGATTCCCAACGCGTGCGCGATCCCGTGAAATGGAAGCAGAGCGCCGTCATGTCCGGCCCGTGGCGGCTCATCAACGGCCAGGAACTCTACAACATCAAAGCCGACCCCGGCCAGCAGCGCGACCTCGCCGCCGCCGAGCCCGCGCGAACCGCGAAGCTGCGCGCATTCTACGAAGCCTGGTGGGCCGAGCTCGAGCCGACCTTCGCGCAGACCACCGAGATTTACCTCGGTCATCCCGAGCATCCCGTCGTGAGTCTCACTGGCCACGATTGGATCCAGGAAGAACTCCCGCCGTGGAACCAGCAGCACATCCGCGTCGCCGACGGTTTCGCTCCCGCGCGCGCCAACGCCGGAAAAGGCAAGAACGCGAAAAACTCCGCGCCTGCCGCGGCAAAGTCCGTTCACGCCGGCCACTGGGCCGTGAAAGCCGTCACGGCCGGGCGCTACGAAATCAGCGTGCGCCGCTGGCCCGTCGAGGCCAACCATCCGATCGCCGCCGCGCTGCCTCCTGGTGAAAAGGTCCCCGGGTCCGACGTTGCCTTCCGCGCCCGCCCCGGCGTCGCGATCCCCGCCACCACCGCGACGCTGCGCATCGGCGGCCGCGACCTCGCGACGTCGCCCGTGCGCGCCACCGACACCGCCGTCGCGTTCACGACCACGCTCACCGCCGGTTCCCACCAACTCGCCCCGGTCTTCACCACCGCCGACGGCCACGAAGTCGGCGCGTATTACGCCGTGGTCACCAAACTCCCATGAACTTCCTCCCCGCATCTCCACTCGGGCCGCAGCTTGATGAGCGCGTAGTAAAGGTGCACGCAGATGCGGCGGTTCTCTCCGGCGCAACGCCGGTTTCCAACCTTTGCTGAACCGCCGCGTCGCCGTCGCGCCCCGGATTCTTCTGCGCCAAGGGGGACTTGCTCGACGAGTCGCGGTCACCAACGATTTCGACCGATCGACCTCGCCACCACACAAGCCCGCATCAACTGGCGCTGACGAACTTCGCCGCCTGTTCCGCTGCCCCGTTCCCCATGCCCCATCTGCGCTCTCTTCTCTCCGTCGCGCTGTCTCTCCTTCTCTCCGTCTCCGCCGCCGCCGCCACCGGCTCCATCGCCGGCCGCGTCTTGAACTCTTCCGGCGATAGCTCTCTTGAGCGCGTCCGCGTCACCGTCGAGGGCACTTCGCTGGAAACATTCACCGATGCCGGCGGCGCCTACCGCCTCGACGGCGTCCCGGCCGGCACAGTGCAGGTGAAGCTCTTCTACACCGGCATGACGCCGCTCACGCGTTCCGTCGCGGTGCTCGCCGACCAAACTGCGCAGCTCGACATCGCCATGACCGCAGCGGGACCAAAAAGCACCGCCGGCCGCGAGGTCGTGAAGCTCGGCGAGTTCGTCGTCTCCACCTCGAAGGAAATGGAGGCGTCCGCCATTGCGATCAACGAGCAGCGCTTCGCCTCCAACCTCAAGACCGTCGTGTCCACCGATGAGTTCGGCACCGTGGCCGAGGGGCATGTCGGCGAGTTTTTGAAATTCCTGCCCGGCGTCACCATGGATTATGCCGGCGGCAACGCCCGCGAGATCTCCATCAACGGCGCTCCCGCCGACAACGTCCCCGTGACGCTCGACGGCTTCAGCCTCGCCACCGCGATCAGCGGAATCGCCCGCGCCTCCGCCGTCGACATGGTCTCGATCAACGGCATCTCACGCGTCGAGGTTTCCTTCTCGCCGACGCCCGACACCTCCGGCGCGGCGCTCGCCGGCTCAGTGAACATGGTCCCGCGCAGCGCGTTTGAGCGCTCCCGACCAGTGTTCAACGGCAGCGTTTACGGGATGATGCGCGACCATCGCAAGGAACTCCACGCGACACCCGGCCCGCGCGAAGATCGCCGCCGCAAGGTTTCTCCGGGCTTCGACTTTTCGTGGGTGGTGCCGGTGAACAAGCGCTTCGGCTTCACGCTCTCGGGCGGACGCACCAGCCAGTTTGCCGGCCAGGACTCCGTCACCAACACCTGGCGCGGCGGCGGCACCGCGACCAATGGCACGACGTTTCCGCACACTACGTTCGACAAACCCTACCTGTCCTCCTTCGCCGTGCGCGGCGGGCTCAAGGAAACCACGCGCCACTCCCTCGCCGCCTCGCTCGACTTCAAGCTCACGCGCTACGACACCGTCTCGCTCTCGGTCCAGGCTTCGCGTTTCGAGGAGGATTTTCTCAGCCAGACGCTGACGTTTAACGTCGGCGCCGTGTCGCCGGGAAATTTCACGCCCTTCTCGACCCGCGGCAACCCGGCCACGGGCGATCTCGTAAGTGGCAATGCCGGCGGCTATCGCCAAAACCAGACCTACATGCCCACGCTCCGCTGGCGGCACGACGGACCGGTTTGGAAAGCCGAGGGCGGCGTCGGCTATTCCCGCGCCCGCTACAACGGCGGCGACCTCGGACGCGGTTACTTCGCGAATTCCAGCTCGCGGCGGACCGGCGTGACCGTCGCGTTCGACGATATTTTTTACCTGCGGCCCAACCGCATCACCGTGGCCGACGGCGCGACCGGCGCGCCGCTCGATCCCTACAGCCTCGCCAACTACGCCGTGCAGACCGCCGGCAGCGGCCAGCCCGAGAACAACGACCAGCAGCGCACCGCGTTCGCCAACGTGCGCCGCGATTTCCCCTGGCGCGTGCCCGTCACGCTCAAGGCCGGCCTCGACCGCCGCGAGGGCGTGCGCGATCTCCGCGCCGACAACAATTACACCTATACGTTTGTCGGCCGCGACGGCCGCCCCAGCACGACTCCCGTCGGCAGTGACGACACGGCCGCGCCGTTTTGGGCGACCGAGTTATCCGAGCGCTCGCACAGCTACGGCTTCCCGCACATCCAATGGGTCGGCAACACCCGGCTACTCGAATACTATCGCGCCAACCCCACCCATTTCACCACCGACGAAAATGCCCGCTACCGCGCCGGCGTCACCAATTCCAAGCACACCGAAGAGGCGGTTTCGTCCGCGTTCCTGCGCGCCGACGTCGCGCTGTTCGAGCGCCGGCTCAAACTCGTCGGTGGCCTGCGCGCCGAGCAGACGAATATCGAGGCGGCGGGGCCGTTCACCGACCTCACGCTCAACTACCAGCGCGACGCCGCCGGCCGCGTCGTCACCGTCGCGAGCCCGACGCCCGCCGATCCCGGTCGCCGCACACCCGTCCTCATTTTCCCCGCCACGAACGCGCTCGCCGTTTCCCAGCTCACGTATCTGCAGCGCCGCACCCACGTCGAAAAGGAGTATCTCCGGCTCTTCCCGAGTCTCAACGCCTCGTTCAACCTCCGGGAAAACCTGATCGTTCGCGCCGCGCGCTACTCGTCCGTCGGCCGGCCAGACCTCAACCAATACGCCGGCGGCCTCACGCTGCCCGATCCCGACAGCGACGCGTCGAATCCCGCCAATCGCATCATCGTCAATAATGCCGGCATCAAGGCGTGGAGCGCGGAGACGACCAACGCGCGCCTCGAATACTATTTCGCCGGCGTCGGCCAAATCTCCGTCGGCGGCTTCCGCCGCGACATCCAAAATTTCTTTGGCGGCACGGTCTTCAACGCGACGCCCGAATTTCTCGCGCTCTACGGCGTCGACCCCGCGCTCTACGACAAATTCGACGTCACTACGCAGGAGAATCTCCGCGGCAAAGTGCGCCTGACCGGCGTCGATTTCAGCTACAAGCAGGCGTTGACCATGCTGCCGTCGTGGGCGCGCGGCGTGCAGGTCTTCGCCAACGCCAGCGCGCAACGCGTGACCGGCGATGCGACCGCGACCGCCAACTTCGCCGGCTACATCCCGCGCAGCGGCAGTTGGGGCGTGAGCCTCACGCGCCCGGGCTACAATCTCCGCATCAATTGGAATTACCGCGGCCGCCAGCGCCGCGCCGTCGTGAATGCGAACCCGGCCGCGAGCATTGAGCCGGGCACCTACAACTGGGGATCGAAGCGCCTCTATCTCGACATCTCCGGCGAATACTCGCTCACCCGCCGCCTCGCCCTCTTCACCAATCTGCGCAACATCAACGATGCCACCGAGGACGCCGAAATTCACGGCCCGAGCACGCCCGCCCACGCGCAATTCCGCTCTCGCCTCGACTTCGGCTCGCTCTGGACCTTTGGCCTCAAAGGCATATTCTAAATCGCCCCTTTCGCACGGCCGCGCCGCAATCTCTCCACTACCTCCCATGTTCCCCATCCGTACATTTCTCTCCGTCTCTCTCTCGCTCCTTCTCTCCGTCTCAGCCACAGCCGGCGCAGCTCCGGCCACCGGCTCCATCGCCGGCCGCGTCCAGAATACCGATACCGGCCAGTTCGTGAACAACGCCCGGGTCACCGTGCGCGGCACCGGGCTCTCGACCCTCACCGATGAGACGGGCACCTTCCGCCTTTCGCCGGTCCCCGCCGGGGAGGTCATCCTCGAGATATTTTACACCGGCCTCGATCCCTTCCGCCTCCCGCTGACCCTCGCTCCCGGTCAGAACCTCGCGCGCGATTTCGAACTCGCGAG
Organism: Opitutaceae bacterium; assembly: GCA_005792355.1. Taxonomy (GTDB): domain Bacteria; phylum Verrucomicrobiota; class Verrucomicrobiia; order Opitutales; family Opitutaceae; genus ER46. The sequence continues at coordinate 25,640 of SXSC01000412.1, forward strand.
CGCCTCGCGCCGCGCCCGCGCGGGCGAGGTCGTGAAACTCGACTCGTTCGTCACCTCCGCCTCGCGCGAGATGGACGGCGCCGCCATCGCCATCAACGAGCAGCGCTTCGCGGCCAACATCGTCAACGTCGTCTCCGCCGACGAATTCGGCGTCGTGCCCGACGGCAACGTCGGCGAATTCCTAAAAATGCTTCCGGGCATCACCATGGACTACCGCGGCGGCGACCCGCGCGAGATTTCGATCAACGGCATCTCTTCATCAAATGTGCCGGTAACCATCGGCGGCTTTTCCCTCGCGACCTCCGAAGTCTCCGGCTCCGGCCGCAACGTCGAGCTCAACGCGATTTCGATTAACAACCTCTCCCGCATTGAGGCCGTTTTTTCGCCGACCCCCGAGACCCCCGGCTCCGCCCTCGCCGGCTCGGTCAATATGATCCCGCGCTCCGCCCTCGAGCGCTCGCGGCCGATCTTCCATGGCGCCGTCTATCTCGCCGCGCGCGACAGCACGATCGAGGGCCGCACGGAAGGCCCGAGCCGCCACGACACGCCCACGTGGAAAGTCCGCCCCGGCTTCGAGTTTTCCTGGATCGTGCCGGTGAACAAACGCTTCGGCTTCACCGTCTCCGCCGGCGGCTCCACGCAATACGTCGAGGGCCCGCGCCTGGCGAACACCTGGCGCGGTTCCGGCACCGTGACCACCGGCGCGGCCTTCCCCGACACCACGCCCGACCGCCCCTACCGCAGCGATTTCCTGGTGCGCATGGAGTCCAAGATCGCCGACCGCACTTCCTTCGCCACCACCGTGGACTACAAGCTCGGCCCCAGCGACCGCCTGTCATTTTCGTTTCAATACGGCACGTTCCACACCGACTTCAACCAACGGTCGATCACGTTTTCTGTCGGCGGCACGACGGCCGGCAATTTCTCGCCGGAGTTCACGCGCGGCAACGTCGGCGCGGGCGAAGTGCGCGTCTCCAACGGCGGCAACCACCGTTACTCGCGCACCTTCATGCCCACACTCTCCTGGCGGCACGACGGGCCGATCTGGAAAATGGAGGCCGGCCTCGGCTCCTCGCACGCGCAAAACACGTTTCGCAGCGTGGACAAGGGCCGCTTCGGCAGCACCCTCGCGCGCCGCACGGGCGTCACCGTTTCGTTGGCCGACGGCTTCTACCTGCGGCCCAACACCATCACCGTGACCGACGGCGCGACCGGCGCCCCCGTTGATCCATTCAACATCGCCAGCTACGCGCTCAGCACCGCCGGCGCCAGCCCGCAGCTCTCGCGCAACGTCCAGAACACCGCCTTCGCCAACCTCCGCCGCGATCTCAATCTCGGCTTTCCGCTCACCGTCAAGGGCGGCCTCGATGTCCGCTCGTCGCGCAACGACAACCGCACGCAGAACGTCGCGGTCAACTACGTCGGCCCCGACGGCCGCCCCGCGACCACCCCCATCGGCAGCGACGACGGCGCCGTCAGCGTTTACGACAACTTCTACTATCAGCGCGCCGGCCTCTTCGGCGTGCCCCGCGTGCAGTGGGTCAGCAACGAGACGGTGCTCGACGTCTATCGCTCCAACCCGGCGTGGTTCACCTCCGACGAAAACGCGAAATACCGCGCCGAGGTGAACGCCTCCCGCATCTCCAGGGAAACCATCTCCGCCGCTTATCTCCGCGGGGACGCGCAATTCCTCGACCGCCGCCTCAAGCTCACCGGCGGCGTGCGCGCCGAGCAGACCAACATCTCCGCCCGCGGCCCGCTCAGCGATCCCACGCGCAATTTCCAACGCGACGCCGCCGGCAACGTCATCACCGTCGCCAGCCCGACACCCGCCAACCCCGGCGCCCGCACGCCGGTCCTGATTCTCCCCGCCACCGCCACCAACGCCCTCGCCATCTCGCAGCTCACGCTGCTCGATCGCGCGACGGACGTGGAGAAGGAATACCTCCGCTGGTTTCCCAGCCTCAATGCCGGCTACAATCTCCGCGAAAACCTGATCGTCCGCGCCGCCACCTATTCCTCCGTCGGCCGGCCCGCTTTCACGCAGTACTCCGGCGCCGTCACCTTGCCCAACCTCGAAGCGCCCGCGGATTCCTTGACCAACCGCATCTCCGTCAACAACGCCGGCATCAAGCCCTGGACCGCCAAGTCCACGAAGGTTTCGCTCGAGTATTATTTCGAACGCGTCGGCCAGATCTCGGTCGGCGCCTTCCGCCGCGATATCCGGAATTTTTTCGGCCAGACGACCTTTGATGCCACGCCCGAGTTCCTCGCTCTCTACGGCCTCGACCCCGGCCTCTACGATCCCTTCACCGTCGCGACGCAGCACAACCTCCAGACGACCGTCCGCATGACCGGCATCGATGTGAACTATCGCCAGGCGCTCACGTTTCTCCCGCGCTGGGCGCGCGGCTTGCAGGTCTTCGCCAACGGCAGCGCCCAGCGCGTGATCGGCGACGCCGCCACCAACTTCAACGGCTACATCCCGCGCACCGGCAGCTGGGGCATCAGCCTCTCGCGCGCGAAATACAACATCCGCCTCAACTGGAACTACGTCGGCCGCCAGCGCCGCGGCGCCATCACCGGACGCAGCATCGAGCCGGGCACCTACAACTGGGGCAGCAAGAAGAGCTACATCGACCTCACCGGCGAGTATTCGCTCACCCGCCGCTTCGCGCTCTTCGCGAATCTGCGCAACATCAATGACCCGACCGACGACACGGAAGCCCACGGCCCCACGACTCCGGCGCACGCCCATTTCACCTCGCGCATCGAGTTCGGCTCGCTCTGGACGCTCGGGATCAAGGGGACGTTCTGAGCTCCGCATGTTTCGCACCGCGGCTCTGCCGCCTCCAAACGAGTCGTGCTCAATCCGAAGATTCTCCGACCATGGAGGCGGGGTGCCCCCCGCAAATTGCCAGACGGGAACGCGCGTTCTTCCGGGATGGGGGCACCCCGCCGAAAACTTCACGCCATGAAATCATCGCAGGAATGCCAGTCCCACTCCGCTGAGAGTCCCACTTCGTCTCGCCTTGAAAGTCCTCCCGTAATCCCGTTCCGCCCCGTACGTTCCGCCGCACGGTCCTTCCCACTGTTCGTGACGCTCTGCGCGCCCGGCTGGTCGGTCTTCGGCCAGACCGTGGCGGTGCCCACGCCCAAACCTGTCGCCGAAGCCGCCGTCCAGCTCTCCGTCTTCGAAGTCACCGCCGAAAAAGATCTCGGCTACGCCGCCTCCTCGGCCATGACCGGCACGCGCACCGGCGAGAAACTCGCCGACCTGCCCAACACCATCTCGGTGATGACGCAGGAGTTGCTCCAGGACCTCGCCGTGAACAACTACCTCGATGCGGTGGAATTCGCGACCAACGCCGAAAACGTCCATAACGACTCCGGCACGCGTGGCGCGGTTCTCGGGGCGCGCTCCGGCAACCAGATCAGCTTTCGCGGCATGGCGTCGACCCGCCAGCTGCGCGACGGCTTCCCCTGGTATATGCCGCAGGACATCTACAACACCGAGCGGATCGAGTTTTCGCGCGGCCCCGGCGGCCTCGCCTTTGGCGACGTCGATGTCGGCGGCATCATCAACATCGGCACCAAGCGCGCGACGACCAAGCGCTCGGCCTCCGCCCAGGTGCGCTACGACAACTGGGGCAGCCAGCGCTACTCGGTCGATGTCAATCAGCCGCTGGGCGGCACCGGTGTCTCGGTTCGCGTCAACGCCATCAACGGCGAAAACGAATCGTGGCGGCAACGCTCCGGCACCGAACTCCGCGGCCTCGCCGCCGCGATGCGCTGGGTGCCGTTCAAGCACAACCGCACCTGGATTGATTTCACCTACGAGCGCGGCGACCAGGATGAAGGTTTCAGCCACGTCGTGCTCGACGACCAGACCGCCGCCTACGTGCGCGGCTCGGGCACCAACGCGCCCGATGCCAATCCCGCCCTCGCTGGCGTGCAGGCCAACGGCGTCGGCCGAGTCGTGACCCGCGCCGCCACCGGCGGCAGCAATCTCTTCGCTCAAATCGACGGCCGGATTTACAATCTCCAATCCACCCCGACGGCCACCTTCCGCAGCTCGCAAGTCCAGATCGGCGCCACCGTCGCCACCGGCACCGATCCCGTGAACCCGCTGCGCTTCCCGATCGTCGGCGTCGCGGAAAGCATCGTGCCGCGCGGCCAGGACTGGGGCGGTCCCACCAACAAACTGAACTCCAAGTTTCACACCTACACCGTCGAGTTCCGCCACGTGTTCAACCATCGCCTCAGTGTCCTGCTCGCCCACAATGGCCAGAAGGACGACACGCACCGCATCAATGTTTTCAACGGCAACGCCCCCGCTGGCGGCGGTATCCGCGACGTCATGATCGACGTCAACCCCAACCTCCCCGATCCCACCGACGCCACCCGCACGCGGCTAATCCCCAATCCCCGCTACGAGCAGTATTACATCCCCCACAATCCCGTCACCCTGATCGACGGCCACGACATCATGAACTTCCGCGGCGTGGTCGTTTACGACGCGGCCCTCCCGTGGTCGATCAAGCAGCGCCTCGTCTTCAGCGGCGGCTACCGCCACGAGCGCTACTACAAGGATGCGTTCACGCGCTCGTTTTCCCGCGAAGAGATCCTGCGCCGCGGCTATACCGGCAATGCCGCGTTCTACATCAACAACCTGTTCTACTATTACCATTACATGAAGGACGGGAACGGCGACGACGTCCTGGCCAACCACCAACTCCCCGGCGTCACGACCGATTTTCGTTTCACGCACGGCGGCGGCAGCCAGCGCTTCGAGCAGAGCCTCACGTCCGGCTCGTTCAACGCGCTCGGTTCCTACTTCGGCGGCAAGGTCCGCTCGAGCGTCGGCCTCAGCCGCGATCACTGGGTGCAGGATTCGTTTCGGCCGCTCACCGCCGATCCGGTCACCAACGAACAGCGTTTCGTCGATCTCTCCGGCAATCAGATTGCCAACCAGGGCACGGGCTACGTCGCCGTTCCGCTCCGGCGCAATGCCGACCAGTGGGTGACCAACCAGACCTACGGCGCCGTCTGGCACGTCACCCCGTGGGTTTCGCTCACCGGCGGCTACTTCGAGTCCTCGTTGTTCAGCGACAACACCGGCCTCGATCTCAACGGCCGCGCCCTCGCGCCCCGCACCGGCGAGGGCACCGACTACAGCGTCCGCTTCAACCTGCTCGACCAGCGCGTGAACCTAAACCTGACCTATTTCCAGAACACCGCGGAAAACATCGGCAGCGGCGTGGCCGCGACCGTCAGCGCCGAGCTCAATCCCCTGCTCGCCGTCCCCTTCGTCAACACGACCGACTACCGCGACCGCGGCACGACCGGCTACGAGATCGAACTGGTGACCAATCTCACGCGCAGCTGGACCGTGCGCGGTTCGTTCGGCGCCAATGAAGTTTCCTTCACGCGCTTCTATCCCCTGCTGCGCGAGAAACTGGGCGAGGCCAGGGCGGCCGCCGCGAGCCGCGGGCTCAACGCCGACAACGCCACCGTGTTGACCCAGGAATTCATCGCCAATGCGGAGGCGGCCGACACGACGGCGAACCGCAAGAATACCAATCTGACCAGCCGCTACTCGTTCACCGAGGGTGTGCTGCGCGGCGTGTCCGTCGGCGGCTCCGTGCGCTACGTCTTCGGCAAGCCGTGGGCCGCGATCAACGTGGGCGGGCAGACCGTGCTGCCGGAAAAAGACACCGACGACTACTTCGTCTTCAACCCCTTCGTGAGCTACCGCCGCAAGTTCGGCAAGACGTCGTGGACCGCGCAGCTCAACGTCAACAACCTCTTCGATCAGGTGACCGACCAAGGCTCCGCCTGGCGCTACTCGCGCTGGACCGACCCCCGCCAGATCATCACGACCGTGAGTGTGAGTTACTGAATCATCGGCGCCGTACACACCTCTCCCCATCGCATCGAACCACCCCAGGCAAGGCGCCATCGTTCCTATTACCTTGGTTTTGTAGACAGGAAAAAACGGAGCCCGCCCGCGCGGCCGGCAGCTGGGGCTTGGAGCTGCGAGGAGTCGATGGCGAAGCGCGCCGTGAAATGCGCGCCCTGCTCTGGGAAGACCAGCTTGGCCGGCTGGCGAAACGGCTGCAACTGCGCCGGCCGGCGAATGGCAGTCGGTATTTGCGGTGGCTCCGACTGTCTGGCGGAGCCAATGCGGGGTCGTTCAAGGCGGTAGTGTAATAGTCAATACGTGACCCCTTCAGATCGGTCGGGAAAAAACCGGGCCGGCCTTATTTTGACGATGGCAATGTTTTCAAAATAAGCACTGGCGCTATTTTGAGGCTCCGTCATAGCTCACGCCCTCATGCGTGGCCTCACCGGACATTATTCGATTTCCAAATCCGGCGGAGAAACCGTCCGTGCCTTCGTGCCGGACCCGCTTCCACCGACGCCGGCGCTGGTCTGGGATGCCCGTTTGCAGGAACTCTCACAGCGCGCAATGCTGGCCCTTGGCCGGCTCGACGGACTCACGGGGCTCCTGCCCGACGTCAGCCAGTTTCGGTACACCTACGTGCGAAAAGAAGCCGTGCTCTCCTCGCAGATCGAGGGCACGCAATCCTCTCTCTCCGATTTTTTGCTCTTCGAATCCTCGGACTCGCCCGGTGGGCCCACCGCCGAGGTGGTCGAAGTGGCGAACTACGTCGCTGCGCTGGAACATGGGCTCCGGCGCATGCAGGACGGCTTTCCGCTTTCGCTGCGGCTCCTGCGCGAGATTCACGGCGTGCTGCTCGCCAAAGGCCGCGGCCGCGAGAAACGCCCGGGCGAGTTTCGCACCTCGCAAAACTGGATCGGTGGTTCGCGTCCCGGCACCGCCCGCTATGTGCCGCCGCCGCCCGACGAGGTTTCCCCGAGCATGAGCGCGCTCGAAAAATTTCTGCATGACCAACCGAGCGCCACGCCGCCGCTGGTAAAAGCCGCACTCGCCCACGTGCAATTCGAGACGGTCCACCCGTTCCTCGATGTCAACGGCCGCGTCGGTCGCCTGCTCATCACGCTGTTGCTCTGTCACGACCGCGTTCTAAGCCAGCCGCTCCTCTACCTTTCACTTCACCTCAAACAACACCGCTCGACCTACTACGAACTCCTCCAGCGCGTCCGCACCGAGGGAGCGTGGGAGGAGTGGCTGGAGTTTTTCTTCGGAGGCGTCATCGACGTGGCGGAACAAGCGGCCGCCATGACGACGCGGGTGCTGCGCCTGTTCCAGGAACATCAACGCGAAATCGCCGGCCTGGGCAGCGCCGCGCCGACTGTCGCCAGCGTACACACGTTGCTGCGACGCCACCCGATGCTCTCGGTGAACCGCGCCCGCGAATTGCTGGGCAACTCCCCGGCGTTTTCCACTGTCAATTCAGCTTTCGTCCGTCTGACCGACCTCGGCATCGTGGAGGAAAAGACCGGCGGTGCCCGCGGTCGCGTCTTCGCCTACCAAGCATATCTCGCGGCACTGCAAGAGGGCACCGAGCTGCCGGTCTGAATCGCCTCGCTTGGACAATCCCTGCCATTTCTCGCCCGACCGCCGGCACCGCTACTCCCTCGTGCACCGGTGGAATCCGCTCTTCGGTGACCGCTTGCTTCTGTGGATCGGTCTCAACCCGAGCACGGCGGACGAAGCCCGGCTCGATCCCACGCTCACGCGCATCGCCACATTTTCCAAACGCGAGGGCGTCGACGGCTTCTGGATGGCCAACCTCTTCGGGCTCCGCACGCCTTACCCGAAGGAAATGATGTCCGCGCCGGATCCCGTCGGCCCGGAAAACGACGCGTCGCTCCTCGCCGCCGCCGACCGCTGCGAACGCATCGTCGCGGCCTGGGGCGCCTCCGGCGTGTATCAGGCGCGGGCGGACGCCGTCGTGCGGCTCTTCGCCGGCCGCGAGCTCTGGTGCCTCGGCACCACGCAAGCCGGCCACCCGCGCCACCCGCTCTACGTCACCGGCACGCAGCCCCTTGTGCGCTGGACGCCGCAACCCGTCGCCCCAACCGCAGCCGCACCCGCCCTTCCTGTCACCCCATAGGTGACAAGAGCGTTGGTCTGCGGTCCGCCAGGGGCGGCGCTGGAGCGGTCGCCTGGAGCTCTTCGCGGAGGTCGCTTTCCTTCTTCTCATCGCCGAAATCAATCGGCAGCGTCGTCCGCCATGACCCGTTACGAAGCCTTCATCGGAAAAGACTGGCGCGACTCCGGCATGACCCCGCTTATGGTCGCCCGCATCCGGTCCGAGGGGCGCGCGGAAGTCGCTTTTTTCCTCCTCGACCTCTGGTGCCTCGGAGTGAAGGACGCCTTTCTTGCCGACGTCGCCACGGAATCGGAGTTTCGCGAAATCGTCGCGGAGCGCCTGCCCGAGGAATATCGGGAACGCTTTCATCCCTCGTGCGCCAAGAAAATGATCGAGGGTGCCATCGCCTACGCGGAGTCGTTCGGCTTCGCCCCGCACCGCGACTCTCGCAAGGCACGCCGCGTGCTTGGGGGACTGGACGCGAGCGACTGTCCCGAGACGTTCACGTTTGGGCAGAAGGGAAAACCCCACTATGTCGCAGGCCCCGACGACACCCCCGAGCGCATCGACCGCGTGCTCGCGATGCTGGAGGCGCGCTGCGGCAAGGATGGATTTCATTATACGGTCGCGGTCGACAACGCGAACAGCGACGCCGACGTGGCCGGCGAGGAAATCGACGCGGAAGACGCCCGTGGTTCGCTCGTGATGTTTTTCGATGACGAACCCGAATCCGCTCCAACATTTTTCGAGCTCAGCGGCATGATCACCGCGTTGCAGATCTGCCCGACCGTCGTGTCGCCCACGCAACTCATGGAAAATTTTTGGGGCCCGGCTGGGCGGCGGTGGCGGGATGGCGAAGACTTGAACGATTTTGTGGACGATCTCCACGTTTACTGGAACTACCTCGCCAGCATCGTCGCCGAGTGCGCCGCAGCTCCGGAGCCCGATGCGGAGTCGGACCCCATCGACCTGTTTGAGGAGGATTTTGAAAACCCCAATGACGTGAAGGAAGGCATCAATTTGTGGGCGCGCGGTTTTATGCGCGCCACCCGGGAATGGCCCGAGGCGTGGAGTGCCGCGCTGCAGCGAGCCGATCTCGCACCGCACTGGGGGTTGGTGAAAGCCTGGAGCGAGCCCGGGAAACTCGCCAGCATCGCCGCCATCGCCATGTACCGCCCACCCGACCCGGCGGCGGATCGCTCCCGACATCTCCAGCTCGCCGTCATCGCCCTGAGCCGCGCACTGCGCCCGGGCTCATCCGCGGACGACACCGACGGGTGAACGGAGACTGGGATTACGCTATTGGGCTTGATGGAGGCGGGGTGCCCCACCCCGCTTTTTCGGTTTCGCGGCGCATGCCTCGCGGGGTGAGGCACCCCGCCTCCAAGACTTCCATTCTGCGCTGCGGAGCGACTCAGAACCTAACCGGGAAATGCTCGTCTGGAAAATTCGCCTGCGGCCCTGAGTCGCGTTGAAAATGCAGGCTAGTCGGACCCGCGCTTCAAGATCACGCGCAGTTCCGCGATGAGCGCGTCGCACCCACTGCCGAGGTCTTCCATTTCGCGGCGCACGGGGGCGAGCCACGCCGGGTCGACGAGATTTTCCTCGGCACAGGCGGCGGCGGCAGCGAGCGCGTCGTCGAGGTAGCCGCGGGCCCGCTTCAGGCGGACGATGGTATGGCCGCAAAAATCCACCTCCGGCGGCCACGTCTGGCCGTTCAACGAGCCGGCAAATTTCGCCGACGCACTCATGACCGAATTCATCACCTCCACCACCGGGTGCTCGGCACTCGCCGACTCGGGAATCCAGCCGCGCTCCTCCGGTTCGCTCATCAGCCGCAGGCTGAGGGCATAAGCGCGCACCGCCAGCGGATGCCGGATCTTCATTTCGGCTTCGATTTCCGGATCGGGATTGGCGAGCGCCTCGGCCCCCGCCCGATTCACTTCCTCGATCCATTCGGCACGCTCCGCCTCCTGCTCGGGCGTGAGCGGTTGGTCGCCGCGTTCACCCGCGCGCCGCTCAAGTTCTTCCTTCAGGATCTTTTCGTAGTCCGCATCGGGCCCCTCGCGATCGAGTCGCGCCTGGATGCGATCCGCGAGCCGATCGCTGTCCGCCTGCACCTTTTCCGCCTCAGCCTCGGATTGCGGTTTGGGCTCGTCCGGGGTTGCGGGGTCGGCGGCGTCGGTCGCCTCGGCCAAGTCTCGCATGAAACGCTGCATCGCCTCCGCGTTGGCGCGGCGCTGCTCCACCTCTCCGGCCTCGGACATTTCCCACGCGATGTCCGGCCCGATCGTCAGCTGATACGACGCCGACTCGATGAGCACGCGACCGTTGGTGGGACTGAACCACTCGAAGTAGAGGCTGTTGCCCCAATGCCACGGGAACGGTTTCCCCGCTTCGTAATACTCACCGATCTGATCGAGCGGAATCTCCGGCACCTTCACCTTGCGCGACGCCGTGCAGTCGCCGATGACGCCGCTCTGCCGCGCCGCCAGCCTTTGTAATTCGCCCGGCTTTGGCTCCGGGTTGACGAATTCCAGCCGCCGGCCGGCGAGATCGCGCCACGCATTGCCCGCGAAATCGAACCCGACGGGTTCGGGGCGCCCGACGAACCAGATCCGGCCGGTCACGCGCCCGCGCGTGCGATTGTCGATTTCCCCGCGAATTACGTGTTCATCGATGCGCCATGCCATGGGAAGAAGCGTGGGTTTGACCCACCCCAACCTCAAGCCGCCGTTTCGATTCCATCGACCGCTTCCCGTTGGCGGCAGCGGTCAAGCGCCGGAGAGCGAACCGGAAATTATTTCCCGCCGGTGGCCGGCGGGCTCAGGAATTCGCCGTCGCGGCCGGCCCCGCCTGCCGATGGTGCCAAGCGCCATCACCCGTTTCCGAACCAAACCCGGCAAATTCCCCGTTAGTCGAAGCCCGGCCGCCGGAAGGCTCGGGCGGCGGGGAACTCGCGTTCGACCGCGCGGCGCAGGCGCTCCAGGCGCACCAATAGATCGAGAATCGCGTCGGCGTGGCCGGGGAGATGCGCCCGCAGCCGCGCCCACGCGCCAATCGAACGGTCGATCGCCACCAGCGCAATCTTCGCGGACCCATCGGCATCGCTGGGGAACCCATCGCCACCGTCGCGCACGATCTCGACCCGCGAGGCAACGGCGCGCTGCAGTTTCGCATCGATGAAAAATAAATACCACTGCACCACGTCGAGCCCGTCGCCAAGGTCCGCGGCGACCTCTGCCGGGTGGCCCGCGCCCAGCTGCGCCTGGGTCTGCAGCGCCGCCGCCGTGTCGGAAAGTTCGGGTCGCAAATGCTCCAGCAGCGTCCTCGCCGACTTCCAATAGGCCGTGGCCGCATGGTGCAGCGCACTGCCCTGCCGCGCCGCGAGGAGCCGCCGTTCCCGCTCCTCCCTTTCCGCCGCGATCAGCGCGCCGGCGGAATCGAGGTCGATGCCCTGCTTGCGCGCCTCGCGCTCCACCAAACGCTGCGCGAGCGCAAAGCTGCGTGCAATGTCATCCCAGAACGACTGGACTCCGGCGCCGCCCTCCTTGCCCTCCGCCCCGCGATGGCGGGCCGTCGCCCGGTCCATTCGAAACGAGAGGCAGCGCGCCGTCAGTGCGCATCGTTCGCACCAGCGATCGCAATAATTATAGACGCCAGAAATCAGCGTCGGATCGGCGGCCAGATGATCGAGTGTGTCGGCATCCCGATCGATCTCGGCCTCGGACGGTGCGGGAGGGCGCGACGATTTGCGTTTCGGCGGCATGGGAAGGAATGATGAGCGCGGCGCCACGTTGTTGACCGGCTCGGCCCGCCGCAATCAAAACGACGCGAGGGCGGTGTCAACGGGTGCAATCGTTGATTGCCAGCGTCCGGTCCAATGGAGCGCGAGTGGCCCACCCGCCAGCCCGGACATTTCATACTCTGCTCGCGAGCGGAGTCACACGGTGTTCGAGATTTTCTTCTGCGTTCGCGGTCCTCAGGGTTGTCCGGGCTAAGTTCAAAACCGCCTGGCGGTTTTGTTTTAGCCCGCATGAACTCCAGAGATTCAAGCTCACGCCGCCCGAAACTCGTCAAGCGCGGGGAGAATTCCGCGGAAA
>SXSC01000413.1 GCA_005792355.1 Opitutaceae bacterium
GAGCCCGTCGAGCATGCCCGAGTTGGTCAATACGCCGCTCTCGCTCTCGACAAAAGCGGCCTTCGCGACGTCACCGCCCGCGACCACCTCGACGATGGGCAGGCCAAACGCCTTGGCAAAGTCCCAGTCGCGCTGATCGTGCCCGGGCACCGCCATGATCGCCCCCGTCCCGTAGGACGCGAGCACGTAGTCGGCGATCCAGATGGGCACGCGCAGACCGTTCACCGGATTGATGGCGTACGCTCCGCTGAAGACACCGGATTTATCCTTGGCGAGATCCGTCCGCTCCAGGTCGCTCTTGGCCGCGGCCTTCTTCCGATAGGCGTCCAACGCTCCCCGGTGCTCCGGCGTCGTCAGCTCTTCCACGAGCGGATGCTCGGGCGCCAGCACCATGTAAGTGCAGCCAAACAGGGTGTCGGGCCGGGTCGTGAAGATCTTCAGCTGACCGGCGGCGGGGGTGGCGAGGTCAAATCGCACCTCCGCGCCCTCGCTGCGGCCGATCCAGGCTTCCTGCATCCGTTTTGTGGATTCAGGCCAGTCGACGTCCTTCAGATCGGCCAGGAGGCGTTCGGCATAGGCGGTGATCCGCAGCACCCATTGGCGCAGATTTCTCCGCTCCACCGGAAAGCCGCCCACTTCGCTTTTCCCCTCCACGATTTCCTCGTTGGCGAGCACCGTGCGAAGTTCCGGACACCACCACACCGGACGTTCGTCCACGTAAGCGAGGCCGCGCTGGAACAGCTGCAGGAAGATCCACTGGGTCCAGCGGAAATATTTTGGATCCGTCGTGTCGATTTCGCGTTCCCAATCGTAGGAAAAACCCAGCGCCGTGATCTGGCGGCGAAAGTTGGCGATGTTGTTCCTGGTGTTCGACGCGGGGTGGGTCCCGGTCTTGACCGCGTGTTGCTCCGCCGGCAGTCCGAAAGCGTCCCAGCCGATGGGATGCAGCACATTGAAGCCCTTGGCCCGCTTGTAGCGGGCGAGAATATCGGTCGCGGTATAGCCCTCGGGATGACCGATGTGCAGCCCGGCGCCCGAGGGGTACGGAAACATGTCGAGGACGTAATATTTCGGCTTCGCCGAGTTGTCCTCCGCACAAAACGAGCGATTCTCCGCCCAGAATGTTTGCCAGTGCGGCTCGATTTCATGGAAGTTGTAGTCAATGCACTTGGTAGCCATCGTATAAAACCGCCACTGTGAAACCTTTCCCCGCCCGGTCAATCTCCGCGCTCATCCTCCTATTTCTGCTCGTCCCGCCGGCGCAGGCCGCCATGAGTCGCGGGTTCAACCGCTTGCTGGACGCGGTCGTGCGGATCGATGTGCGCGAGTTGACGTTTGAGGCTGGAACGCGGCGCTATACCGCCAGCATCGGTTCGGGCGTGATTCTCTCCGCGGACGGCATCGTGCTGACCAACGCGCACGTCGCGAGCCTCCGGTCGGTGGAACTGAGCATCACGCTCGCGAATCTTGAGCGTGTCAGCGCCAGGCTCGTCGGCTGGGATCATTGGACCGATCTCGCGGTGCTGCGGATCGACCTGGCCGAGGTCAAGCGCCGCGGCTACAAGTTGGTGCACGCGGAGTTTGGCGACAGCGGCACTCTCTACCCCGGGCAGGAGGTTTACGCCGTCGGCACGCCCCATGGTCTGACGCGCACCGTCACGCGTGGAATCGTCTCGAACAAGAACCGCTACTTTGAGGACAACCGCGGAGTTGGGGGATTCGAGACCGGGATGTTCAACACCTGGCTCCAGACGGACGCAGCGATCAATCCGGGCAACTCCGGGGGGCCGCTGGTCACCACCGATGGGAAGGTCGTTGGGATCTCTTCGCGCGGCTACCTCGGCGCGAACAACCTGGGTTTCGCGATACCCTCTTCCACGGCGCGGGTCGTCCTTGAACGCCTGGTGCGCGACGGAGCCATCGTGCGCAGTTACGTCGGCCTGGTGCCCGGGGCGTTGCAGGACCTGGAAAATTTCTACGCGCTGGCGCTCAACACCGGCATGCTCATCCATAGTGTTGATCCCGGTTCGCCGGCGGCGAAGGCGGGTTTGCGCGGCGGCGACATCGTGCTCGCGATCGATGGGGCCAGAGTCGACGGGCGTTTTCCGGAGCAGCTTCCGCCCATCCAGAATTTGATCGCGAGCCAGCCGGTGGGTGCGGCCTTGAAATTCTCCGTGAAGCGCGGACCGGAGACCCGCGACTACGTGATTGTGACCGAGAAACTCGAGAGCCGGGTAGGGGAGGAGTGGGCGCTCGAGAAGTGGGGTCTCAGCGTGCGCAGGGTTTCGCGGGCGTTTGCGCGGGAGAACCAACTCGAGGATACCAATGGTGTCGTGGTCATCGGCGTGCAGCCGGGCTTTCCCGCCGATGTTGCGGGCGTTTCGCGCGGAGACATCATCATCAAGATCAACCAGCAGCCGATTGGTTCGCTCGATGTCGTCAAGGCCGCGCATGCCGCCTATGAGTCGAATCCGGCCCCGACGCTGCTTGAGACCCAGCGCAACCGGCGGGTTTCTCTCTATATTTTGAAACCATGATTCCTCTCTGTATCCGTGGTCTTGGTCGTGTGGCGCTGGCCTTGATTCCCCCGGCTGCGCGGGCGGGTCTTGGCGCCGTCCTTTATTGCATCGCATTTCCCGCGGTCCTGCCGGGTGCGGACTTTCAAGCCCTGTGGGCGGAACGGGTGAAATGCGTCGTGGCGGTTGAATACGTGACCGAAACTGAGGTGGAGCGCCGGCCGACCGTTGCGATGGGTACGGTCATCGACGTCAACGGCACGATTATCTTGCAGGCGGGGGCGGTCGATCCGCGGGCGGCAATCTGGCAGCTGAAGGAATTCAAGGTATATCTTCCCGGCGAAGCGACCAGTACTCCGGGCGAGTATCTCGGTCAGGATTCGTTTACCGGCTGGCATTTCGTGCGGGCCGAGCCGATTACCCGCGCCCGCGTCGTGCCCGTGACCGCGTTTGCCGCCCGGGAGGGTGGCCGCGCCCCGGCTCTGGCAGACGTCATCTGGGGGATCGGGCTGCGCCCAAAGGACGAGGATTTCGTGCCGTATTTTTTGAAGAGTCATGTGGCGCTCATCCAGGCGCTGCCGCAGCTGACCGGGATCTCCCAGCACGAGGTCGCCGCGCCCGGGCTTCCGGTTTTTGACCTCGCGGGAGTGCTCGTGGGGCTCGCGGGCCCCGCTGGCGGGCAGACTTTTTTGCAGATTTCCCGCAATGGCCGGCCGACGCCCACCATGCTGATCAACGTCGAGGAAAGCAGTGCTTTCCTGATCGCGAGCGAGGTGCTGCCGCATCTCGGCCGGGTTCCCAAGGCCGCCTCCGGGCGGCCGCTCGCCTGGCTCGGGGCGTATGGACTCGAGCCGATGGACCGCGAGGTCGCCAAATTTCTCAACCTCACCGCGCAATCCGGCGCTGTCGTGAGTGAGGTCCTCGAAGGCAGCCCGGCGCAACTGGCGGGACTCAAGGACCGCGACATCATCCTCGCCCTGGACGGCCGCCCCTTGCCGCAACTCAAGCCGGATCGCGTGGTGGTGAGTTACATCGATCGGGAAATCGAACGGCGCGCCCCGGGAGCGAGTTTTCGCCTGACGGTCCTGCGTGGTACGGACCGATTGGAATTGAAAGCCACGCTCGGCGAGCAGCCCAAGCTCGTGCGCGAGGCCGAGCGAAAATATTTTGACCGGCTCGGATTGACCGCGCGCGAATTTGTCTATGGGGACGCCATTGAGCGTCGGGTGCGAGCGGCGGAACCCGCGGGTGTCATCGCCCACTTCGTGAAACCGAGTAGTCCGGCCGCCGTTGCTGGATTGCGGCAGGAAGACTGGATCAAGGAAATTGACGGCGCCGACGTGCGAACGTTTTCAGCGGCGGTGGCCAAGCTGGCGGAGATCGAAAAAGATGCAGCCCGTCCGGAGTTTGTGATGCTCGTGGCCCGTGGTGGTGAAACGGCCGTCCTGCGCGTGAAGTTGAAGTAACTGCACCGCGTCCGCGCTAGCCGCCATCCGCCACGGCGTCACTCGCCCAGACGATCAACCAGCCGCTCTTGTCGTCGACAAAAACCATGGTCGACGCGCGGCCGCCGGGGACCTCGACCGAATCTGCGCGCGCGATCGCGGGGCCGCCGATCCCGGCTGCGGCGTCGACTCCGCCCGATCGCGGGAAAAAAAGCACGAGCGCCACCGCCGCCGCCGCGGCCAGTGGGAGGGCCAACCAGGCGAAGGTGGTGTTGCGAGTGCGTTGGGCGGCGGTGTCTCCGGGTTGGCTCGCATCGCGCCGGCGACGCCGGACTGCGAGCCATTCCTGTTCGACATTGGGCGTCACCGCCTGGGTCGTGCCGGCGCGCCACGACTCCAACGCCGCCGCCAGGTCGATCCTGATCCGCCGACAGGCGTCGCATCCCGCGAGATGCGATTCAAGCGTGGCGTGCTCGCGGGATTCGACGGTTCCATCCCGTTCAGCGGCGATCAGAGAGCGTGCCTCCTGGCATTTCATGGCGGATCTCCCTGGCTGCCCTTATCGGCCCCAGTGGCCGTAACTGGTGTCGTGCGAGTGACCGCCGCGATCGGCCGGATAGTGGTTTGGGTTGCGCCCCTCAATCCACACGCGATCAGTGCGGTAGGTGTAATAGTCCGGCTCGCAGATCCGGACGAGGTGACCCCGATGATTTCGCGTGGTGACCCAACGCACGGGCACCCAGGCCTTGACGACGATTTCGTCCCAATAGCCGCGGCCGGGTGCATAAACGACGACCGCCGGAGGAGCGTAAACGACGACGGGAGGAGTGGGCCGATACGTCGGCCCCCCGACACGAACTCCGATCCTGAAACTGGTTTCAGCACTGGCCGAATTTGCGGCCAACGCGGCTGCGGTGGTGAGAAGGGCGATGGTGAGGTGTTTCATTTGGGTTCCCAGGTTGGAAGTTACCCATCTGACGACCCACTCTCGCATGATATTCATTTTCTTTGCGAAGCCCGGCGTGCGCACCGGCGCCGGCTAGCGGGCGATGAGCAGCACGACCGGCACTTCGCCTTCGTCGCCCCCGCGGCGTCCCAGCACGGCAGGCACACCCGGCTTGAGGGTGAGGGAAGTGCTCATGACGGACTTGCTGCCGTTCATCCACTGCACCTTTAGATGAATTCCATTGGCGCCCTTCTCGCTTTCGAGTTCGAGCCGATGACCCTGACCGAGCGAAATGCTCGCCCGGCCCCCGCTGGCAATCGTGGTGGCGCCCTCGCCCGTGAGCCGAAACGTGTCGAAGGGGAGGTTGCGCCGGAGGGTGGCCTCGTACTCCGCCAACTTGGGATCCGAGCCTCCCTTTTGGTTTGAGGCACCGATTAAGAGGGCGCGCACCGAGCCGCCGTCAGCCGCTCGGACGTCAGGCGTCAGGGCGATGATCGTGAGAACGAGGGCGAGGGTATGTTGGATTAATCGCATGGGAGGTCTCCTAATTTTTGCGCCAGCAAACGGCGCGCGTGAAACAAACGGGACATGACGGTCCCGCGCGCAATCCCGAGGTGTTCGGCGATTTCGTCGTAGGAAAGTCCTTGGATCTCGCGGAGGGCGAGCACGGCCCGATGCTTGGGCGGAAGCGCGTCAATCGCACGTTCAAAGCGCGCGTTGCGCTCGGCGATTTCCATCTCCTGCCGCGGATCGCGGTCCACGACCGGCTCGGGTGCTGCCGGGTAGCGTTCTCCGGAGCTGTTTTCAGCGTTTTCCCCATCCGAGAGGAAGGGAATAAAACGACTGAACCAGCGTTTGCGGCTGCGAAGGTGGTCGATCGCGCGTCGGGTGGCGATCGGATGCAGCCACGTCGAAAACTTCGCGTCGCCGCGGAACGAGCCGAGGTTCTTCCAAACCGTCAACCACACCTCCTGGCATACGTCGCGGGCGCTGTGTTCGTCGCGCAGCATCGACTGCACCAGCCGAAACACCGGTTCGTAATGACTCCGCATGAGGACCCCAAACGCGTCCTCGTTGCCGGTCTGGGCCTGGCGGACTAGATCCCGCTCGGCTTCGGGGGTGATTTCAGTGTCGTCGGACACAGGAAGGGTGGGACAGCATTGGTGCGGTTCGGTGGCGACGATGGCGACGATGAGGCCGATGGCGATTCAGGATTGGTGCACCGCGGCTCGCCGGCCGGTTCGTTTGCAGCTTGGCGGCGGGCCAATTCGCGATTTCCTGTCAGGTCTATGTTCACGGGAATTGTCGAAGAAACCGGGCGGGTGCTGGCGTTTGAGCCCAGGGCAGAGGCCTGGAGCCTTCGAATCGCGGCGCGGGCCGCGTTGGTCGATCTGATCGCGGGGGATAGCATTGCCGTGAATGGCTGCTGTCTTACGACCGCGCAGTTCGACGCCACGTCGTTGCGTTTCGATGTCTTGGAGGAGACGCGGCGCTTGACCAACTTTGCCGTGTTGCAGCCCGGCGCGGCGGTGAATCTGGAGCGGAGCCTGCGATTTGGTGGTAAGATCGGCGGTCATTTTGTCACCGGCCACATCGATGGTCTGGGCACCGTCGAAGTTTTCGAGCCGCGAGGCAAGGATCACTATCTCCGCGTGAGACTGCCCGGGGAACTGACGCGCTACATCGTGCACAAGGGCAGTATCGCGCTCGATGGCATTTCGCTGACCATTGCGGAAGTGGCGGAGGCGACCTTCGCGGTCTGGATCATTCCGCATACGCTGACGGTGACGAATCTCGGCGAGAAGCGGGTGGGTGATCCCGTCAACCTCGAGTTTGATTTGCTCGGCAAGCACGTGGAGAAACTCTTGCTCACGCGCACGCCGTAGCCGCCGATGCGCCACGCCCTCCACGCCCTGACGGATGAGTTGCGCCGGCTGAAGACAGCGGGCGTGAGCACTGTGACGGTTTCCGAAGAGGCGCTGGAGCACTTGCGCCGGGTGGTGGTGACGCGCCGGCCAACGCCCGGTCCGGCGGGCGTCGGGCCATCGCGAACTCCGGAAATTTCGCCGGTAACGGCCCGTCCTCCCGCGCCGGCGCGATCCGCTGCAATCGTTTCCGCGGTCCCGGTGCTCCCTCAAGTCGCCGTCGCGGCGCTCCCTCCGACACCTGTCGTGACGCTGCCGGCGGGCGACAAGCAGACCCGGTGGGATGCCTTGCTCGCGGCGGTCCTGGCCGATCCGACGTGCCGCGCCCACGTGCGGCCGGGAAAAAAAGTCGTGCTCGGCGTCGGATCGCTCGACGCGAAAATCATGTTTGTCGGTGAGGCGCCCGGGGCCGAGGAGGAAATCCAGGGCGAACCCTTTGTCGGACCGGCGGGGCAATTGTTGACGAAAATGATTCAGGGCATGGGTCTGGCGCGGGCCGAGGTGTACATCGGCAACATCATGAACTGGCGTCCGCAGATGCCGACGGTCGACGGCCGGGAGCAGGTCGGCAATCGCCCGCCGACGGAGGACGAGATTCGCTATTGTCTGCCTTACTTGCGGGCCCAGATTGAGGTCGTCAACCCGGAGCTGCTGGTCGCGCTGGGTTCCAGCGCGACGCAGGGCCTGCTTGGTTTCAAATCCTTCAAGGCGCTCGGCGACGTCCGGGGTCTCTGGCATGAATTTGGCGGGAAGCCGTTGATGGTGACCTATCATCCGAGTTACATTCTCCGTGAGCCATCGAACCGGAAAAAGCGCCTGATTTGGGAGGACCTGCTCAAGGTCATGGAGCGTGCCGCCCTGCCAATCACTGACAAGCAGCGCGGCTACTTCCTGGAGCGATGAAGCGGCGCGCGCGAGGGTAAGCTTGGGCGGCGGTTGGCGATGTGGCCGTACAACGTGCTCACCGCCGCCGCGACGACGGCACTCGATCGCTGAACCAGCGCCGTCCGGTTCGCGTCACTTTCCGGTAATCGCGTTCAACGCGCTCCGCGTCCGGTCAAACTCCGCCTTGATCTGCACGACCAGTCCCGCGACGTTTGCGAGGCCCTCGGCTCGCACTTGTGTTTCGAGTTTTTCGGCCAGCGCCCGCAGGGCAATGGCCCCCAGGTTGGCGGAGCTGCCCTTGATGCTGTGCGCCGCCCGGGTAAACTTGGCCACATCGGCCGCCTGCGCACTTTGATCGAGATCCGCGATGCGCAGCGGAGTGTCTTCGAGGAAGATGCCGGCGATTTCCCGCAGGAACTCGTCGTTGTCGCCGGGATTAAGGGCGCGAAGATTTTCGATTGCCTGTGGATCGATCACGGAAGAGTCGGGCATGGTCGGGTGGGAACGGAGCTAAGAAAGGAATTTCCCGGTGCGCAATGCCGGATAAAACGAATCGATGGCGGTGCGGTGGGGACACGGCCGCGCGGCCCGGCCCGTCAGGTGGCCCATTCGAAGGAGGTGTTTTGCTCGATCTCCTCGAGCGTGGTGAGGCCCAGCAGCACTTTCTTGAGTCCATCGTAGCGGAGCGGCTTGTACCCGACCTTGGCGGCGGCCCGGGAAATCTCCTGCACGCTGCGGCCCTCGCTGATCAGGGAGCGCACTTCCTCGGTGATCAGCACAAGTTCATGAAACGCCACGCGGCCCTTGTAACCCGTGTGGCGGCAGGCGGCGCAACCGCGCCCGCGGAAGAATGGAGTATCCTCCGTGATCCCCTCGTCCTTGAAGTATTTCAGCAGCGTCTCTCGCGCTGGGAAGTAGGTTTCCTTGCAGCCCTCGCAAATCCGCGCGGCGAGCCGTTGCGCCAGCACGCCGATGACCGAGGGCGCGACCATGTAGGGCTCCACCCCGATCTCGATCAGCCGCACGATGGCCTGCGGGGCGGTGTTGGTGTGCAGCGTCGCAAACACGATGTGCCCGGTCAGCGCGGCCTCGGTCGCGATCTTGGCGGTCTCCAGATCGCGGATCTCGCCAATCAGAATCGCGTCCGGATCCTGCCGCATCAACGAACGCAGGATCGTGGCAAACTTCAGGTCAATGTGGCGTTCACCTGGCTCTGGGTGACGCCGGCGAGTTGAATCTCGATCGGGTCCTCGATGGTCGAGATGTTCACCGCCGGGGTGTTGATCTCATGCAGCGCGGAATACAGGGTCGTGGTCTTGCCCGAGCCAGTCGGGCCCGTGACAAAGATGATGCCGTTCGGATTCTGAATCAGCCGCCGGAACGGCTGCAGAATCGTCTGGGACATCATCATCTTGTCCAGCGTGAGCATCGACTTCTTGCCCGTCATCGCCAGGATGCGGATGACGGACTTCTCCCCGTAGGCCGAGGGAATCGTCGAGACGCGGAAATTGGCCGTCTGGGTGCCGACCTGCATCGAGAAGCGCCCGTCCTGCGGGAAGCGCGATTCGGCGATGTTCAGGTTGCAGAGAATCTTGATGCGCGAGAGCAGGGCGCGGTGGAGCTTGCGCGAGTACGTGAGAATTTCCCGGAGGTTGCCGTCGACGCGAAAGCGAATCCGGCAATGGGTTTCCTGCGCCTCGATGTGAATGTCAGTGGCCCGTTCGCGCATCGCGAAGTAGAGGATTTCGTCCAGGACCTGGATGAGCGCGTTGTTCTCGGCGAGCGCGGCGAGCTTGTCGCCCGCCATCTCGGGCCGGTCGAAGAGGCTGGAACGTTCGAGTTCGCCGAGGCTTTCCTCAAGGCCTTGCTCGGTGCAGTAGTGAATCGCGATCGCGTCCTCGATTTCGCGCGGCAGCGCGAAAACCGGACTCACCGGCATCTGCGCGATTTGCCCGATCCGCTTCACCAGTTCCTGGTCGTCCGGCGTCGACATCGCGACCGTGATCACCCCGTTCAACACGTACAGACCGATCGACTTGATCTTCCGCGCGACCTCCACCGGGATCTTCTCAATGGCCTCGTCCGTGATGACGGAGGCGAACGGATCGACGTAGGCGGCGTTCATGGTGTCGGCCCAATACCGGCACGCATCGTCCTTGGACAGGTACTTCTCATCGATGACGGCCTGGACCAGCGCGACGTTCCCGGCGTGGCGCTCGGCCATGACGGTGACCTCATTGAGGAAATCGAAACGCGGCAACTGGGCCAGGCGTTCGATGAACTGGCTACTTTTTGACTTTTGCACGGGCGGCCCTCGAGGTGAAAAGTTTTCCGATCTCCTGCTGATCGAGCTTCTCCATCGCAAACGTGCTCGCGGCGCGTTCGGCCTTGAGCTCCTCCAGCATCTGCGGGAGCGAGTAGCGAACCTCCGCGACGTTGAGCTGCGGCGGCGCCGACGCGGGCGGAGCGGGAGTGGCGGGCGGAGAGTGGCTCATGGTAAAAGTCAGCCGAGGTCGAAGGCAGCGGCGATGGTCTCCTCGAGCGCCTTGGCAATCTGCTCCTTCGGGGTGTCCTTGCGAATATAGTTCAGGGCGCCCGCCTCGAGCGCCTGATCGATCGTTTCGCGATTGGCGAGCGACGTCAGCATGATGACCGCGCAATTGGGATCGAACGCCTTCAGGGCCTTCAACGCCTCGATGCCGTCCATCCGGGGCATGCTGACATCCATCAGCACGAGGTCGGGGTTCTCGCGCCGATAGACTTCGAGCGCCTCTTCGCCGTTGCTGGCTTCGACAATGATGGGGTTGCCGATTTGTTTCAGGATCAGTGAAACAAACTTGCGGATATGGGGCTCGTCGTCGACGAGCAGAATCATGCCGGTGAAGTTCATCGGGAGGCGGGGAGGGTGACGCGAAATTCGCAGCCGCCGCCGGCGAGATTCCCGGCCGAGATGGCCCCGTGGTGGGCTTCGACAATCTTCCGGCAGATGGCGAGGCCCAGCCCGGTGCTCTTTTCCCCCGCGGTTGGTTTGCTGGAGAGCCGGCTGAAATCCTTGAACAGCTTGTCGCGTTCCCCGTCCGGGATGCCCGGACCCTGGTCCCGCACGGAAAAACTGCACATGCCCTCCGCGGGGCCGGCCTGGACGATGACCCGAATTTGCGAACCCGGCGGCGAGAATTTGACCGCGTTGCTCAGTAAATTGTCCACAACCTGCTTCATCTTGGCCGCATCGAGTGAAAGCACGACGGCGGGCGACGGCGCCTGCAACTCCACGTGCGTGCGCTTCTTGGCGGCCTCCATGTTGATCATCGCAACGCACCCGGCCGCGAGTTCGCCGAGATTGATGGGCTGGAGATTCAATTTCAGATCGCCGGCCTCGATGGCGGCGACATCCAGCAGCTCGTTCAGCATCTCGAGCATGGACTGGCTCGCCGAATGAATCGTCTCGACGAGATCGAGCTGGTCCGGTGTCAGCGGACCGACGGCGCCATCGCGCAGGAATTCCGAAAGGCCGCGAATCGACGCGAGCGGATTGCGCAGGTCGTGCGCCGCCATGCCCATGAACCGGTTCTTGGCGGCGTTGGCGTTGCTCAGCTGCGCGACGAGCAACTGCTGCTGTTCGGAAAGGATCTGATTCTGCAGGTGGGACCGGATCCGCGCGATGACTTCCTTGGGCTTGAAGGGCTTCGGGAGGTAATCGACGCCCCCGGCCCCGAGACCCGCGACCACATCGTCTGACTCATTCTTGGCCGTGATGAAAATCACCGGCGGGCTTTGCTCGCCATAGGTGGCCTTGATCCGCCGGCAGGTTTCGAAGCCATCGATGCCCGGCATCATCACATCGAGCAGAACCAGGTTGGGCTTGAACTCGGCGACCAGTTCCAACGCGCGCTCGCCGGTGCCGGCCTCGGCAATCACGTATCCTTCTGGTCGCAAAATGCCGGAGAGGATGCGGAGATTGAGACGATCATCGTCAACCACGAGGACCTTGCGGCCCGGCAAATTTGGCTGAGTGGAGTTCGGCGATGAGGCCATCAAGCGAAGAATTGCGGTCGGGGCGACGCAGCGCAACCGGAACTTTTTGCGCCGAACTTTTCGCCCGGATCACCGTTGTGGCGGCGGACCGCCGCGAAGCGGGCTGAGGAAAATACGTATCACGAAATCCGCATGCGTTGATATTTGAGCTTGCCCGCCGGGCGCGTTCACTGGTTGTCTCGCCGCTCAATTCCAATCCTCATGGCAAAAACGTTTGTATTTTCCTCCGAATCCGTTGGCGAAGGACATCCCGACAAGGTCGCCGACCTCATCTCCGACAGCGTGCTCGACGCCTGTCTGACGGTCGACAAGACCAGCCGCGTCGCCTGCGAGACGTTTGTGAAATCCAACGTGGTGGTGGTCGGCGGCGAGATCACGATCCCGAAATTGCAGGACAAACGCACCGGCAAGACCCGGGCGCTGGAGGAGGCGATCAACCTCGGGAAGATCATTCGCGACGCGATCCGCGAGATTGGCTACACGAATGACGACGATGTGTTTCACGCCGACACGGTCTTCATCAACAATTACCTGACCGCGCAGTCGGCGGACATTTCCCAAGGCGTCGACGCGCGGAAATCCAAGGGCAAGAAGACCGCCGAGCAGGGCGCCGGCGACCAGGGGTTGATGTTCGGCTACGCCTGCA
>SXSC01000414.1 GCA_005792355.1 Opitutaceae bacterium
AAAGCACGCCGGCCGCCCCCGAGCGAGCGAGGACGTGGGTGCGATAGTTGCCCAACCCGCCCCTTTCCCAGCTGCCTTGAATTCTCTCACGCTTTCGACTTATACACTCGTTTCACCCACGAATTGTGCCCTGGAGCCAAATTCTTAATCTCCTGATCGATTGAGATGCCGCCCGCCCAACCCGCCGGAATCGACTTGCCGCCGCCCTGGATGTTGCCCGGCAGCAACTCCGTGCCGGTGAGGAGGCAGCTCATGCCGCGCATGTGGCCGTCGCCATCCCCGCGCACCCGGTTCGAGATGCCCTGCAGCGTCAGCAGGCGGTCCTGGAACGGCGCCAGCGGGCGCAGAATTTCCTTCAAGGCAAAATCGCGGCCCGTTTCGTCCGGCCAGAACGCCGTCGGAATCGTGCCATTGGGCGAGAACACCACGACCAGGCGTTGCCGCGGCCGGGCCGGCGCCGCCAGGCCAAGGCTCGGCAGGCCCGCGATGAAGGGCAGCACGGCGGCCGAGAGGCCGGCCTGTTTGAGGAACGTGCGACGGTAGAGCGGAGTCATGGGCGGATGGGGGGGTGGAGGTTCTTCA
This sequence comes from Opitutaceae bacterium, assembly GCA_005792355.1. Taxonomy (GTDB): domain Bacteria; phylum Verrucomicrobiota; class Verrucomicrobiia; order Opitutales; family Opitutaceae; genus ER46. Next base: position 583 of record SXSC01000414.1, read on the forward strand.
GGCTGTAGCAGGAGCGGCTTTACGCCGCGATCATTTCGCAGGTGCGGGGCATCGCGGGGCAAACCCGCTCCTGCTACAGTTTGGAGTGCGTGGGTCGGTGAGGAGTGGGGCGGGAGGCAACGTGGGGCTTCGTCTCCGCGCCATGCAGCGCGCTGAGAGTGACGATGGCGACCATCAGCTTCTGCAAATTGTAGCCGGAGGCGATGAAAGATTTTCGCAAGGCCGGCAGGGTGTCCGGCCCGTACGCCAGCGCCGGCTGCTTCACAACGTGGTGGAAGAGCTGCTCGATGAAGGCTTCGTTGGATTGTTCGCTGGCGATCGCAAATTCCGCCACGTCGCGCGCCCCGCCCAACCGCACCGTCCGTTCCTCGTCGACGATGTAATCGCTCACCGCGTCGATCGGCCGGCCGCGGTCCTCGCGCCGGAAACGCCCCACGGCGTCGTACCATTCGAGGCTGAAGCCGAGCGGGTTGATCACCGCATGACAGCCCTGGCAGTTCTCCGAGCGCGTGAGCTTTTCCACCTTCTCGCGCATCGACATCCCGGGCGCGAACTCCGCGTCGTTGAACGCCACCGCCACGGGCGGCGCCTTGAGCCCGCGCCCCACAATGCTGCGGGTGAGGAAGACTCCGCGGTGGATCGGCGAGGTGGATTTCGGATACGACAGCGCCGCGAGGAGGTACGGATGGGTGAGCACGCCGGCCCGCTCGCCAGGTGGCGTCGGCACCCGCGCAAACCCGCCCGCCACCGGGGACGGCAGACCGTAGAATCCGGCCAGCCGCTCGTTGGCGACGAGGTAGTCCGCCCGCAACAGCTCGCGAAAGTCGGAGGCTCCGCTCCACACGACTTCATCGAGAAACAGGTTCAACGAGGTGCGCAAATCGTCGATGATCTCGAAGGTGAAACCCGGATGCAACGTCGGCTCCTTGCGCAGATCCTCGAGGTAGCGCAACTGCAGCCAGTGATGAAAGAACTCGCGCAGTTTGGCCCGCGCCCGGGGATCGCCCAGCATCCGCGTCGCCTCGGCGGCCACCTCGGCACGCGTGCGCAGCCCGCCCGCCGCCGCCGCCTGCGCGAGCGGCGCATCCGGCAACGAGTCCCACAGGCCCCACGCCAGCCGCGCGGCCACGCGCGCCGCGTCGGGCCGGGCGTCCGGCAGCTCGGTGTAGAGGAATTGCGGTGACTTGAGGGCGAACAGCACCACGCGCCGCAGCGCGGTCTCCGGATCGGGCGCGGCCCGGAACACTTCGGCGACGTAGCGCGTCGTTTCGTCCGCCGTGAGCGGCCGGCGAAACGCGGCGGCCACGAACTTCCCTGCAAAAGCTTCGAGCTTCAGCCGCCGCTCCGGGTCGTCGGCCCGCGTTCCCGCCCAACGATCGAGCCGCGGCACCACATGCCCTGCAACCTCGAAGGCCCCGCGCGTGGTCGCCTCATCCCACGCTTTGGAAAACGAGAGGCCGCGCTCGAAACCCTGGCTGCTGTCGTCGGCCGGAAACCGCGTGGTGCTGACGAACGTGGGCCGGACCACCGCCGGCGAGAGGTTGCGCGCCGGGATCGGGCGCTCGGAGCCGTGGGGCGGTTTCCAACGCAACGCGATCGCCGGCGGCGGGCCGCCGACCTTCTCCGGCAGCGCCCAGTAATCAACGCCAAGCGGATAACTGCGTCCGCCGATCAGCCGCACGGTCACACGATGATCGGGGGTCTCCGGGGTGGACACGTTGACGTCGATGACTGCGGCGACCGGCGCGGCCGCGTTGATCTCGGCGTTGATCCAGGCGCGCACGGTGTTCGGCGTGCGCACCGTGAATTCGTGGTCGCCCGTCTCGTCGGCGTACACCGAGCCGCGCCACTGCACGGAAAACTCGGCGGTGCCGACCCGGCGAGGGGTTTCGCTGGTCGGGGAAAAATCGAAATCGACCCCGGCGTCGATCACCCGCTCCACGATCTTGGTCGCATCGAAGCGCCCGCGTTGCGCCGTGCTGTAATAGGTCGCGTTGAGCCCGCCCGTCGTCGGCTCCGTCGCCGTCGCCAGATCCGGCCCGGCGAACTGGCGCAGCAGGTCCGCCATGACGATCGCGTACTGCTGGTTCGTGAGATGGGCGAGTTCGATCCGGGCCGGATGCAGCCGGGCCTGGGCGGCCGGCGAATAAAACGCGTCGTGCATGTACGCAGCGACGGCCTGCGCCTCGGGGGCGGACAAGGTCTCCGGATCGTCGTCCGGCATGTTCTGGGCGACGTACCTTGTGAGCCGGGCGAGCGACCAGTCGCCCTGCAACGCGCCCGCGTATTTTCCCTCCACGCCCTGCCCGAGCGGGCCGTGGCAGTCGGCGCATTTCTGCCGGAAGACCTGTTCGCCCCGGGCCGCGATCGTCGCGACGGCGGGCACGCGGCTGCAGCGCGCGGCAATAAACGCCGCGGCAACGACCAGCAGCAACATCCAACGGTGGGGTTTGGGCGGAAGCATGCGATTTTTCAGCGACCTTCGCCAATGAGAAGCGTTGCCGGCCGGCGGGCAAGGCAAAGGCGAGGCGTGCACCCAATTGCATCGCCCGCACCCGGAGGCACGCTCGCCGCCAGAGACCGCAGCGTCGCCCCGCCCCACCCCGCGCTATTTCTTCTTCGGCGGCGTGACGTTCTTGATCGGCTTGCCGCCGGGACCGGGCGTGGCGACCGCCACCTCTTCCGGATCCTTCATGCGGTTGATGACCATCTGCTGACCGATGGTGAAGAGCCCGTTGATCGTCGAGTAGAGGGCCAGGGCGCAGGAGAAGCCGTAGCAGAACAACATGAAGATGTAGGGCATGAACTTCATCATCTTCATCTGCATGTTGTCGACGGACGGCGTCGGGGTGAGGCGCATCTGGAAAACCATCGTCGCCCCCATGAGAATGGGCATGATGTTGATCGGCAGCCACGGGATGCCGAAGAGATGGCCGACGGTGTCGGGCGCCGCGAGATCCTGCGCCCAGAGGAACGGCTGGAGGCGCAGCTCCGCGGTGCACTGCAGCATCGCGAAGAAACCGATGAAGAGGGGGAATGTAATAAGGATCGGGATACAACCGCCGACCGGATTGATTTTCCGCGCCTTGAAGACCTCCATCGTGGCCTGCTGCTGCTTCTGGGGGTTGTCCTTGTACTTCTCGCGGATGGCCTGCAGCTCGGGCTGCAGCTTGGCCATGCGCTTGGCCGACCGGGACGCGGCGAGGGTGAACGGCAGGCTGACGATCTTGAGGATGAGCGTCATCAGGACGACCGCGACACCCCAGTTGCCGACCCAGCCGTGCGTGGCGTTGAGGATGATGTTGAGCAGCGGCGCGACGTAGCCGCTCAGAAAGATCCGGTTGAAGAAGTACTGGTTGTAGGGCAGCACGCGGTCCTCGTTGAACTGGAATTTGGCGAGCCGGCGGTATTCCTGCGGGCCGACGTAGAGCAGGCCGGACAGACTGGCCGAGGCCTGGGGCGCGAGCACCGGCAGATCGAATTTGGCGGCACCCGTCAGGCCGATGGTGGGAAATTGGGAGTCGGGAAACGGCGGCAGCTCGATCCGCCGGGTGGTGATGCTGACGGCGGGTTTGTCCGCCGTGTAGACACTGGTGAAAAATTGATTCTTGACCCCGGCCCAGACCACGTTGCCCGGTTTCTCCAGAGTGGACACCGGGGGGCGTCCGGAGCCGACCAAGGACCCAACGCCGCCGCCCTCGAGCTCGCCGCGCTCGGTGAAAATCGTTTCGTCTCCGTTGGAGCTGACGACGTTGAGATACTGACCGACGTCCGCCGCATCGATGAGCTCGGCGGTGCCGACGCTGAGGGACGCCTTGCCGAGCGGCAGCGTCGTGGTGCCGAGATTGCGGAAAGTCGTTTCGTGATGCAGCCGGTACGGATCGGCGCCCTTCTCGCCTTCCTTGGTCAGACGATAGCGACGGGTGATCTCGACCTTGCCATCCAGTACGTGCCGGAAAACGACCTCCGTGGCGGACGAGCTGACAAGTGCGTAACGGGTGGCGCGGCCCAGGCCGGGATAATCGGTAAACGCGAGCAACGGATCCTCGTGCAGGCGATTGAAGACGTAGGGATCGGGTTTGCCCAGCACGGCGAGGTACTGCTTGAAGGCGACCTCGCGGATGGCCCCGCCGAAATCAGTGAAGCTCGCGGTGATGAATTCGTTTTCCAGCGTGACCAGGCGGGTGTCGGCGGCATCGCGGTGCACGTTGGCGAACAGCCCGCCCGCGGTTTGGGTCGGTGCGGTTGGCGCGGTGGCCGCAGCCGCGGCGGGTGCGCCGGCCTGGCCCGCGGGGGCGGAGGCTTCCGGCAGCGCGCCACCCGTCGTGCCAGTCGGCGCGGGGGCGGACGGGACGGGAGCCGGAGGAACCGGCCGCGGGGCGAGGAACAGGATCGCGAAGGCGGCGACGAGCAGCACAGCGCCGATGGTAAAATTTTTTTTGTCCATTAACGTGGGAAAGAGACGGAGCGACGGCCGGAGGGTGGCAAAGCGTCAGAGCCCGACGCGGGCGCACCGGGGCCCGGCGTGGCGTGGAGGCACCGGGTCAAATCCGCCCGGGTGCAGCGGAGTGCATTTCACAAGCCGCGCGGCGGCGAGGAAAACTCCCCCGACCGCCCCGTGGGTGCGGATCGCCTCGGCGGCATAGTGCGAGCAGGTCGGAGAAAAACGGCAGCCGCAGGCGCCCACCGTGACGACGGGGAGCAGCGGAGCCACGGTGCGCTGGTAAATGCGGATGCCGAGCAACAGGATCGCAGCGGGCAGACGGAGGCAGGCACCGAGCATCCGCCCGCTGTGCGGGCGAAGGGCGGTCAGGCGAAAGCGGGTCACATTGGTGCGCGACACGGTCATTTCTCTCCGGTGGCCATTCCCGTGGGTGCGATCTGGCGGCAGGCTTCGGTGAACTTCTTTTCCAGTTCGCCCAACGGCCAGGTCGCGGCGGCGCCGCGCGCAATCAGCAGCAAATCGCAGTCGATCGGGAGCTCATGCTGCCGATGACGGAAGACCTCGCGCAGGCGCCGTTTGGCTCGATTGCGCAACACCGCGTGACCGACGGCGGCCGTGGAAGCGATGACACAGACGCGTGGAACATGCAGCGGCGCCGCCGGCGGGCCGGAGGGTGAGCGAACGGGGGCGGCTGCCGCAGGTTGATGGCGCCTCTTCCACCAGACGGTGAACGCGCGGCAATCGATCCGCCGACCCTGCTCGCGGACGGCACGGATTTCCGCGTGCCGGCAAAGATGCTGCTCAGGGCGAAACCGCATGGACGGAGAAGGGCGAAGAACCGAAGGGCTGAGCGGCTGAAGAACTTGAGGGCAAACGCCGCTCACCGCGCGATCATTTCGCGTTTCAGTCGTTCCATCCGTCAGCCATTCCGCCCTTTCCGTTAAACAACGGTCAGACGCTTACGACCCTTGAGCCGGCGGGATTTGATGACCTTGCGGCCGCCCTTGGTGGCCATCCGGGCACGGTAACCAATCTTGCGGGCGCGCTTCTTGCGGTGCGGGCGGAATGTAGGTTTCATGATTCTTTAAGAAAAAGAGGGTCAGAAGTGCCGGACGTCGCGAGGGGTGTCAAGGGCCGGTTTGGCCCGCGATTTGGGGCGAATGCATCTCCGGGTTGAGGGTCGCCGGCCGATGGAGTGCGGGTGCCCTCACCCGCCTTGCGCAGGAATGCGCGGTGAGGGCACCACGCCCCCAGTGAATTCACCGTCAAACGGGAGATCACCCCGCCCAACCGGCAGCCTGACGCGAGCTACGCGTCCTTTTTCCTGCCGCCGAAGACGGAGCGCGCCATGTCGAACGGCGCACGGGTGAGGCGGGTGACCGCCGACATTGTGCGCTCACTCGCGATGGGCTCCCCTGACTCCGGGAAGGCCGCCGCGACCAGCGCTTCCCGCTCGGTCAGCCGCGTTTCGCGCGCGGCGACGGCGTCTTCGCGACGCTTCACCACCGCCTCCTGCTCACGCACGGCGAGGCGGTCGTCACGCAGGTGGGCCTGCTCGGCCTCGAGAATCTCGCGCGCCCGGTGAAGTTTGGCCCACGCCGCCGGGTGCATCGTGTCGTCGCCCGAGGGGGCCCGGACGGGGTCCGAGGTCGGCGGCTCGCGGAGCATGGCCGCCGCACCGCGGCCGGCATCGATCTCCGCCTGCAGCGCCCGCAGGCGAGCCTCATAGTCCCGCAGGTTCTTCTCGCGTTCGCGCAACGCCTCGTGGTCTTCCTGCAGCCGGCGGCGCTCCTCGGCCAGGCTGGCGGCCCATTTTTCGGTGGGGGGACGGACGAGTTTCAACACCGGCTCCGGGGCGGGAAATGTGATGGTGGTATTCATGATGTTTGGACGTGAGCGGTTGGTTACGACCACAGCATAGGGGATCTCCCGCCCCCGCGCCATGGGGTGAACCGGCTTTTACGCCGGCTTTACGCTCCGAACACCAGAATTGGGAAATTTTTTACGTCCGGAAGATGACGTCCTCGCGATCGAACATCTTCACCGCCAGCCAGAGCGCCACGCCCGCGTAGAGCGACGACGAAGCGAAGATCAGCCCGATGTATCCCCAATTCCATACACCCGACAGCATCTCCTTGCACACGAGACTGAGATTGAGGATCGGAATCAACGCGGTCTTCGCACTCAGCTCGATGCCTGGCAGCATGCCCACCACGCCCGGCATGATCACGACGATGATCATCGGCCCGAGATAGCTCTGCGCCTCCTTGTAGCTCTTGGCGAAGAGCGAAATGGTGAAGGCCAGCGCGGCAAACAGCACGGCGACCGGCAGCACCATCGCGAGCACGCCCACGACGCCCAGCGGATCGATCATCGGCATCGCGTCCGCCGACGCCTTCGCCGCCGCCCCGCCCGCGCCCGCCCGGGCCGCCCCGCCGCCGCCCATCATCAAGGTGCCGCCAATCGCGATCGACCCGCCCATCGAGAGCAGCATGAAGACCATCGCCGACAGCGAGCCCGTCAGCACCATGAGAAATTTGCCGAGCACGATGTCCACCCGCGGCACCGGGCTGCAGAGCAGCGTTTCCATCGTGCCCCGCTCCTTTTCGCCGGCCGTGAGGTCCATCGCCGGGTACATCGCGCCCGTGAAGCAGAGAATGATGATCAGGTAGGGCACGAGACCGCCAAAGAGATTGCCGCCCACCTTTTCCGGCGGGGCGACGTTCTCGCGCTTGAACTCGAAGGGCCGCGCCGCCGTCTTGGGCATTCCGTGCGCCGCCAACCGTTCAGCCACCGCCTGCTCGCGCAGATCCGCCAGAAACCGCTCGAGCACCCGGGCGCCGTTGTCGGACTTCAGCTCGCCCTCGTAATGGAAAATCTTCACGACCGGGGCCAGCCCGGCGCGCAGCCGCTCCTCGAATTTCTCCGGCAACTGCAGGGCGACCCGCAGCCGCTTGTCGCTGATCGCCTGCTTCCAATCAGCCGGCGCGGGCACCACCCGCATCCGCTGCGACTCGCGAAACTGCGCGACCACCCCGGGCGAATCCTCGCCCCCGAGGATCACCACGGTGGGAATATCCTCGCGCGCCTTGGTCATGACGTTGGACATGACCTTGCCGACACCGAAGAACATCAGCGGCATCACGAGCGTGGGGATGACGATGGTGGAGATGAGCGTGCGTCGATCGCGCAACGAATCTTTCAGCTCCTTGAGGTAAACCGTGGTGATGTTGGACCAGTTCATGTGCGTTTACGACTTGGTGGGGCCTTCCCCACCGACCACTTTCACGAAAATCTCCTCCATGTCCTGCTCGCCATGGCGGGCGCGCAGATCCGCCAGCGAGCCCTCGGCCAGCAAACGGCCGTCATGAATGATGCCGACGGTGTCGCAGAGTTTTTCCACCTCGCTCATGACGTGGGTGGAATAAATGACGGTCTTGCCGCGATCGCGGCACTCGCGGACGAAGCGCACGATCGCGCGCGCAGTCATCACGTCGAGCCCGAGGGTGGGCTCGTCAAAAATCATCACCGCCGGATCGTGCACCAGGGTGCGGGCGATGGAGGTCTTCTGCTTCATGCCGGTGGAAAATTTGTCACAGCGCCGGTCGAGAAACTCGGCCATGTCGAGTTGCGCCGAGAGTTCGGCGATCCGGGCGCGAATCGCGGCGGAGGTCATGCCGTTGAGCTGGCCGAAATAAGCGATCATCTCCCGGGCGGTGAGCCGGCCGTAGAGGGCGGTGGAGGCCGCGAGGAAGCCGACATTGGCCCGCACTTTCTCCGGGTCGGACGTGACATCGAAGCCGGCGACGATCGCCGTGCCGCTCGTGGGCCGGAGTAAAGTGGCGAGCATCCGGAGGGTCGTGGTCTTGCCCGCGCCGTTGGCGCCGAGCAGGCCGTAGATCTGACCGGGGGCGACGCGGAAGGAAACGTCCTCGGCCGCGTGGATTTCCCCGCGTTTCTTGTCGCGAAACGTTTTGGTGAGGTGTTGGGCTGCGATCATAGGTTCAGCTTCGCGCGAAATTCCTGCGCCTGGCGACGACTGAGTTCGACCTCGGCGCCGTCCGCCCGCCTCAGGCGCTTTGGCCGGGCTGGAACAAAGCCGCGACCGCGACCGCCGGATCCTGGATGACGGCCATCTTGCCACCGCCCATCTCGCGCGTCGGTGTCACGACCCGGCCGCCCCGCGCGGTACAGGCCGCGAGGCTCGCGGAAAGATCCGCGACGGTAATGTAGATGAGCCACTGCGGCGGGAGATTCGAGTTTTCGCCCCGCGCGTGGCAGATTCCGGCGGCCGGGGCCTCCGCTCCCGGGGGCATCATGCAATAGTCGCTGTAGCCGCCCATGTCCACCGGATCGGCTTTCCAGCCGGCGACGTGCGTGTAGAATTCGCGAACGGAGTCGGCGTTGGGGACGGTCAGATCCATCCAGGAAATGGTGCCAGTTTTTGGAGGTGTCATGGGTGGCGTGGAAAGCGGGCTTGGATCGAACCAGTCCACGCGCTGGTGGGAAGGTGAAGGACGCGTTGTGGCGACAACCGTCCGCCCCCGGATGAAATCGTCAAGCTTGGATCCACCGCGGGGCAAACGTCGCAGCGGAGCTTGCCCGGTGGGCGCGGATCGGCTCCATTGGCTCCGGCTCCGAACTCCTCGCGCATGCAGCCGCCGATTTTCACCGCTCGCATTGTCAAAGTTGGCGTCCTCCGCAGCGTGATCGTACCGCGGTCGGTTGTCGGTGCACTCGGTGGCGGCGCGCGGATACCCGTCGTGGCCCGTTACTGCGGCGAGACCACAAAGAGCACTCTCATGCCGGCCGGCGGCGCATTGCGCCGGCTTGTACTCCAGATGGAACTCCTCCGGCCGGCGACGCTGGATGCCGGCGACCGCATCGAGGTTTCCCTGGCCCTCGATGCCTCGCCGCGCCGTCTGCCCCTTCCCGCCGACTTGCAGCGCGCGCTCCAATTCCGACCCGCCGCCGCCGCAGCGCTCGATCGCGCCTCGCCCTCGACATGGCGCATCGTCGTCGAATTGCTCGCAGACGCGCGCACACCGGAGACCCGCCAGCGCCGGTTGGAAAAAATCATCGAGCGCCTCGCCGAAAACACCGCCGGTCGGGCGACGAAGATCTAGTATGCGTCGCCTCAGACCACGGGACCACAAGACAACGGAACTCTTCGATAACTTGACCTGCTCACAACAAATGCGGGCGGTAAAGGATGCTCGTCCGACGCAGTGCTCTGCCACCGCCAAAACCGCCTGGCGGTTTTGTTTTAGCCCGCATGAACTGCACGCGTCCAGAGGCCGCCCGCCTGTCGGTGGTCGAACGCCCACGAAACCCCGATAAAAGTGTGAAACATGCGGGCTACGGCAGCTCCGCCACGCTGAGGATGATCGCGGCGGCCACCTCAAAATCTTTCACCGCCTGGCTCTTTTCCACATCGACCCATTCGTCGAGCGAGTGCCCCCGGCCGCTTTTGGATCCTGCATTCCGCCCGATCGCAAAGGCCGGAATGCCGAGACTGATCGGGATGTTCGCATCCGTGCTGTTCACGTCCCACACCGGCACCTTGTCGAACACCCCCATCGTCGCGGCCACCTGCCGCAACACCGGAGAATCGGGCGGGGTCGTGCCCGACGGGCGGTCCCCCATGAGTTTGATGTCGGCGGTGATCTTCCCGTTCGCGGTCGAACGCGCGCTGTTCTCCGCGCTCACGGCGTCCGCGACAATTTTCTTGAACTGAGCATCGATGTCCTTGAGCGCCGCGGGTGAGACCGCGCGCATGTCGATCTCCATCGCGGTCTCAAACGGAATCGAGTTGACCGAGGTGCCGCCGGAGACGACCCCGACGTTGTAGGAAACTTTCGGGCTCTTCGGCACCTGCAGCCGGCCCAACCGGGCAATGGCGTCACCCATGGCGAACGACGGGCTCACGCTGCCAAACGCGCCCCAGCTGTGACCGCCCGGGCCCTTGAAGGTGACTTTGTACCGGAGGCTCCCCAGCCCCGAGTTGGACACCAGGTCGATGTTGCCCCCATCGACGGAGATGAAGCGCTTGATGCGATCCTTCCACGGTCCCTTCGTGAAGAGATACCGCATCCCGCGAAGATCCCCGGGGCCTTCTTCCCCCACGTTGCCGATAAACAAAATGTCGGCCGCCGTTTCAACCTTGGCGTCCCGCATCGCCCGAATCAACGCCAGCACGAACGCCAGCCCGCGCGTGTCGTCGCCAATCCCCGGCGCGACCAGGCGGGTGCCGGATCGTTTCACCCTCACGTCGGTTCCAGCCGGAAAGACCGTGTCGAGATGCGCCGCCACCGCGAGCAACGGGACAACACCTCCTGAGGTCCCGCGTCGCAGCCCCATCACATTGCCCTCCGCATCCATTTCGACGTTTTCGAGACCCGCCTCCTTGAGCATTGCGAGATACGCGAGGGCGCGCGGTCCCTCGCCGAACGGCGGCGCGGGAATCTCGGTGAGCATGATCAGTTCTTTGACGAAGCGTTCAAAATCGCGGTCGTAGGCCGCAACCGCGGCCTTGAACGACGGCGACCCCAGCAGTTGTTGCGCGCGGATGTTCTCGTCCGCGCGCCTTGGCACTTCGGCCGCGATCGCGGAGCCGGCCAAAAACATCCCAAACGCAATACCAACGCAGGCGGAAGATCGACGAATTATCGGCTCCAGGGCACAATTCGTGGGTGAAACGAGTGTAGGCTCCAGGGCACAATTCGTGGGTGAAACGAGTGTATAAGTCGAAAGCGTGAGAGAATTCAAGGCAGCTGGGAAAGGGGCGGGTTGGGCAACTATCGCACCCACG
>SXSC01000415.1 GCA_005792355.1 Opitutaceae bacterium
CGTGGGTGCGATAGTTGCCCAACCCGCCCCTTTCCCAGCTGCCTTGAATTCTCTCACGCTTTCGACTTATACACTCGTTTCACCCACGAATTGTGCCCTGGAGCCTACACTCGTTTCACCCACGAATTGTGCCCTGGAGCCACATTACCAAGAAGCCGAAAATGCGTTCTTACACTAACCTGGAACTAGGTGTGAGATCCTACGAACTTGGTGGGCACGAGACCCAGCAGCAACATACGAATCTCTTTGAATCAACGCTCGAGCACGAAGGTGTGATTGGAAAAGACCTTGGATACCGAGTCTATAATTTTTACAGTGACGGGCATGGTTGGCGTGATAATGAATATCGCAGAGAGTGGACGGTCTCTCCCTCTGTACTCTGGAAGCCTTTGGCGCGGTTTCAGGTCCTCGTAGAGTACGAGCATTCCCGCGCTGATTCAAGCCCCGCGGCACAGACGGCGATCATCAATCCGCAATATTTGGCCGACTACGCCAATCCGCCGGCCGATGTCCTGGCCTTTCATGGCCGTACCGCCGATGCATATCGGGCGCGCATCTTTGGAAGTTCCCAAAATTGGTGGGTTGATACGTTGAGCGCGCGCGGCAACACGGCCGCGGCCGCGCTCAAGGGAGATATATTCCGCATCACCAATGTCGGCGAAGGTTCCTTTCCGGGAAAACCGTATGATCGCGCTTCCTTTAGTTGGCAGGGCAAAGGAGGCTCCAAGACTTTGCAAATGTAGTTTTTTTGAAGCCATGATCAATCACTCTCGCCCCCGCCGTCTGTCACGTCCGTTCGCGTCATTCGTTACCGGTCTCCTCGCCCTCATCCACTCGGCGATGGCCCAAACCGCCCCGGTCACGTCTTCCGCCGCATCAACCGCACCCATCCCCGTCGTGCTTTCTCCCTTCGAGGTGAACACGTCGAAGGACCAGGGCTTCGCCGCCACCAGTTCCTTGGCCGGCGGCCGCCTCGCGACCGACCTCCGCGACACGCCCGCCGCCTATTCGGTCATCACCCGCGAGCTCATGGATGCGCTCGATCTCCGCGACATCGAGTCGACCATCGGCTGGGCCACCAGCGCGACCCTCAACGTCGACAACGGCATCCAGAATTTCTTCGGCTCCCCGATCAACTACCAGATCCGCGGCGCCGGCCAGAGCCGCCCGCAGCGGAATTTTTTCCCCCAGTTCAACAACGGCGACGCCTTCAACCTGGAGCGCTACGAGATCGGCCGCGGCCCCAATGCCGTTCTCTTCGGCAACGGCTCGCTGGGCGGCGTGCTCACCTCGACCACCAAGCGCGCGCAAACCGCCCGCCCGTTTCAAAACGTGCAGGCCAGCATCGGCTCATGGGAAAACTACCGCTTCACTTTGGACGTCAATCGTCCGCTGACCGAGAAAGTCGCCGTGCGCGTCGCCGCCGTTTGGGGCGACGCCGGCGGTTGGCGCTACAAGGATTTCGACAAACGCAAAGCCGCCTTCCTGACCACCACGTTCAAACCCGTGCGCGGTATGGAAATTCGTCTCGAGGGAGAATATGGCTCCAACTCCAAGCAAGTCGGCTTCAGCAATCTCAATGACCGCCTCTCCGGTTGGGATGGCACCACGGTTTACAACACCCCCGCCGCGCTCGCCACCCTGCCCACCAACTCAAACGCCCTCGGCGTCACCCGCCGCGGTGCCAACTACTTCGTCTTCGATCCGTCGAATCCCACGCCGACGATCATGAACTACCAAAACGACCCCGCGACCCTCGCCGGCGGCGCGTCCAACACCACGCCGATCGCGGGCTTCGTCCAAGGTTCGCTGCCCGCCTTCAACACCAACGGCGCGATGTTCCTCCACCAGATTAACGTGCCGACCAACCGCTTCGCCACCGCCATTGCCAATTCTCGCTTCCGCGTGCCGAGCGAGGAATTCACCATCTCGCCCGACGCTCCGATCAACGCGCAGCGCTTCAAGGACATTCAGCTGACCCTCAATCACAAGGTCGGCAATTTCTTCTTTGAGGGGGCCGTCGATATCAATCGATCGCACCTCTTCATCAACGGCGAGCAGAACCGCGGCACCGCCGATACCTTTATCGACATCAATCGCGTCCGCCCCGACGGCTCGGCCAATCCGAACTTCCTCCAGCCCTACGGCGATGGCCAGTTCGGCCGCTTCTTCCGCACCTTCGCCTACAACAACTATCGCGCCGCCGCCGCCTATGTGCTCGACACCCGTTTCGGCAATTTAACCGCCAATATGATGGGCGGCCGCAATGAGTTTACCTTCGATAACGACGGCCGCTACTTGAGCATGGCGCAAGGAGCCGACCGCCGCACGTGGGGTTTCCTTTCCTCGCCTGCCACCCAAAACGTCCGCATCCGCCGCTACTGGAATGAATCCGCCCGCGGCATTCCCGATCTCTCCCTCAGCACGATCAAGTATGTCGATCCCGTCACCGGCACCACGTCGAACATTCAACCGAAGTGGATCCGCGACAGCTCCCGGCGCGATATTCAGGCCCACGACAACGCGAACTACGATTACCTCCTCGCTTCCCTCAACGCGAAGTTCTTCAAGAACCGCCTTGTCGTCCTCGGTGCCGTGCGGGCCGACGACTACTACTTCATCTCGCGGCAACAGAGGGACCGTGGCGACTACCCCACCGACTGGGATGGCCTCACCCGTTACGCGCGGCCCGACGCTCCGGCCGACTACGCGTCGTTGACCTTCCGTTCGCGTGATGCCGCTGGCAACCCGATTGGCCCCGCCAAAGAAGCCGCCCTCCGCCCACGTCTCGCGCCCAACAATGATCGCGACCCGCTCTACGCCACCGATCGCTTCAAAGATGACTTCAATGCGCCCGCCGTTCAGGGCCGCCAAATCACCCGGTCAACCGGCGCCGTCATTCACCTCAACAACTGGATCAACCCTTCGATCAACTACGCCGAGACCTTCAATCCCCCCGGCACCATCGTCCGCATCGACGGCCGCCTGTGCGACCCGACGGTCGCCAGCGGCACGGACTACGGCCTGCGCATGGAACTGCTCCAAAACCGGCTGAACCTCAACTTCACCTACTACGCCATCCAGGAGGTCAACGGCATCATCGGCGCGGATGGCCCGAATTTCTTCAATACGATCTACGACGCCAATGTCGTCGGCGACCAAAGCGCCGTCGGCCGCAACGCCCGCGGCGCCGGCGCCCTGCCGGCGCAATACCGCGACCTCCGCTCGGTGAGTGGCAAGGGCTTTGAGGTCGAATTCGTCGCCAACCTCTCGAAAGCATTTCGCCTTACCGGCAGCGTCAGCTTTCCGAAAATCTACGAGTCAAATCTCAACCCCGATGTGAAGGCCTACATCGACAAAAACCTCCCGCTCCTCAAGCAGGTCGTGAACGATGCCGGTGTGCTCGTGGACGCCAATAATGTCGCGACCGTCGATCTCTCCATTCCGATCAACACCCGTTCGCCCGACGCCACCAACGCCGCCAATGCCTACAATGCCGCCATCGCGTTTCGGCAGAACATCGTCGACGGCAAACGCCTCTCCCAAGATCAACCCGTCGGGAATGTCTTCGCCGACTACACGCTGCAAAGCGGCAAGCTCAAAGGCCTGCGCGTTGGCGGCGGCGTGCGCTATCGCGGCAAGCAAATCGTCGGCAACCGTGGCTCCGACACGATCGTGAACCCCGCCAACCCCCTTACGGCGATCGACGATCCTAACGTCAACGCCTACACTCCGGTCTACACGCCCAACGACTACTATCTCGTCACCGGCACGCTCGCCTACACCTGGCGCTTCAAGAACCGCCGTGAAGTTCAGGCCAATCTTGTGATCAACAACCTGCTCAACGACCGCGGCCCGCTCTATTCGTCGAACTCGTTCACGAACGCCCCCGTGCGTCCGAAGAACAACGATTATACGAGCCCCGCCCGCGAGACCGTTCCGATCGCCTTCGCGCTGAAGCAGCCCATCAGCTACACGCTCACGCTGACGATGAAGCTGTGACCAGTCGTAAACCAGTCTACAACATGAGCGGGTGCCACCGCGCCCGCTCATGTTTTGCCGCTTCAACCTCGCCGACACTTTCCGGTCGACTCCGGCGGCCCGCATGAACCTCGGCTCGTTGACCCACTTCGTCAGCGTTTGCGTTATTCTCGTCTGCCTCGCCTCCCTCCGCGCGGCCGAGGTTCCGGCTCGCCCCCAGCCGGCCTGGGGCGACCTCGGCGACGGCACCTATCGCAATCCGATCCTGTGGGCGGATTACAACAACCCCTGCGTCTTCAAAGTCGGCGACGAATTTTTTCTCACCGCCGCCTCGCACCACTACATGGGCATGCCGCTGCTCAAGTCCAAGGACCTCGTCAACTGGACGCACGCCGGCCGGATTTACTCGCGCCTCGGCGGACTGCACGCCGACTTCATCCACCCCGGCGCCGCCTACTCCGCCGGCTCGCAGGACGGTGAGATCGGTTTCCATCGCGGCACCTACTACATGTATAATTGGAGCACGCGCTACCGCGGCTTCTTTTGCACGGCCCCTTCGCCGCTCGGTCCGTGGACCGCGCCACGGAAAATCACTGAAAGCCTCGGCGGAAATTTTGAGGACCCATGTCCCTTCTGGGACGACGACGGCTCCGGCTACCTATTGCTGGTCGGCAATCCCGGCCCGCTGAAAATCTTCCGCCTCAACGCGACCTTCGACGCCATCGTCGATCAAGGCACGACGGTGATCACCGACATCCCGCCGAAGGGCCCGCAGATTTTCAAGCGCCACGGCTACTACTACCTCTCCGTCGCTTCCACCGGAAAAAATTCCGAAAAAGCCCAGCACATCTACCGCTCGAAATCTCTCTTCGGACCTTTCGACCGCCGGACAATTTTCCACTCAGGCCGCCCCGATTTCAACGGCGCGCAAGGCTCCTTGGTTCACGTGGCCGGTGAGCAGTGGGCCTTTCTGCATCACGACTACAATCTCACCGCTCCTTACGGCCGGCGCATCTACCTGCAACCCGCCGGCTGGTCCGCCGATGATTGGCCATGGATCGGCGTTGATACCAATGGTGACGGTATCGGTGAAGCGGTCGGTATCGAAGCGCCCTACGCCAAACCGCCGCTGCCACCGCAACCGATCAATCCGGCCGACCCTTCCGACGAGTTTTCCACGACGACGCTCGGCGGGCAGTGGGCGTGGAATCACGACCCCGACGACGCCCATTGGTCGCTCACCGAGCGCCCGGGCTGGCTCGGCCTGACCGCGCGTCCGTTGCATACCCAAGGCGGTGTTTCCCAATTGGGCCGGGTGAAGGTAAACCACCACGCCGACCACCTGCTCTTCGCGGCCAACACGCTCGTGCAACGCCCGTGCGGCGCCGTCTCCGACGTCGTGACTCGCCTCGACACCGCGCAACTTAGCGACGGCCAGCGCGCCGGGCTCTGCACGCTGAGCGATGATTACACCTGGATTGGTGTCGTCCGCGAAGGTGGCGTGAGACGGATTCGTTTCGCAAAAGGCCAGGCCTCCTCGGGTCAGACCACGTCCCTCGACGGGCCCGAGCTCCAACAAAACGAAATCTGGTTGAAGCTCGAATTCCGTCACTACCGCGGCACGCTGTCGTACAGCCTGGACGGCGTCCGCTACGAACCCCTCGGCGATCGCGACTACCCTTACCGCACGGCTTGGTATGAAGGCACCAAGGTCGGCCTGTTTTCCTACACGGTTTCCGCGGAAGTCGCCGGTGGCCGCGCCGACTTTGACTTCTTGCGTCAGACCCATGACGGGCCGAAACCCGATCGCGCGCGTTGACGCCGCAGCGGCGGCTCAGAACCGCCCGTTGATTCCGACCGTGATCGTCGTGCCGGGGCAGTTGAAGTGCTCCACGTCATGGAAACCGCATAGACGGACCGGCCGTGGACACCCGTAACGAAATTCTCCCGCCGCCGGCTTCGGAGAGAACGCGACTGTCGGACCGTTTTGCGGTGAATGCCAACGGGGATTTTCGGCGCGCCGGCATTCCATCGGTGTCTTGTATCCCCGTTGGACTGACGAGCAGGAGCTCCGCTCCGCGCCGCAGAATCGACGGTGGTGCGATTTGCGCGCATCGGAGTCTTGCGGCGAGGAACACGGCACGGGTGGCGTTCGGTGGATTCTTCA
>SXSC01000416.1 GCA_005792355.1 Opitutaceae bacterium
AGCTGGCGGCTGATGCACCAATCCTGGATGTTTTCGAGCCAGTGCAGGTACACCTTGCTCCAGCGCTCGGGGTGAAACTTGATGTGCCCGTCCCGCACCGCCGCCTTGGCCTCCTCGACGCGCGGATAACGGAGCCACCACTGCCAGGTCAGGCGCGGCTCGATCGGCACATCCGCGCGCTCGGAGTAGCCGACATTGTTGGCGTAGGGCTCCTCCGCGACGAGGGCGCCCGACGCCCGGAGAAGTTCGGCGGCTTTTTTCCGGCCGGCGAAACGATCCAAGCCCGCCAGATCCGCCCCGGCAAATTCGTTGAGCGTGCCGTTGGCGTGCAGCACATCGATGATCGGCAGGTGGTGCCGCTGGCCGATCTCGCAGTCGGTCTTGTCGTGTGCCGGAGTGATCTTCAGCGCGCCCGTGCCAAACGCCTGGTCGACCGCGGCATCGGCGATGATCGGGATTTCCGCGGCGTGCCCCAGGGCGCGGCGCACGAATTTTCCCACCCAGCCCGCATACCGCGGATCCTCGGGATGGACCGCGATCGCGACGTCGCCGGGAATCGTCTCCGGGCGCGTGGTCTTGACCTCCACAAAAAGCCCCGGCGCATCCACCCGCTCATACCGCACACGGTAGATCGTGCCGTTGACCGGCTTCATGATCACTTCCTCGTCGCTCAACGCCGTCTGCGACACCGGGCACCAGTTCACCATCCGCTTGCCGCGATAAATGTGACCCTTGCGGAAGAGCTCCGTGAAGACTTCGAGCACCGCCCGGGAATAATGCGGGTCCATCGTGAACTGTGTGCGGTCCCAGTCGCATGAGGCGCCCAGCCGCCGCAATTGCTCGAGGATAATCCCTCCTTTCTCCTGCCGCCACTCCCAGACTTTCTCCAAAAACTTATCCCGACCCAGATCGTGGCGGGTTTTTTTCTGCTTGCGCAGCTCGCGCTCGACCACGGTCTGGGTCGCGATACCCGCGTGGTCCGTGCCGGGCAGCCAGAGCGCGGACTTGCCCTCCAGGCGGGCGCGGCGGATGAGAATATCCTGCAACGTGTTGTTGAGCACATGGCCCATCGTCAGCACGCCGGTGACGTTCGGCGGCGGAATCACGATCGCGTAGGGCTCCTTGTCCGGATCCAACTTCCCGGCAAAGGCCTGCGCGGCCAGCCATGCGGCATACCACTTCTTTTCGACGTCGCGCGGTTCGTAGCTCTTGGAGATCTCGGCCATCAGTGGTTGCTGGATTGAAACCGACGAGAAAACCGACCGCGACACGGCGAGGCAAGTGGTTAAGTTGGACGTTGAAAGCTCGACGTTCCGTGTTCGATGCTCTCCGTTTCCGCTCCCCGTCCATGTCCGCCAACATCGCCCTCCGCGCCGCCGAGCGCCTCGCCTTCGAGGGAGACATCCCCATCTCCGCCCGGGTCGCGGCGTGCAAGGAGTTCCTGCGCGTGGAGATGGCCGGCTTGCGTTCCCGCCATCAGGCGGGGGCGTCGGGGCTGCGGATCTGCCGGGAGCGCGCCCTGATCATGGACGCCCTGGTCTCGCACCTGTTTGCCTACGCCCTGCGTTCCTACCCCCGGTTGACGGGCGCCCAGCCCTCCCCGGTGGCCTTGGTGGCCCTCGGCGGCTACGGTCGCAGCGAGCTGTCGCCCTGGAGCGATGTCGACGTGATGTTCCTCTTTCCCAGCAAGACAAAACCGGCCGAGGCCAAGCCGCTCCAGGAGCATCTCAGCAAGGAGATCCTCTACCCGCTCTGGGACTGCGGGCTGAAGGTCGGCCACTCCACCCGGACGATTGACGACGCGTTCGCCGAGGCGCGCAAAGACATCCTGACGAAGACCGCGCTGCTGGAGGCCCGCCTCATCGTTGGCGCCGAAAAACTCTACGCCACGTTTTCCCAGGCCTATCGCAGTTACTACGCCAGCGAGAATCC
This sequence comes from Opitutaceae bacterium, assembly GCA_005792355.1. Lineage (GTDB taxonomy): Bacteria > Verrucomicrobiota > Verrucomicrobiia > Opitutales > Opitutaceae > ER46. Next base: position 1,933 of record SXSC01000416.1, read on the forward strand.
CAAGGATTACCTCGCCGCGCGCCTCGACGACCAGGCCAGCCGCCGCGCGAAATTCGCCAATACCGTCTTCAATCAGGAGCCCGACATCAAGAATGGCGTGGGCGGCCTGCGCGACTACCAGAACGCCGTGTGGATGGCCCGCGTGAAGCTCGACATCACCTGCATCGACGAGCTCGCCACGCAAAACTACCTGCGCGCCGACGACCTCGCCGCGTTTCAACGCGCCTACGACTTTCTCCTGCGCGTCCGCAACGAGCTCCACTTCATCAACACCCGCGCCACGGACGTCATGAATCTCGACCTCCAGCCCCGCATCGCCGAATCCCTCGGCTACAGCGCGCCCGAGATGCTGGCGCGCGTGGAGGCGTTCATGCAGGACTACTATCGGGCGGCGCAGACCATCTTCCGAGTGTCGAAACTCGTCGAGGATCGCCTCGCCCTGAGCATCGGGCGCACCGGCAGCGGCGACAAACGCTCGTTCCGCGATTCGCTCCTCGCCTCCCGTTTCCAGCGGACGAAGCGGATCGACGGCTTTATCCTGCGGGGCCGCGAACTGGCCGCGGAAAAGCCCGGGGTCTTTCTCGAGGATCCGGTCCGGCTCATCCGGGTCTTCCGGCACAGCCAGACACTCGAGGCCGGGCTCGACTTTCACCTCGCGGAGCTGATCCGCACCTCACTGCCGTTGCTCACCCCCGCCATCGCCCAGTCATCTGACGCGAGCGTGTCTTTCCGGGCGATTCTCGGGGAGGCGGGCGCGGTGCATCCCATCCTCGCGCGGATGCACGAACTCGGGGTGCTGGGTCACTTCATCGCCGAGTTCGACGCGCTCACCTGCCTGGTGCAGCATGAATACTATCACCGGTACACCGCCGACGTCCATACCCTGAACGCGATTCGCGAGCTCGACCGGATCTTCACCGAAGCCGAGCCGATTACCCTCAAGTACCGCGCGGCGCTCCACGAGACGACCGACGCCTCCCTGCTCTACCTCACCCTGCTGCTCCACGACATCGGCAAGGCCGAAGGCATCCGCGGCCACGCCGAAAGCGGGGTGCGGCTCTCGGCGCCCCTGCTCGAACGTTTCGGGGTCGACCCCGCGGACCGCGAACTTGTCCTCTTTGTCATAAAAAATCATCTCGCGATGGCACGATTCTGGCAGAAGCGGGATGTCGATGACCCCAATACAGCCACAGCTTTTGCGGAATTGGTGGGCGATGCCGATCGCCTCAGGCACCTTTACGTGCACACGTTTTGCGACGCTCGCGGCACCACCGTCGACCTGTGGAACAGCTACAAGGATACGTTGCACACCAAGCTTTATCGGACCACCTTTGAACGCCTGAAACACGGCGCGGCGGTCGACGTCAGCCTGCAAGAAAAGAAAAAAATGACCCAACAGGAGCTAATCGAAAAAGCCATCCCCGGCATCAGTCCGGACGAGGTTACCGCCCATTTCGGCCTGCTGCCCGATCGTTATTTTATTCACACGGACGTCGACGAGATCTCGCTCCATGTCCAGATGGTGAACCGGCTCCTGAAGTCGATCACGATGGCGGACTCGGTGGGGTCGCTTCGGCCCGTGATCGAGTGGAAGGACGACCTCAACCGCTCCCTCACGGTCGTCAATGTCGTCACCTGGGATCGCGCGGGGCTTTTCTACAAGCTGGCGGGCGCCTTCAGCGTCGCCGGCCTGAGCATTCTCGGCGGTCGCGTGATTTCCCGCACGGATCATATCGCCATCGACAGCTTTTATGTCGTCGAGCCCGGCCGGGGTCCGGTGCAAAGCACCAGCGCCCAGGAAAAATTCGCGCGCACGATCGAGGATGCGCTCATGGGCAACCGGGATTTGCTCCCCGACATCATGGCCCAGGCGAAAAAAATCGCCGCCACGCGTTATCTGTCAACCGCCACGGGCGAGACACTCCAGAGTTCGTTCCCCCCGACGGTGGATGTCTATCACGAGCTTTCGATGGCGCGCACCATCGTGGAAGTGCAGGCGCGCGACCAGATCGGCCTGCTCTACCGCCTCGCGAAGACGATTTCCGATCACAATTTCGATATCACTTTCGCCCGCATCGGCACCGAGCGTGGCGTCGCCATCGACACGTTTCATATTGAGAGCGCCAATCACGAACTGGTTGACACTCCCGAGCGTCTGCTTGCCCTCCGCTCCGCCCTGAACGAGGTCATCGCGCCCGCCCCGGCGCCCGTGGCGGCCGGGAAGTAGCCCGCCGGGAGCTTCCGCGGCCCGCGACCGCCACCAGCCCGTCGCGCGCGGATGTTTCCCGGAGACTTCCGGGTGGATCGGAGCGCGGCACCGTCGGCTCGCCGCCCTGCCCGCCTGCGCCGCCTGGCGCGTCGCCCGTCGCCCGCGTGCGGGCAGCACCCGGGCTGGCCGTCGCTCGCGCGCCGATCGCCGGCCCGGCATTCCCCTAGCCCGGACATTTCGCACCGCGTCAACCGCAACCGAAGGAATCAAACCGCTGGTCACAGAGGTCACTGAGGCCCGGCAGGAGGTCACAGAGAATACCACCGGAAAAGAACGCCCGCTCCTCCGCTCTGTGGCCTCTCTTTTCCCTCCGTGATCTCGGTGGCAA
>SXSC01000033.1 GCA_005792355.1 Opitutaceae bacterium
CACCGGACGCATGGGCACCAACCAGCATCTGATCCGCTCGATCAAGGCCATCATTGACCAGGGCGGGGTGAAGCTTTCCGACGCCGAGGTGATCATGCCCGAACCGGTGTTGGTGGGGCGCAGCGAGGTGAAGCTGCAGGCTCTCGCTGCGCGCACCGGCGTGGCGCGCGTGTCGACCAACCTCGACGCCGAACTCGCGAACCCGGCCAACCAGATTTACTTCGACGCGACGCTGACCGGGCAGCGTCCCATGGGTGTGCGCAAGGCCATTGCCGCCCGGAAACACATCTACTGCGAAAAACCCACCGCCACGACCGCCGCGGAGGCCCTGGCCCTCGCCAACGAGGTGACCGCCGCCGGCCTCAAGAATGGCGTCGTACAGGACAAGCTGTGGCTCCCCGGCCTCGTGAAGCTGAAGTACCTGATCGACACCGGATTTTTCGGCCGGATCCTCTCCGTCCGCGGGGAATTCGGCTACTGGGTGTTCACGGGCGAGTTTGAAAAACTCCAGCGCCCCTCGTGGAACTACCGCAAAGAGGACGACGGCGGCATCATCGTCGACATGCTTTGCCACTGGCAGTATGTCATCCAGAACCTCTTCGGTGAAATCAAGAGCCTGACCTGCCTCGGCGCCACGCACCTGCATCAGCGCTGGGACGAGGCCGGCAAGCAGTACCAGTGCACCGCCGACGATTCGGCGTACGCCACGTTCGAACTCGTGAACGGCGTGATCTGCCATTTCAACTCCTCGTGGGACGTCCGCGTGGATCGCGATGACCTGCTCACGCTCCAGGTCGACGGCACGCACGGTTCCGCGGTGGCCGGCCTGCGCGACTGCAAGGCGCAATCCCTCGCGGCCACTCCGCGCTGCGTCTGGAATCCTGACGTCGACAGCCCGATCAAATACAAGGACGGCTGGGTGCGCGTGCCGGATCAGGGCCCGTACGACAACGCCTTCAAGGTGGAGTGGGAACTCTTCCTCAAACACGTCGTCACCGGTTCACCGTTCCCGTGGAGCCTGCACGAGGGCGCCAAGGGCGTGCAACTCGCCGAACTCGGTCTCAGGTCCTGGGCGGAGCGCCGCTGGGTCGACGTGCCCGTGTTGAAGTAATTCGCGGCGAGCGAAGGCCGACCATCCATCCACCCCGACCGGATCGGACATTTGACCGTGTTGGGCATTGCAGATCGGCCGGGGCTCCACCTCATTGGCGCACGACGGCCCCCGGGTTGGCCGGCCGGCCCGATTTCCGATCTTCCCCCGGCCGGTATTTTCGCCCTGTTTTTCCAGTTCCCACCATGAGCCCAAATCCCACTCCCTTCAAACTCACCCGCGTCGCGTCGCTCAAGACCGTGGCGGATTTCCGCGCGCATGTGGCGGGCCTCGGCCTGAATCTCCCGTGCGAGGATGCCATCGCCACCGGGCCGGATTCCCCGCTAGCGCGGCCGATCGCCGATCTCACCGTCAATGGCAAACGCATCGGCAATCGCTGGGCCATTCATCCCATGGAGGGCTGGGACGCGACCACGACCGGGGGGGTCACCGACGAAGTGCGCCGGCGCTGGCAGCGCTTCGGGCTGAGCGGCGCCAAGGTGATCTACGGCGGCGAGGCGATGGCGATCCGGCCCGACGGGCGGGCGAATCCGAACCAGCTCATGATCCTCGAGGAGAACAAGCGCGACCTCGCCGAAATCTGCGAGATTACGGTGCAGGCGCACCGCGAGCGGTATGGCTCGGCGGACGATCTGGTGATCGGTTTTCAGCTCACGCACTCGGGGCGTTTCTGCAAGCCGACCGACAAGAAGCGCATGGAGCCGCGCGTGGCGTTCCGGCATCCGATTCTCGATCGGAAGTTCAACGTCACGAGTGACAGCCAGATTTTTGCCGACGCGGAGATCGACGAGCTCATCCAGTGTTACATCCGCGCGGCGAAGATCGCGCGCGACGTCGGGGCGGACTTTGTGGACATCAAGCACTGCCACGGCTACCTGCTGCACGAGTTTCTCGGGGCGCACACGCGGCCGGGCAAATACGGCGGCAGCTTTGAGAACCGCACGAGGATCCTGCGCGAGGTCGTCGCGGGCATCCGGGCGAGTGGCAACTCGATCGACCTCGGCGTGCGCCTGAGTGCGTTTGATTTCGTGCCGTTCAAGCCGGACCCGACGCGGGCCGATCCGGGCAAGCTCGGCCCCGGCATCCCCGAGGATTTTTCCCACTGCCTGCCGTATCGTTACGGCTTTGGCGTGAACGCCGACCACCCAATCGATTATGATCTCACCGAGCCGTTCAAGTTCGTCGAACTGTGCATGCAACTCGGGGTGAAGCTCCTCGACCTGAGCGCCGGGTCGCCGTACTACAATCCGCACATCCAGCGGCCGGCGGCGTACCCGCCGAGTGATGGTTACCAACCGGCGCACGATCCCCTGATCGATGTGGCCCGGCAGATCAACGTGGTGCGGCAGATCAAGGAGCACCTCGACCGCTTGCGGCAGATCCACCCGACTTTGCCGGCTCCGGTCGTGATCGGCACGGCGTACAGCTACCTCCAGGAATATCTTCCGCACGTCGCCCAATCCGCGGTGCGGCACGGCTGGACCGACATGGTCGGCCTCGGCCGGGTCGTGCTCAGCTATCCCGAAATGCTCGCCGATGCGACGACCAAGGGGGTGCTCGCCACGCGGTTCAACTGCCGCACCTTCAGCGACTGCACCACCGGTCCGCGCAACGGGCTGATCAGCGGCTGCTATCCGCTCGACGAGTATTACAAGGCCAAGCCGGAGTACCACCAGTTGAAGACGATCAAGAAGGCGACCGGGGTGTAGCCCGCATTTTTCCTCACGCGGCAACCGCAACCGAAGGAATCAAACCGCTGGTCACAGAGGTCACTGAGGCCCGGCAGGAGGTCACAGAGAATACCACCGGAAAAGAACGCCCGCTCCTCCGCTCTGTGGCCTCTCTTTTCCCTCCGTGATCTCGGTGGCAAAAAATCGTCTCAA
>SXSC01000034.1 GCA_005792355.1 Opitutaceae bacterium
CTTGAACAATAAAGTCCGAGTGGTGACCAGACGCTCATATGGTTTCCGAACCTATAGGGCAATGGAGGTGGCCCTATATCATAACCTTGGCCATTTGCCCGAACCGGAATGCGCCCATGAATTCTGCTGACCAAGCAGTTTTTCGAACGGTGAAGTTTGCGGGCAGGGGCGATCTTGGTCGTCTCCCTATTTGCTGTGAAACTCGATGCTCGGGTTGCCCACCCATGGCTTGTCAGGTATCCCCACGCCCCCAGTGTTGGTTTACTCTTTCAATACGGCAGCGTCATGGGAACGCCAAGCGGGAAGATTGGCACTTCTCGACATGCTCATTCCTGTATACATCTTGTCCATCAGGGCGGAGTAGTTAATCCACCACCCATACCCTGCGCCCAGAGTGTTCCGTGCTTTCTCACCTTCCCTGGCCTTCAGGTACGCGGCGCCGCGAATCTGATGCGCGCAGTAGATCGTCAGGTATGACATCGCTTTGATGTTTTCGAGGGTCACCCGCAACGATGGTTTCACCCCCACCAAAACGGGGAGAACCAAATTATTTCAGACTGGCGAGGAATTCGAGCAGGTCGGCGGCTTCGGGGGCGGTGAGGGTTTGCAGCAGGCCTTCGGGCATGACCGAGGTGCTTGTGGCGGTGCGTTTCGCGATCTGGGTGACAGGGATTTTTTTGGTGAGTCCGCCGGCGAGGCGCAGGGTGACGGCGGCGTCGTCGCGCGCGGTGAAGAAACCGGACTGGCTGCCGCCGCCTTTGAGTTCGATGGTCGTGAGTCGCCAGGCTTGGTCGACGACGGCGGAGGGCGCCACGATTTGTTCGAGGAGGCCGGCGCGGTCCCACTTGGTGCCGATCTGCGCGAGGTCGGGGCCAAAATCGATGCCGGTGTCGCCGAGGCGATGGCAGGCGACGCAGACCGTGGCGAACACGACGCGGCCGCGCCTGGCGTCACCGGAGCGGGCGAGCAGGGCGGCGCGGTCGAAGGCGGAGCCGAGCACGCGCCGGCGTTGGTCGTCGGGCAGGAACCGCTCGAACAAATCGCGGCGCAACGGATCGGTGAGCGCGGCGCCCTGGGCAATGGCCGCCGCGCGGGACGTGGGCGGGAGCGTGCCTTCGATGAGCGCAAGGGTGACGCCAAAGGCGCCGCTGCCGGACGAAAGGAGCGCGGGCAGCACGGTGGTGTCGCCGCTGCGGAGGGTGCTGAGGGCGGCGCGTTCTATTTCGCGCTGCGCGGCGGCTGCGGGGGAGACGGTGCCGCGGTTGGAATTCAGGCCGGCGATCCAGTTGCGCACGAGCAGGAGACTGCGTTCGTCGACGAGGCGGCTGCCGAGGTGGGGCATATGTCCGCGGCCTTCGGTCGCGAGGCGATAGAGCAACACGCTGCGCTCGGGATCGCCGGGCGCGATCACGCGGGCGTCGGGCAGGCCGAGGTCACCCTGCACGGGTTTCTCGTCGAGGAGTTTCGCGTCGGCGAGCGGGCGCTCGAGGTTGAGGAGAAGATTGGCGGAACCGCCGCCGTTGAAGCGGTGGCAGGTGCTGCAGTTGGTATGAAGGTAGGAGCGGGCGCGCAGCTCGGGGGAACCGAGGTCACTGTGCGGATCGACGAGTGCCGGATTGGCGGGGGTGGGCGAGGCGGGGAGGAGGGCCGCGAGCTGGCGGTCGGGCGCGGCGGGAGCGGGGCGGGCGAGTTGGAGCGGATCGAAGCCAGGCGTGAAGTTGAGCTCCGCATTGTGGCAGCGCAGGCATTCGGCGCGGCTGTGAAAGCGCCACGTCTGGCGCAGCGTGCCGCCGGGCGCAGCGGAATCTTTGATGTCGAACACGGCTGTGTCACCGCCGGAGGGGAGCAGTTCGGCGTCGGTCTGGTCGGCGTTCCAGCGGTAACTGTAGGCGGACCACTGCTGTTGGTCGTAGTGGAGAATTTGGGTTTCAACCGGGCGGCGCGTGGCGGGGTTGCCGCGTTCGAGTTCGAGCGAGTAGGTCTTCGCGAGCACGGCATTGTCCGGCAATACCCAGCGGCCGACGGGCAAGAAAGCGAGTTGCTTGGTTGCGATCGTCACGCGGGTGGTGCCGGGAAAACCCGCCCAACGTTCCGCGGTGGCGTGGTCGGCCCAGCGAGGAAAGTTGATCGAGTAGGGAACGACCCCGGGGGCGGGGACCTGGCGGGCGGCGTTGGCAAACAGACCGGTTTCGCTGAGCTTGCGGGGGAAGTTCGACGGGGCATGGGTCGCGGGGTTGGGGGCGAGCCGCCAGAGGCCGCCGCGGGCGTAATCGCAGATGAGCAGTTCGCCGTCGGCCTGCACGCCGAAGCCCACGGGCGAGAGGGTCGTGCGGCACAGTTCGAGATGGGCCGTCACCCGGTCCCCCTCGGCGTGCAACGACCAGAAAACGCCCGTCTGCCAATCGCCGTAGACGTAGGCCCCGCGGAGGGAGGGGAGCCGGGCGCCATGGTAAAATTCACCGCCGGTGATGCTCGCGGCTTCCGCGTGCGAGTGCGCGACGAGCGGCGGGAGGACGGGCGAGGGTCCGACCAGGCGGTCCGGCCGCACGTCCTGGCGGCCACCCTCGTTCAGGCTCCAGCCGTAGTTCCCGCCGCGCTGGATCCGGTAAATCATCTCCCAGAGCTGCCAGCCGACGTCGCCCGTGTAGAGCTCGCCAGACTTGGGATCGAAGGCGAGGCGCCAGGGATTGCGCAGGCCGTAGGCCCAGATCTCGCCGCGGGCCTTCGGCCCGCCGACAAATGGGTTGTCACGGGGAATCGAATACGCGAGCCCGGGGTCGGTGCGGTCGACATCGATGCGCATGATGCTCGCGAGCAGATCGGAAATATCCTGACCCGTGACGAACGGATCGGGTGGTTCGGCGGGGCCGGCGTCGCCCGCGCCGAAGTAGAGCAGGCCCTCGGGGCCAAAGCGGAGATTGCCGCCGTTGTGGCCGCCCTGGAGCCACGTGATGATCACGCGGCCGGTGGTGAGATCGAGGCGCGGGACGGGATCGTTGGTGACTTGGAAGCGGATGATCTTCGTGCCGTTTTCGCGGTTCTGCTGGCGGCGAGTTTTGGCGATCGCCAGCACGTAGGCGAAGCGGTTCGCGGAAAACTTCGGATGAAACGTGAGGCCGTAACACTCCGAGAGCTCGGGGTCGAAGTGCGCGAGGTCGCCGAACAGATCGGTTGCGGCCGTGCTTTCCTCGGCGCGAAACGAGCGCAATTTTCCATCACGCTCGACCACGACGAGCCGGTCGGTGCCGGGAAGCGCGGCAAGCTCGAGCGGCTGGGCGAAAGTGAGCTCCGGAAATGCGCGCTCGACGCGAAACGGCGCGCGCGCGTCGGGCGAGCCATTGATGGTGGACGTCGTCCACGGCGTGCGCGGCAAGGGCGACAAGTCGGCCGCAGCCGACGTAAGGGTGACGGTGAACGTGCAGGCCAGGATTCGGGAAAGGGATCTCATCGGGGGGGAGGGCGCCTGCCGGGACCGCGTGGGCGGAAGCAGGAGCGGGCCGTAGCGTTTATGCGCAGCGGGCGGAGGGCAAGCGAGAGAGTGCGGATGCGCGACGTCGTCGTGCGGCAGACGAGAAACCGCGCATGGACAGAGATGGGAGAACGCAGTCGTGTCGCGGGGTCGCTGCAGTTCATGGGCCGAAAATACCGGAGGGCGGAAAAGAGCGATGTTTCCGCCCGTTCCCGCGGGTGTCGCACGCCACGATATTCTCGGAAGATTGTTTCAGGATGAATTCGGCGGCCAGGTTTGCGCGAGTTGATGAGCTGGTGGCCGGTCCCAGCCACCGAATGAAATACAGGATCTCCCCCAGATTCAGTAAGGCCACCGATGCAAACCCCGGAATCCGGCCATCGGCGGTCTTTCTGAATCTGCGGGAGGCCAAAAAAAGCAGGAACCAAGACCAATCCCATGGCAGGGGAATGGGTGGCAGGGGAATGAAGCTGCGCGGCGCGTCGATCGGCCGCTGTGCGGGACCCTCGGTCAACGCGGCGCAGACGTAGCCGGACATCCGCGCGGCAGACCGTCGACGGTCCCAAACTAGAACCGCAGTAATTCAGTTGTCCACGCGGTGGGTTGGGCGTGAGACTGCGCGCCGTGGTGTTTGAACCCCCCATGGCATTTTCTTTCCTGCGCCCCATCTCGACGGCCAACTCGCAGCGCTGCTGCGGGGCCGAAGTGCTTTCGCGGGACGAAGGTCCCCGGCGAAGACTGGATTCTCGTGCGGGACGACGCGGCAAGGCGTTATCCCGCGCCGGGCGAAACAAACTTCACGCACTGATGAAAATCATCCACTCGCTCCTCGCCGCTCTGCTGCTCGCGCCGCTGGCCGCGTCGCACGCCGCCGAATCGTCCGCGCCGACGGGCAAACCCGCACCTGCCGGCAAACTCAACATCGTTCTCTTCCTCATCGACGATCTCGGCTGGCGCGACATTGGCGCCAACGGCAGCACCTATTATCAGACGCCCAACATAGATCGGCTCGCCCGCGAGGGCGTGCGTTTCACCGATGCCTACGCGGCCTGCGCCGTGTGTTCGCCGACGCGCGCCGCCGTACTCACCGGCAAGTATCCTGCGCGCCTCCTCCTGACCGACTGGTTGCCCAATGGCCGCTGGGAACCGAAGGCGAAGCTGCAGAGCGGCCGCTTTGTGCGCGCCCTCCCGCTGGAGGAGGTCACGCTGGCGGAGGCGTTGCGCGAGGCGGGCTACCGCACGGCCAGCATCGGCAAGTGGCACCTGGGCAGCGAGCCGTTCTCCCTGCCCGAGCACCACGGCTTCGACGTCAACATCGCCGGCAATGCCCACGGCGCCCCGGGCGATTTCTTTTATCCTTACGAGGGCAACTGGGCCATACCGACGACCGGGCTCCGCGCCCGCTGGAACGTCTTCCCCGACGGCAAGCCGGGCGAGTATCTCACCGATCGGCTCACCGACGCCGCCGTGAAGTTCATCCGCGATCACCGCGCCAAGCCGTTCTTTCTCTACTTCCCGCACTACGCGGTGCACACGCCGCTGCAGGCGAAGATGGAAATGGTGGCGAAGTACGAAAAGATTCCCGAGACGCAGCAGCAAGGAAAGCCGGTCTACGCGGCGATGGTGGAGAGCATGGACGAGAGCGTCGGCCGCGTGATGGCGACCCTGCGCGAGCTCGGCCTCGAACAGAACACCGTCATCCTCTTCACCTCCGACAATGGGGGATTCTACAACGCCACCAACAACGCCCCGCTCCGCGCCAACAAGGGCGCGTATTACGAGGGCGGCATCCGGGTGCCGCTGATCGTGAAGTGGCCTGGCGTGGCGCGCGCCGGCCACGTCAGCGCCGAGCCGGTCACGAGCACCGATCTCTATCCCACCTGCCTCGCCGCCGCCGGCCTGCCGCCGCGGCCGCATCAGCACATCGACGGGCGCAACCTCCAGCCGGTTCTCGCGGGCGGCGCGTCGCTCAACCGGCCGGCGATCTTCTGGCACTTCCCGCATTACAACGATCATCCGTCGAGCGTGCCCTCGGGTGTGATCCGGCGCGGGTCATGGAAACTGATCGAGACCTTCGACCCCGCGGGCGTGGAGCTGTACAATCTCGCCGCGGACCTCGGCGAGGCCCGCAACCTCGCCGCCACCGAGCCCGCGAAGACCGCCGAGCTCCGCCGCGAGCTTGAAGCCTGGCGCCGCGAAGTCGGCGCCGAGATGATGCGGCCGAATCCCGACTACGATCCCAGCTTCGAGCAGCCGCAGAAGGGCAAAAAGAAGAGGGCCGCGAAATGAATGCGATGAGAACGAATCCGATTTCCCTGGAGGCGGGGTGCCCTCACCCCGCACCAAAGTGCGAACGCGGGACGATTGCGGGGTGGGGGCACCCCGCCTCCATGTTCAGATCGGCCCTTCTTGGGCTCGCGCTTCTGCTGCCCGGCTTGCGGGCCGCCGCGCCGCCGCCCGTCGCGTCCACCGATCCGCTCCACTGGTCCAAACTCTCCCCGCTCCCCGATCGGGAGGGTTTCGCCTTTCCCTATGCCGGCATCAGCAACGGTGCGCTCCTCGTCGCTGGCGGCGCTAATTTCCCCGACAAGAAGCCCTGGGAGGGCGGCGCCAAGGTCTGGTACGACACTGTCTTCGTGCTGGAGAAGCCCGACGGCGCCTGGCAGACCGCCGGCCGGCTGCCGCGCCCGCTCGGCTACGGCGTGTCCCTCACGACCTCCGACGGCGTCGCCTGCCTTGGCGGCAGCGATCTGCAGCGCCACTACGCCGACTGCTTCCTGTTGCGCTGGACCAACGGCCGGCTCGAGACGGCTCCGCTCCCGCCGCTGCCCAAACCGGTCGCCAACATCTGCGGCGCGCAGCTCGGCAGCACGATCTACGTCGCCGGCGGCCTCGAGACGCCGAACTCCACCATCGCCCTGCAGACGTTTTGGGCGCTCGACCTCGTCGCGGCGCGACCGCAGTGGCGGGAACTCGAGCCCTGGCCCGGTCCCGGCCGCATGCTCGCGACGGCGGCGGTGCAGGACAAAAGTTTCTTCCTCGTGGGCGGCACCGCCCTTGCGCCCGATGCGCAGGGCAAACCCGTCCGTACGTATTTGAAAGACGCTTACCGCTACCGGCCCGGCCACGGCTGGCAGCGGGTGACCGATCTGCCGCATCCGGTGGTCGCGCCGCCGACGCCAGCGCCGGCGCTGGACCAGTCCAGTTTCCTAATCCTCGGCGGCGACGACGGCTCGCTGGTCAATTTCACGCCGCTCGCGCAGCACCCCGGGTTTCCCGGGCGCATCCTCACGTATCACACGATCACCGACACCTGGCGCGACTCCGGCAAGATGCCGCGCGCCCATGTGACCACGCCGCTGGTGCGCTGGGGCGACACCTTCGTCATGCCGACGGGCGAAGTGCGCCCGGGCGTGCGATCTCCGGACGTGTGGGCGCTGCGCGCGGCGCCGCAGCAGGCCGCCAGCGGCCCCAAACCCAACGTTCTCTTCATCGCCGTCGACGATCTGCGGGTGTCGCTCGGCTGCTATGGCGATCCCCTCGCCAAGTCGCCAAACATTGATCGGCTGGCGGGCGAAGCCCGGATGTTCACCCGCGCCTACACCATGCAGGCGGTCTGCGGTCCGGCCCGCACCGCCATCATGACCGGCCGCCTGCCCGACCAGACCCGCGTGTGGCACAACCGTCACCTGTTTCGCGATACGCACCCCGACACCGTCACGCTGCCGCAGCTCTTCAAGCAGCACGGCTACCACGCCCAGGGGTTGGGCAAGACCTTCAGTGGCGACGAGCGCGAGGAGGACCCGGCCTCCTGGTCCGTGCCGGCCACCCTGAAGGCCGAGGGTTGGAAGAACTACGCGCTCCCACGCGGCGATGCGCCCGGCAAACAGGCGCCCTACGAGGCGGCCGACGTGCCGGACGAGGGCTACAGCGACGGCAAGCTGGCCGCCCTCGCCGTCGAGACGCTGGGCAAGCTCAAGCAGCAGGGGAAACCGTTCTTCCTCGCCGTGGGTTTCTTCAAGCCGCACCTGCCCTTCAACGCGCCCAAGAAATACTGGGATCTCCATGACCCGGCGAAATTCGATCTGCCGGGCGAACCGCAACGCGTGCAGGGTGCCCCGGAGACCGCGTACCACACGCACCGCGAACTCGGCGGTTACTCCGGCATGCCCAAGGATGAGCGGCTCGGCGCCGCGCAGACGCGCACGCTGCGCCACGGCTACTATGCCTGTGTGAGCTACACCGATGCCCAGATCGGCAAGGTCCTGGCCGCCCTCCAGCGCCACGGGCTCGATCAGAACACGATCGTCGTGCTCTGGGGTGATCACGGCTACGCCCTCGGCGACGCCGGGCGCTGGTGCAAAGGGACCAACTTCGAACTCGACGCGCGCGTGCCGCTGATGGTGCGTCTGCCCGGCATGGCCCAGCCGGGCCGACCGACGGCGTCGCTCATCGAGTACGTTGATCTCTACCCGACGCTGGCCGAGTTGGCCGGGCTGCCGGCCCCGGCCTACCTGGCGGGACGCAGTTTTGCGCCGATCCTGCGCGACCCGGCGCAGCCGGGCCGCGAGTTCGCGCTCTCGCAGTTCTCCCGCCCCTTCAATGCCGGAGCGCCCCAGGCCATGGGCTACACAATCCGCACCGCCACCCAGCGCTACACCCGCTGGGTCGACTGGCCCGCCCGCCAGACCACCGCGGAGGAACTCTACGACTACACCGCCCCCGGGAGCGCGGAGCCCCGTTGGACGACGTTTGTCGAGCGGCGCAACCTGATCGACGACCCCGCCTCCTCCGCCGCCCGCGACCGCCTGCGCGGCGTGATGGATCAGGTTTTGCGCGAACGCTCCATCGTCACTCCGGAGCGACCGGCCACAGATGACGCGGCGAAAACACCGCGAAAAAAGAAACGCCAATGAGACTCCGCGCCTGCACTCCAGCGCCGCTCCTATGAACCCCCGCCGCACCCTCCCATTTCCCTCGACCGTCGCCCTGACACTTTGCGTGGCCGCGTCCGCCGCAGCCCAGACCGTATCGACGCCCTCCCCGTCGCGCCCCGCCACACCCGGCGAGACCGTGCAGCTCTCCGCCTTCGAGGTCACCACGTCCAAGGATATCGGCTACCAGTCCACCAACGCCGCCGAGGTCACTCGCATGAACACCGCCATCGCCGACATCCCGATGAACGTGACCGTGCTCAACCAGGCCTTCATCGAGGACACGATGGCCCGCACCACCGAGGACGTGCTCGAATACGTGCCCGGCTTCGTGCCGACGTCCAACAACGACGCCTGGACCGTCCGCGGTTTCGCCAATGCCAACACGAAATTTCTCAACGGCTTCCTCCAGCAGGAGAGCATCGGCACCGTCTCCGTCGCCAACGTCGAGCGCGTCGAGGTGCTCAAGGGCCCCGCCGCCGTGCTGTTCGGCCAGGGCGGTTTCGCCGCCACCGTCAACCGTGTGACCAAGCGCCCGCGCGACAAGGCCGCGACTTCGGTGCGCGGCAGTTTCGGCCCGCTCGATTCGTGGCGCACCGAGCTCGACACCACCGGCCCCATCGGTGGCAAGGGCTCGCCGTTTGGTTTCCGTCTCACCGGCGTCTGGGACGACGGCGAATACTACCGCAAGATCTCGCACCAGGAGAAGGCGTTCTCCTCCGCGGTGTCGTGGCAGATCAGCCCGGCCACGCGCCTCACGCTGGAGCAGCTCTACGTCAAGGAAACCGACGGCGGCGCGGTCTGGCGCCAGCCGATGTTCCGCGGCGACCCGCGCGGCTTCCGGCTCGCCGACGGCACCTATCTGGCGTCCGGCGACAACCGGCAGGGCTTCTCGGCGCCGGGCGATCTCCGCGTCTGGAAACGCGGCTTCGCCATGGCCGACCTCCAGCACGCGTTCAACCGCCACGTCCAGCTGCGCGTCCAGTTCGCCCACGACGTGAAGGATCAGCTCTACGACGAGACGCAGCCCGAGCAGGGCTCGCTCACGATCCTCAAGGACGCCGTGCTCATGCCCAAGCGCTGGCGCGTCCGCATCCAGGACGTCGAGAATCTGCGCCTCCGCTCCGAGCTCCTCGCCACCTTCAAGACCGGCCCTGCCAGCCACCGCGCGCTGCTCGGTGTCAGTTGGGACGACTCGGACGGCATCGCCTGGAACCGCGACGGCATCTACAACCGCGGCGGCCTCGCCGCCACCGCCGCCGCACTGAACCAGCGTTTCCCCACTGCCAGCGTGGGCAACCGCTTCAACCAGTATCCGACTCTCTCCTACGCCGAGTTCCTCGTCGATGTCCGCCGCGCCGGTTTCAACCCGTTCATGATTCCGCCGATCAACGTCATGAACCCCGCGTTCTCGCCCGCCGTGCCGGCCAAAGCGGACCGCCCGCCGTTGCCCACCGGCTCGCGGTTTCACGACACGACCGTGAATCATGAGTTCTACTTCGCCGAGGTCGCCTCGTTTTTCGAGGAGCGCCTCTTCGTGACCGGCGGCCTGCGCCACACGCGCACCGACGACGCGCGGTTCAACACCACGACCAACCTCCGCACGTTCGATAACCACGCGAAATCCACGACCTACAGCAGCGGCGTCGTCTACCACCTCAACCGCGAGAAATCCCTCACCGCCTACGCCAACGCCAACAGCTCCTTCGTCCCCGAGTTCCAGCGCCAGCCCGACGGCGACGCACTCAAGCCCCAGGAGGGCAACCAGCTCGAGGCCGGCCTGCGCTTCAGCCTCGCCGGCGACCGCATCCAGGGCCTCTTCGCCGTCTACGAGATCCAGCAGGCAAACGTGACACGGCCGGACCCGAACCGCGTCGACTGGTTCATCCAGGACGACGGCATCCGCTCCCGCGGCGCGGAGGTAAATCTTAACGCGCGCCTCATTGAGGGCTGGTCCGTGATGGGCGGCTACTCTTACAACGACTCGCGCGACACCAAGACCCGCGCGCGCTCGAACTACGCCCCCTACCATATGATCACCGCGTTCAACAAATACGCCTTCCGGCGCGGCGTCCTCCGCGGCCTCGATGTCGCGCTCGGTTCGATCTTCCTCGGCGAACGCCCGATTGATCCGACGCCGATCACCACGCTCGGCGGCCTGGCCAATACGCCCATCTGGACCATGCCCGGCGAGTGGCGGTTCGACGTCGTATTGCGCTACGCGCTTCGCACCAAGGGTCGGGTGCAGTATGTCCTCGGCGCCAAGCTGCAGAACGCCCTCGACAACCAGGATATTTTCAAACTCGCCGACACCAACTCCGTCCAACGCCAGCCCGGCCGCACGCTGCAGTTCAGCCTGTCGGCCAAGTTCTGAACGGCTCGCCGCCGGCCGTGTCCGCGCCTTCACCGATGCGCCCCGTCTCTCGCCTCCGGAATTCCCCCCGCCCCACGCAGCCGACCTGTTCGCCACTCCGTTGCGCCTTGGCGGCGGCCGCCCTGCTCACGGGCGCGTCGACGTCGGCCGCCCCGGCGGCGAGTGCAGCAACACCCGATGATCCGGCGGGGGAACGCGCCTGGCTCGCCCACGGCTTCACCGCCGCGCAACGCGACTCGTTGCGCGAGGTCTGGCGCTGGGGCATCACGGAAAAATTCGTGCCAGGTGGTACCATGCTGTTAGTGTATCGCGGTGAGACGATCTTCCGCGAAGCCTTCGGTGTCGCCGATCTTGCGACCGGGCGGCCGTTCACTGTGGACGCCCCGTGCCGGCTCGCCTCGGTCACGAAGCCGTTCACCGCGACGCTCTTCGCCCGGCTCGTCGAGGAGGGCCGCCTGGCGTGGGACGATCCGGTCGACAAATTCCTGCCGCAGTTCGCCGCGCTCGAGGTGCGAGGGCAGGGGCGCGCCAAACGCGCCCCGCTCATCCGCGAACTTCTCTCGCACACCGCCGGATTCCCCGGCAACGACGAGCGCCGCTCGGGCGCCGTCGAGATCCCGCCCGAAAGCACGCTGGCCGAAGTGGCCGCGGCCCTCGCGCGCGCCGGCCTGGTGCGCCCGCCCGGCTCCGGCTACGCCTACTCCGGCTTCGGCTACATGGTCGCCGGCCGCGTCGCCGAGGTCGCCACCGGCCGCGACTTCGCCACCCTCCTGCACGAAAAGCTGCTCGCCCCGATCGGCGCCGGCCAGGCGGTGTTCCTCCCGTCCGCCTCCGCCGAACTGCGCGCCCGCCTGCCCGTGATGTATGACCGCACCGACGGACGCCTCGTGCCCGCCGCGACCGCCGGCCGCGAGGACGCCGCGGTCAAATTTCCCAATCCCGGCGGCGGCCTCGTCGCCACCCTCGACGACGTTGGCCGTTTCCTCCGGCTCCATCGCGACTGCAGCGTCGCCGCCGGCACGCCGCTCCTCCAGCCGGCGTCGCTCCGCGCCCTCTACACCCGCCAGCCCGCCACGAATCGCGAGGGCTACGGCCTCGGCTTCAATCTCCTCCACGCCGGTCCCGATGGCACCGCTGACCGCGTGCAGCACAACGGCGCCTCGGGCACGCTTGCGCTCATCGATTTTCAACGCGACCTGTTCGTCGTCGTGCTCACCCAGGTGCCGACCAAGCAGCGCCTCCCCTTCGGCCACCGCCTGAATCAGGCCATTGCCGCCATCTTCCCGCCACCATGATCCTCCGTTCCCTGCTGCGCCACACCGGCGCTGTGCTCGCCGCCCTTGTCGCCAGCGTCGCGCTGCTCTCCGCCGCCGCCCCGCGCCCCAACATCCTGCTGATCGTTTCCGAGGACAACGGCCCCGAGATCGGCGCCTACGGCGATCGCCACGCGCGCACGCCCAATCTCGACCGACTGGCCGCCGACGGCGTGCGATTCACCCGCGCCTACGTCACGCAAGCCGGCTGCAGCCAATCGCGCTCCAGCATCATGACGGGGCTCTACCCGCACCAGAACGGCCAGCTCGGCCTCGCGACGTGGGGCTTCCGCCTCTACCGCGCCGACACCCCCAACCTCCCGCGCAACCTCAAGACCGCCGGCTACCGCACCGGCATCATCGGCAAACTGCACATCAATCCCGAGTCCGCGTTTCCCTTCGACTTCGCCGAGATTCCGCAGGGCAACTTCGCCCGCCGCAATCTCCCCGATTACGCGAAACACGCCGAGGCGTTCATGCGCGCCGGCGACGCGCCGTTCTTCCTCAGCGTCAATTTCCCCGACGCCCACCAGCCTTGGACCCGCCAGATCAACGGCCTGCCAGCGCAGCCCCTCGCCCCCGGCGACGTCCCTCCGATGGCCTACATGGGCGTCGATGCCCCCGACCTCCGCGCTCAGGTCGCCGACTACTACAACTGCATGAGCCGCCTTGATACGCTCGTCGGCGACGTGCTCGCCGCGCTCGAGCGCACCGGCAAGGCCCGCGACACGCTCGTGATCTACCTCGGCGATCACGGCGCCGACATGCTGCGCGGCAAACGCACCTGCTACGAGGGCGGCGTCCGCATCCCGCTGATTGCCCGCTTCCCGGCGGGCGCCAAGCCCGGCCAGGTGCGCGACGAGCTCGTCGCCACGGTCGACCTCTTCCCGACCGCGCTCGCCCTCGCCGGCGCCGCGCCGGTCGCGGGGCTCGCCGGTCGTTCGCTCGAGCCGCTGCTGCGCGGCGAACATCCTGCGTGGCGGCCGCATCTCTTCACCGAGTTCCACACCCACGCCGCCAAGGCGAATTTCTGGCCGCAGCGCACCGTGCGCGACGAGCGCTTCAAGCTCATCGAGAACCTCCTCCCTGGCGAAACCAACCCCGGCTATGTGTTCACGATGGACGGCCACATCGAGGCCGACGTGCGCGCCGCCGTCCGCGCCGCCTCGCCCGAGGTCCGCGCCGCCTATGCCCGCATGGAGCGGCCGCCGCAATGGGAACTCTACGACCTCGCGGCCGATCCGTTCGAGTTCCGCGACCTCGCCGCCGATCCTGCCCGCGCCGCCACGCTCGCGCGGCTCCAGCGCACGCTCGCCGACTGGCGCCGCGACACCGCCGACCCGTTGCTCAAGCCCGAAAACCTCGCCCGGCTGAAGCAGGAGATCACTGCCGTTTCAAAGAACGACGCCCGCGAAAATTCGTGGCACTATCCCTACTACTTCTTCGGCCAGGAACCGCCGCCCGCCGGCACCGCCGAAACCCAAGGCCGCAAGAAACGAAAAAACCCGTGAGCCGATCCGCCCTCCCTCTCGTTCTTCGCGCCGCCGTCGTCGCGCTCGTGGGCGTTGTCGTGCCCGCCGCGTCCGCCGCCGCGTCGGCCGCCCGGCCCAATGTCCTCATGATCGCCGTCGACGATCTCAACGACTGGGTTGGCTACCTCGGCGGCCACCCCGACGTGAAGACGCCCCACCTCGACCGGCTCGCGGGCCGCGCCCTCGCGTTCACCAACGCCCACTGCCCCGCGCCCGTCTGCAATCCCTCGCGCGTCGCCATCCTCACCGGAAAGTTTCCCTCGAGCACTGGCATCTACGGCAACGACGCGCGCTGGCACGAGGTCCTGCCCGGCGTCGCCTCGCTGCCCGGCCACTTCAAGGCCCACGGCTACCACGTCGCCGGCGGCGGCAAGGTCAACCACCACATGCCCGGCTTCAACCGCCGCGGCGACTGGCACGCCTACTTTGATCAAGTCTTCGACAGCCACTTCCAGGCCGCCAACGCGCGCGGCGACGACACCTCGCGCTGGACCTGGCCCGCCGGTTTCCCACTCAACAACCTGCCCGCCGTCAAGGCCCTCGCCCGCCCGCCGCAAAACGCCAACGAATTCGACTGGGGCCCGTGGGACGCCCGCGACGAACAGATGGGCGACGGCCAGCTCGTCGAGTGGGCCGCGAAATTCCTCGCCGCCCCGCCCGCGCAGCCGTTCTTCCTCGCCGCCGGCATCTACCGGCCGCACCTGCCGTTCTACGCGCCGCGGAAATATTTCGAGATGTATCCGCCGGACAAGATCACGCCGCCGCCGGTAAAGGCCGACGATCTCGACGACATTCCCGCCGGCGGCCAGCGCATGGCGGCCGACCGCCGCGCCGACCTCGATCTCGTCCGCGCCGCCGGCAAATACCGCGAGGTCCTCCAAGCCTACCTCGCCAGCGTCACGTTCTGCGATGCACTCGTCGGCCGCCTGCTCGACGCCCTCGAGCGCAGTCCCGCTGCGGCCAACACCATCGTCGTCCTTTGGTCCGACCACGGCTGGCACCTCGGCGAGAAAAACCACCTGCACAAGTTCACCCTCTGGGAGCGCTCCACCCGCGTGCCGTTCCTCGTGCTCGCCCCGGGCTTCACCCGCGCCGGCAGCCGCACCGCGCGCCCCGTCGGCTTGGTCGATCTGTTCCCCACGCTCGCCGAACTCTGCGGCCTCCCGCCGGTCGCCGGCATTGACGGTCAGTCGCTCGTCCCGCTCCTGCGCGATCCGCAGCGCGCGTGGGACCGCCCCGCGCTCACCACGCACGGCGCGGGCAACCACGCGCTCCGTAGCGAACGCTGGCGCTACATCCGCTACGCCGACGGCGGCGAGGAACTCTACGACCACGCCAACGATCCGCACGAGTGGACCAACCTCGCCGGCCGGCCCGAGTTCGCCGCCGTGAGGGCCGACCTCGCCAAATCCCTCCCGAAGACCGACGCTCCCGCGCTCTCCACCAAGGGAAAAAAGAAGAAATGAAACACCACCTCGCCATCGTTTTCCTCACAACGGGAGTCCTCCTGCTTTCTCCCTGTTGCGCCGGAGCGGCCGCCGGGCAAGCGGCCGTCGGCAAGACCAAGGCGGAGCGCAATGCGACCAAGGCGCAGACTCCGGCGCCGACGCTTCCACCTTTGCAGAGCGTCGCGATCGCGGCCCACCCGGCCGGTCAGGAGCGCACCGATGTGTTTCTCCTCCTGGGCCAGTCGAACATGAAAGGCCGGGGAATCATGCCGGACGAGCCCGCGCGTGATCCGCGGATCGTGATGATGCACCTGAAGGACGATCGCTGGTATGTGGCGCGCCACCCGCTGCACCTCACGGGAGACGCCCGGACTTTTCAGGGCGCCGACAACGCCGGAGTGGGGCCGGGTCTCGCGTTCGCGGAGGCGATGCTGGCCCACAATCCGCGGGCGCGGATCGCACTCGTGCCGTGTGCCGTCGGCGGTTCGAGCATCAATCTGTGGCAGAAAGGCGCCCGTCTCTATGACGAAGCGTTGCGCCGGGCGCTCCTCGCGCGCCAGACCACCGCGGCGGCCGGCGGGGTGATTCGCGGTGCGTTGTGGCTCCAAGGCGAGGCCGATGCCACGGCGGCAGGCCTGCCCGTGCACGAAGCCAAATTGCTCAAACTCGTCGACGACCTGCGGGTCGATCTGGGATTGCCCGACCTGCCGTTTCTCGCGTGCACGATCGGCGAAATGAAGCGGCCGGACGACGACACGGAACGAATCCGGATGAAAGCAGAGATGAACCGGCTGCTGCTTTCCCTTCCGACCAGGCGGCGGCACACGGACTGCGTGGACGCCCGCGAGCTCACCACGCACCTCGGCGACTTCGTGCATTTCGACACCGCGGCGCAGAACGAGATCGGCCGGCGCTACGCCCGGCAGTTCCTTGCGCTTTCCGGGCCCCGCTAGCCCTGCGCTTGCCCCTAAAAAAATGACGGGACTTTTCTTCGGCGTTCTGCTACACAGCGGGGAAGATGCCAGCGGCCCCGCCGATCAAACAAACGCTTGAACTGCCCGAGAACGCGATCCTCGTGCGACAACTGC
>SXSC01000035.1 GCA_005792355.1 Opitutaceae bacterium
GCTTGAACAATAAAGTCCGAGTGGTGACCAGACGCTCATATGGTTTCCGAACCTATAGGGCAATGGAGGTGGCCCTATATCATAACCTTGGCCATTTGCCCGAACCGGAATGCGCCCATGAATTCTGCTGACCAAGCATAATTTCGTCATTGATCCGACCGGCTTCTTTCAGCCGCGCGGGGTGATCTCCCTCGAAGGTGTACCGGTCGATGGCGCGATGATCCAGCGCAACATCGTGGTCGCGACGAAGCCGAAGCTGAAACCCTTCTACCTCAAAAACGTCATCGGGGTGCCGCCCGATCCGAAATACGGCGAGACCCGGACCGACCACAATCTGCTCTGGCATCCAGCGGATCCCGCGTGGGCCGACGCCCATTTTGCCGCGGCGCGCGCCGAGGGGCAGGAGCAGCACAGCCGCTTTGCCGATCCGCTTTTCGTGGACCCCGAAATTGGCGACTGTCGTTTCGCGCCCGGTTCGCCGGCGCCGGCGCTCGGCATCGAGCCGGTCGATCTGCGGCGGGTCGGGCTGCGCTGATGTCATCCATGCACCCAAACGAGAGCGTCATTTTGCTTGATCCGCATCCCCGCCGGATCGCGCGCATCTTCGATGAGCCAACCCAGCGTCGGCTCGAGCGGCTCGGCCGCGTCATCTGGCACGATGGCTCGCCGGCTTCCGCCGAACATATCGACCGGCACTTGCCGCACACGATCGCGCTGATCGGCCAGTCGCCGTTGGATAAGGCGCGCCTCGACCGGGCCCCGCACCTGCGGGCGGTCTTCAATGTCGAAAGTAATTTCCTGCCGAATATCGATTACGCCGAGTGCCACCGCCGTGGGATTCCCGTCCTCTCGACCGCTCCCGTCTATGCGCAGCCGGTCGCGGAAATGGCGCTCGCGATGGCGATCTCGCTCGCGCGGCGGATGCACGAGGCTGACGCCGCTCTTCGCGTCGGCCGGGAATTCAAGGGCGACAATCACGACTCGTTTCTCTTGCACGGCAAGCCGCTCGCGTTGATCGGATTTGGCAATCTCGGCCGCGCGTTGCTACCGCTGCTGCGGCCGTTTTCAAGGGAGCTTCTGGTGCACGATCCGTGGATTGATCCCACGGTGCTCCGCGAAATGGACGTGATTCCGGCGTCGCTCGACGAATGCTTCGCCCGCGCCCGCGTGGTGTTTCTGCTGGCGGCGAACACCAGCGAGAACACCGGCCAGATCGGCGGGCGGCATTTTGCGAGCATGCAAAAAGGCAGCGTGGTGATCCTCGCGAGTCGCGCGGCCCTGGTGAACTTCCCGGAACTGCTCGCCGCAGCGGCGAGCGGACACATCCGCGCCGGCATTGATGTCTGGCCCGAGGAGCCGATTCCGCGCGGCGAGCCGGGCCGGACCACGCCCAACACGCTGCTCCAGGCGCATCGGGCCGGCAGCGTGCCGGAAATCCAGCCGCTCATCGGCCAGTTCGTCGTCGACGATTTGGAAAACATCCTCGCTGGTCGTTCGCCCCAGCGCTGCCAGCGTGCCGTTCTCGAAACGGTGTACAAACTGCGCAGCATCCCGGTCGGCGCCTGGTCGCTCAGCGACACCCGTAAACCGTAGCCCGCATTTTTCACAGCGCGGCGGCCGCAACCAAGTGAACCAAGACAGTTCTTAACCGCTAATCTTCGCGGTTCCAAATGGCAACCATGGCGGATTTCGCAGTCGGCGAGGACTTTTGGCAGAGGAATGGGTGGCAGGGGAATGAAATGCCATGAAATTTATTCCCCTGCCACCCATTCCCTTGCCCTCCTGCCCAGCGCCGTCCGCCGAAGGTGGTCCCCCCACGGTCCTCAGCAAAAAAGCTCTCGGTACTACCGGAGCGCCAATCACTGCCCTCCGAGGCGTAGGCGCGGCACCTGCCTCCTCCGGCTGGCGGGCTTGATGCGTGTTGATCCGTGTATCGAGCGAAGCGACAGGTTTGCCAATCCGTGGTGAAATTTGTTTCGCTTCTTCGGTTGCGGCTCTGCCGCGCTAGGACTCTCTCAGTTTCCCATGAAAATTCTCTTTATCGGCGGCTCGGGCGTGATCAGCCGGGCGGCGGCGGAACCAACGATCGCCGCCGGCCATGAACTCTGGCTGCTGAACCGCGGGCAGCGCCGCCCGATCGATGGAGTCAGGACGCTCGTCGCCGATCTCGCCGATCTCGAGGGCGTGCGCGCGGCGTTGCACGGCCACACCTGGGACGTGGTGGTGCAATGGATCGCGTTTGCTCCGGCCGACATCCGCCGCGACGTCGAGTTGTTTCGCGACAAAACGCGTCAGTACCTCTTCATCAGCTCCGCGAGCGTTTATCAAAAACCGCCCGCGCATTACCTGATCACCGAATCCACGCCCCGCGCCAATCCGCACTGGGAGTATTCGCGGTTGAAGATCGCCTGTGAGCAGGAACTCGAGGCGGCCCATCAGGCGACGGGGTTTCCCGGCGTGATTATCCGCCCCTCGCTGACCTACGGCGACGACCAGGTCCCGTTGGTCCTGAATTCTTGGGGTCAGAGCTGGACGGCCATCGATCGCCTGCGCCGCGGCGCGCCGGTAATCGTTCCGGGCGACGGCACCTCGCTCTGGACGATTACGCACAACACTGATTTTGCGCGGGGCCTGATCGGGCTGTTTGGCAATCCGGCCACACTCGGCCAGGCGTTTCACATCACGTCGGACGAGGTGCTGACCTGGAACCAAATCTTCCGGCAGGCTGCGGACGCCGCCGGAGTAGGCGCGCCGAAATTGGTGCACATCCCGTCGGACTTCATCATTTCGTGCGTGCCGGCGGTGGAGGGCACGTTGTTGGGCGACAAGGCGGTGTCGACGGTCTTCGACAACACGAAGATCAAGCGCTTCGTGCCCGGCTTCGCCGCCAGGATTTCATTCGCGGAAGGTATTCGCCGAACGGTCGCGTGGTTCGACGCGGATCCGGCGCGGAAACAGATCGATGAAGCGACGAATCAGCGCTGGGACAAACTGGCCGCCGCCTACGAGGCGGCGCTCGCGCAGGCGAGAACTCGGTTTGCCGCCGGTTGAGCCGGGGTGCATCGCCGACTTGCTGTCGGCAAAATCTTCCCGCGAAGCTCTGTTCGGGGCCTGGAAGCAGTGAAACGCGGAGCACGCGGAGACCGCGGAGAGGACCCGGACATGGGCAAAAAGATGCGAGGTAAAAGATCGGGGTTCGTTGTGCCCGATTCCGTGTTTTGCCCCGCTCCCGGGCCAAACCCTGACGTTGCGAGACGCCGGTAAAAGGCGAAGCGCTTCGCCCTTACTTTTTCTTGTACACCGTCGCGGGGTCGAAGAGCCGCTCGGCGGTGAAGGAAATCTTGTAGCCCGTCGACTCGGCCGCATCGAGATCGGCGAGCCTGCGGTAAAAGCACGACTTGTAGCCGTTGTGGCAGCTCGCGTTGGCCGCGCCCGTCTGCTCGACCTTGAGCAACAGCACATCCTGATCGCAGTCGGTGCGGAGTTCGCGCACGTGCTGCACGTTGCCGGATTCTTCACCCTTCACCCAAAGCTTGCTGCGCGAGCGGCTCCAGTACGTGGCCTTTTTCGACTTGAGCGTGTGGGCGAGCGACTCGGCGTTCATGAACGCGAACATCAACACTTCGCCTGAATTCACGTCCTGCGTGATGCAGGGGATCAACCCGTCGGGGCCGAATTTGGGCTGCAACGTGGTGCCGAGTTCGACCTCGGCGGTCGTCGTGCGCGCCGGAAAAACGGTGGTGCTCATGTGGCGTGCGTCTTTGCGGGAAAGGGCGCGGTGAGGCAATCCCGCAGTTGGGCTATGCCCCGAGTTCGCGCAGGTAGTCGAAGCTGTACAGCCCCGTGCGATGGCCGTCGCTGAAGTCGAACCGGATCGCGTAGTTGCCCACCTTTTCCCAGCTGAGCACGGTCACGCCGGGAAATTGTTTCGGCCCGTCGCCGCCGTACTGGTTGCCCATGATGTCGCGCTCACCGATGTTCGCCGCGCTGGGCGACGCGGCGCGCAGTCGCTCGAAGGTGAAGTACGATTCGGTGCCGTCGTCCCAGACGATGGCGACTTCCTGACCGATGAGCTGGAGGTTGACGGGGGAATGCATGCGGGTTGTGCGGCGCAAGAACCGGGACAAATTCGTCGCGGGTGGCGTGGAACTCCAGCAGATTTAATCCGGAGCCGGCGCCCGGCGACTCTTCCTCTCCGCACCGCGGTACATGGCCGCCATCGGTTCCTGGTCAGCTCGCACTGATGCCACCCGTCGGGCGCAGCGAATCCGTCGTAAGCAGGCTCCAATCTCCGACTGTATTGTCGGAGCTGCCGCTCGCGAGCCATCGTCCCTCGCGGCTGAAGGCGACGCAGCGGACCGCGTTCGGGTGCGCTTCGAGGCTCTGCCGTTCCCGGCCGCGGTCGACATCCCACCGCCGGACGGTGCGGTCGGCGCTCGCGCTGGCCAGCCAGGGTCTGACGGGACTGAACGCCACCGCCTGCACGGGGCGGGAGTGGCTCGTGAACTGTCGCAGCAGCTTTCCGGCTTTTTTCCGCCCACAGGCGAGCCTCAGACATCCTGACCTGCACCTGAAGCGAAGAGGTGGAGAGAGGAACGAAAAAGAGACCTGAACCTGAGTTGGGCCGGTCCGGGATTGAAGGCGGGAACCAGCCGTGGCAAGGGAGACGAATGCCGCAAATTCAA
>SXSC01000036.1 GCA_005792355.1 Opitutaceae bacterium
GGGGGGGGGGGGGGGGGGGGGGGGGCAGCTTGGTCGGGTACTATTCTTGCTTCGCATCCTCACGTGACGATTTCAGCCGTAGCGCGGTGGAATGCGCCAGCGCATTTAAACTCCTTATGAAACCAAAAATCCTCCTCTGCCCGTTCGTCGCGCTCCTCCTACTCGCCACGACCCCGCTGAGTGCGCAATCAAACGTCCCCGCCACCGTTCCCGCGGGCGGCACGGCTGCTCCCCGGGGCGTCTTCATTCAACTCAAACGCGGCGACGTCGCGCCCGAGTTCACCGTCACCGGCCCGAAGGGCGAGGCGATCAAGCTCTCCGACTTCAAAGGCAAAATTGTCATCGTCGACGTCTCCGCCACTTGGTGCGGACCTTGCCAGGCCGCGATGCCAAACAACGATCGCGTGGCCCGCAAGTACGCCGACCAGGGCGTCGTGCTGCTCGGCATCACCGCCAGCGACACCCGCGCCGCCTACGACGGCTGGATCGCGCGCAACGCCGGCAAATACAAGTTCACCATGGCCTTTGATCCCGCCGGCAAGGACGGCTGGGAAAAGTCGGTCTTCAATCAGGGCTATCATGTGACCGGTTTCCCCACGATGTTCGTCATAGGCCGCGATGGAAAAATCTCCGAGACGGTCAGCGGTGGCGGCGCCGGCGACGACTACCGGCTCGAATACGCACTGGCCCGCACCGGCGCGAAGGTCGACCTCGCGAGCATCCCGCCCGAACCGAAGAAGGATCCCAATGCGCCGAAGTCCATTCCCGCCGTGGGCAAGACCCCCGCGATGGCCGCGGCTCCCGGTGCGAAGATGATCGGCATGGGCGCGCCCGCGCCCGCGGGCGGCGGCAGCGGTTTCACGCCGGATAAGTTCGGCAGCGTGGCGCGTGGCGCGGTGGTGCCTGACTTCACTGTGACCGGCGCCGACGGCAAGCCGGTCAAACTCTCGTCCTTCCGGGGTAAGCCGCTGCTGCTGCAGTTCTGCACCTCCAACGGACCGCAGCCGTGGTTGCCCAAGATCGCGGCCACTTACAAGGAGCAGGGGCTTGCGACCTACGTGGTGTTTTCCGCCTCCGAGCGCGAGGCCTTCGACCAGTGGGTGGCGGCCAATCCCAACCCCGGCTTCGCCGTAGCCTGGGACCCGGCCGGCAAGGCCTGGGGCGAAAACGTCACCAACACCGTGTTCGGCGTGGGCATGTATCCCGCCACGGCCGTAATCAAATCCGACGGCACGCTCTGGAGCGGTTTCATCGGCATGGGAGACAAGATTGTGGCGATGATCTACTCGTCGCTCCTGCGCGCCGACATCAAGATCACCGCGGAGCATGCGGAGGCGCTCATTGCCGCCGGCGGAGGCTTCCGGGCCCGCGGAGTGGGTGGCGGCGGACCAGCGGCTGCGGCTGGTGCCGCGGCGGCACCGCCTCCTCCGGCAACTCTCGCGGCCGGAGCCACGGCGCCGGACTTCGTCAGCGTCGATGTCGACGGCAAAGAGGTCCGCCTGACGGACTTCAAGGACAAGATCGTCATCCTCGATTTCTGGGCCACGTGGTGCGGCCCGTGCATCGCGTCGTTCCCGCACACGCAGAAGGTCGCGGCGAAATACAAGGACCAGGGTGTCGTGGTGCTGGCCGCCGGCACGAGCGACACGATCAAGGCCTTCAAGGAGTGGATCCCGAAACACCAGCCGAAGTACCCGGACTTGGTATTTGTCTTCGATCGCAACGAGCGCGGCGCCGCCACCTTCGAGGAGCGCGCTTCGGCCAAGCACTACCGGGTGCAGGGCATCCCCACGCAGTTTGTCATCGGCCGCGATCGGAAGATCGTGGCCGCCATCGTGGGCAATGGCGGCGAGGGTGACGCCCGCACCGAAGCGGCGCTCGCGAAACTCGGCGTGAAGGTCGACGCCGATATCGTCGCCAAGGGCAACGAGCAGTTGAAAAAGGCGGCCGAAGATGAGGTGCGGCGGGCTGCGGCGGCCAGGTCCGAGGCGGCCAATCCGCGTCCGCCGTTCATGGAGGACTACGCCAAACTCAAGAAGGGCGAAGCGGTGCCGGATCTCGACCTGCAGGATGCCGCGGGCCAGGCGGTGAAGCTCTCGGCGATCGGCAAGGGCAAGACGGTCATCCTCTCCATCAGCGGTGGGGGCGGATTGATGCCCGACGGCCTGGCCTACTACGAACCCCTGTCGCGCAGGTACGCCGACCAGGGCGTGGTGGTCGTCGCGCTTTCCGCCTACACGACGCGCGCGGACTTCGACGCCTGGCGCAAGACCAACGCCGGCAAGTTCAGTTTCACGGCGTTGTTCGATCCGGTCGGCCGCGGCCCGCAACCGGCCAAGCCGTTCGATGAGATGACCCCCGAGGAGAAGAGGGAGTTCGGCAAGTTGCAGGGCGATCACATGGCCAAGGCCGCGCCGCTTGTTTTCACCGGAGGCGCCATGGCCCCCGTGCCGCATGCCTATGTCATCGACAAGCAGGGTAACATGGTCGGCATCTGCGTCGGCGGCGGCGCGCATGTGGCCCAGGGCATCGGCAACATGCTGCTGCGTGCCGGGATCAAGCTCGCGCCGGAAGACAGGCCGACCAAGGTCTTCACGGCCGAGGAAACCAAGCCGCCGGCGCCGGAGCCGAAGCGCGAGATGATCAAGATCGGCGCGTCCGCGCCGGACTTCCCCATGACGGATCTTGCGGGCAAGCCAGTGAAGATCTCCGACTATCGCGGTAAGGTAATCGTGCTGGATTTCTGGGCCACCTGGTGCGGGCCCTGCATTGCCTCGATGCCGCACACGCAGGAGGTCGCCAAGCAATACCGGGACCAGGGCGTGATCGTGATCGGGGCCTGCACGAGCGACGAGCGGGCGAAGTTCGACTCCTGGGTAGCGGCCAATCGGGAAAAATATCCCGATTTCATCTTTGCCCACGATCCGCTCGAAAAGAGTCCCGACCGCGCCTCGGCCAAGCTTTACGGGGTCGGCGGCATTCCCCAGCAGTTCATCATCGATCGCGAGGGCCGGATCGCGGCGGCGGTAACTGGGTATCTGAAGGGCGAGGTCCTGCTCGACGCTGCGCTGGCCAATGCCGGCATCAAGGTCGCCCCGGAAATTCTCGCCAAGGCCGAGAAAGACCGGAAGAACCGCGATGCGATGCGGTGAGAACCGATCCCACGGGGTCTGAGGACATGGGGTCAGGTTGCTTTTTGTTGATTTCATGAGGATAATTTCCTCATTCGAGCTGATAATCAACAAAAAGCAACCTGACCCCATTTTAACCCCCTTTCGACGAGCTCAAGGGCCCGAGCGGAGTCGAAGGGCAACCCGATGTGGGTCGGTTTTTCAACCGCCCATATACGGTCGGCCGACGGTTCTTCGGCGGTTGGGAAACCCCCGCTCCTTGGGGAACGATCTAAATCGTCGCGAACTTGATCTAAATAGATCCATCGCAGGCAACCGCGGCCTGAGGCCCCAATCAAGGGAGCAGACCCCACCACAAAACCGCGCGGTGGTTTTGGAGCAGGCCGGAGCAAAACCGCCGCGGCGCCCAACCTCAGCAATGCTTGACCAGCATCAAGGCGCCGGGCGGCGGCGGGTGGCATGATGCTGGCCACAGCCGAATATTTCACCATGAGTTCCACCGCCCTTTCCACCGTCGCAAGCGCCGCCGCACCCGAAGCCCACCCCGTCTTCGATGTGCGCCCAATTCCGTGCCGCGTGAAACACGGCCTCATCTTCCAGCGCTGGCTTGATTTGCCCGTGGGCGGTCACTTCGTCCTGCTCAACGATCACGATCCGGTGCCGCTCCGCTACCAGTTCGACGCGGAGTTTCCCGGCGCCTTGTCGTGGGAGTATCTCGAGCGTGGTCCGGAAGATTTTCGGGTGAAGATCACCAAGCTGCGGGCGACCGCCGCCACCGCCACAATTCCCGCGGGATGTGTGCCGCCGCCAGCGACCGCCGTACCCGCGACGGCCGGTGGCGTGGCCGAAGTCGATGCGCGCGGCTTGGAGCCGCCAGAGCCGCTCATCCGGATTCTCAACGCGCTGGAGTCCCTGCCCGCCGGAACAACGCTGCGCGCCCACACCGATCGCGAACCTTGCCACCTTTTCGGTGAGGCCACCCAACGCGGATTCCGCCACGAAAGCCGGGTTCAGCCCGATGGCAGCTGGCTCACCGTCCTCACGCGGGCTTGAACCGCGGCCGACGCCGGCGGGCCCACCCGCGCGCCCGCCGATGTCGGCGAGTTGGCTCGCCGCCCAAGGCCGCCTGCCGTTGGCGTTCATGGGACTCGCCCTCGCGTGGCTCGTGTTCGCAACCGGTTGGCTCGTGTTCGAACCGGGGTTGCTCGCCTTGCCGCACCCGCACCCGCACGTCGTCGCGCTCACGCATGCGTGGGTGCTTGGCTTCTTTGTCTCGGTGGCGTGCGGCGCCGTCTACCAGCTCGCTCCGGTCGCGCTCGGCACGACGCTGGCGAACGAACGCCACGGGTGGTGGCATTTCGGCCTGCATGCGACCGGCGTGCCCGGGATGGTATATTCACTTCGGGTCTGGGATCTCACCCTGCTGGGTCACCTGGGCTTCGTGGTCGGTCTCGGGGTGCTCCTCTTTACCATCAACACGTGGACGACCGTGCGGCGGTCCGGTCGGGGCGGCACCGTCGCCTGGTCCCTTGCGCTCGCGGCGAGCTGGCTCCTGCTCACAGTTCTGCTCGGGCTCTTGCTGGCGGCGAACCGCTTCTGGGCATTCCTGCCGATCAATCCGCTCGCACTGCTGCGGGCGCACGCGCATCTCGGGCTGGTCGGTTTCTTCGTCACCCTCCTGCAGGGCGTCGGCTTTCAACTCGTGCCCATGTTCACCCTCGGCGAGGTGCGCGACTGGCGAATCGCGAACGTGGGACTCGCGTTCTCCCAGGGCGGATTGCTCGTGCTCACGTTTGGCCTCGCGTGGCAGCTCAGCTGGCTCGCTTTGCCTGGCGCCCTGGCGATTGCGACCGGCCTGGGCTGCTCCGGCGTCGGACTGCGGCGGGCGTTGACGTCGCGCAAGAAACGCGCGCTCGATCCGGGCATACGCGCGTTTCTCGGTGGTTGCGTTGGCGTTTTCGCGGCGAGCCTCGCCGCGGTTGCGCTGGTCGTGCCGGGTTCCCCGTGGGGCTCCGCTCCGGGTGGCTTCGGCGCGATGGTCTACGCCGTCCTTGGCCTCGCGGGCGGGCTCCTACCCTGCCTCGCCGGCATGATGTGCAAAATTGTGCCGTTCCTCACCTGGATGCGCGCGGATGGGCCACGCGTCGGCCGCGGACCGACTCCGCCAGCCAGCGGCCTGACACGCCCGCGCCTCGAACGTTGGGGCCTCACGCTGCAACTCGCCGCCGTGGCGCCGCTGCTGGCGGGCACCTGGCGGTTGAGCGAACCCTGGCTTCGCGCCGGCACCTGGCTGCTGGCCATTGGCGTGGCGCTCTTCGTCGCCGACATGCTCGGTGTCCTGTGGCACCTCCGGTTCGCCTCCTTGCCGGGGTCGACGTCGGCGTCCGTGCCAACAACCACTCCAGACCATTCCCGCATCTCATGAACGCCACACCTGACTCCG
Organism: Opitutaceae bacterium; assembly: GCA_005792355.1. GTDB lineage: Bacteria > Verrucomicrobiota > Verrucomicrobiia > Opitutales > Opitutaceae > ER46. The sequence continues at coordinate 5,575 of SXSC01000036.1, forward strand.
CCGCCGTCTGGGAGCTGCTGCGCAGCATCCCCGATCCAGAATTCGACATCAACATCGTCGATCTCGGGCTCATCTACAGCGTGGAATGCAACGACGGCGACATCTCCGTGGTGATGACGCTGACGACGCCGAGCTGTCCCTCGGGCGGCTGGATCCACGCAGGGATCAAGCAGGCGCTGGCGGGAATGCCGGGCGCGAAAAAAGTAAACGTCGAGATGGTCTTCGAGCCGCAATGGAACCCGGAGATGTTGAGCGAGTCCGCGCGGCGTCGTCTCGCCGGTGGGGAATGATCCCAACGAGGCGGCGCCTCAGACCAACGGACCACGGGACTTTTCGGTCACCACAAAACCTCGCAGCGGTTTTATTTTAACCCGCATGAACTCGCGGCGTGCGCCGGAGCGCCGCCGGGTTGGCGGGCGGACTGTGGCGAAGGCCCATCAAGACGTGAATCATGCGGGCTCAAAACTCGAACGAGTTCGTGATCGTCCACTTGTTCGGCTGCGGGATGCGGGCGCTCGCGATCGTGCCGTTGGGCTGGGCGGTGACGGCGATCAGATCCTCGCTGCCGAAAATATCCCGCACGTTGAGCTGCACGCTCCAGCGGATCTTGTCCCGCAGGATGCGCCGGCCATAGCGGAACCAGAGATCGTAATTGATCTCCGTGCTGCCGTAAAACGGCCTGCTCACGTCGTAGACCCACGCCCCGCCGGCGTTTTGTTTCGCGGGGAAACCCACCGCCACCCGATCCTGCCAGCGCGCGGCGCCCCCCACGCTCCAACCCTTCAACCGGCCCGAGCGGAAATCGTAATTGGTCACGGCGTTGAAACGCCAGCGCCGCAGTTCCTGCACGGGCGAGCCATTCGCCGCGAGCGCGTTCAGGTACGGCACATACATGTTGATGATCGCAAGATTGCCGAGCTGGGACGTGCCGAAGGAGTTGAAGTACGTGATGTCCTCGAGCCCTTCCATCGCGCGAATGTTGGTGGCGAGGCTGCCGTTGCCATCCTTCCAGAGCGGCAGGTTCTTGGCGATGAACTCGGTGAAGTCGGCGCCCACGTTGGATTTTCTCGCCTCCTGCATCGCGGCGTTGAAGGTGATGCGCCAGTTGCTCAGCGGGTTGAACGTGCCTTCAAACTCCCAACCCTCGGAGACCGTGTCGGCGACGTTGCCGACGTTGGGCGGGCGGGTGGAACTCCAGGTGCCCCCGTTGGGCGCCTGCGTGAAATTCCAACTCGAGGCGAGCAGCGGATCGACCGGGCGCAGCCACTCCGCGGCGGTGCGCTGGGTAAACCAGAGGTTGCGCGCGGTCGTCTCGGCGGCGGTGAGGGCCGGATTGAGATTGGCCGCTAGCGCGGGGTCGGTGAGGCCGGCACGCAACGGAAGGTAGCGCGCATCGGTCGGCGCGAAACCGAACCACTTGTTGATCACGACCTCGCTGACATTGGACATCCGGAGGCCGTTCATCGCGCGCGTGACGTCGTTGCCGGGCCAGAAGGTGTTGTAGAAAGTGGCGTTGTCGTTCGCCTGCGTCGTGCGGTAGCGGTTGATGCGCAGCGTGAGCTTCTGCTCGAGCGCGGAAAGGGTCACACCGTAGTCCTTGGTCTTGCCCGAGGGCGGACTGAACGGCCGGCCATAGACATCGGCGATGGTCGACGACGGACGGAAATTTTGCGCCTGGTTGATGGAGACACTGAGATCGGCGCCGCGCGGGAACCAGCGCTTCACGAAATTGGGCGCATGCAGCACCCCGCTCCAACTGACGGTGGCGTCCTTGGCGTAAATGGTCGGCTTCGACGGCAGCATCCAGACGGGATTGTAGGGATCGGTCTCGCCGGTGCCGGACGCGAGACGGGCGGGGCCGGCGTCGCGCAGATCAAACTCATCTTCGCGCCAGCCGACCAGGCCGACGAGTTTGTCGGAAAACAAATAACTCTGCCAGACGGCCGACTTGCTCTTGGTCCGGTTGGAGTTCTTCGAGGCGCCGGAGTAAAGTTTGCTGATGTCGCGGTCGTTCGCGCTGATGGTGGTGACAGGGGCGCGGACCATCTGGTTGGTGCGGGCATCGAAGATCAGCGCGGTGCCGCCGGCCTGCGGGGTATGCACGGCGGTGATACCGGAGAGGTTGGCGCCGGCGGGAGAGCTCAGGTTGGCGATCGACGGCCCGAGGTAGTGGATGGCGGCGTAGGCGGGATAGGTGGTCGCGGTCGGGTTGTTGGCATAGACGTTGAGATCGAGTCCGTAGGAATAGCCGTTGATGCTGCGGTTGAAGCTGGCGCTGTTTTGGTCGGTGGACGTGCCGGTGAAGACATGGCGGCCGAGATGCCGGAGCAGTCCGTCCTTCCGCCGAAGGTCGAGGGTGGCGTAGGCCGTGGCGCGTTTGGCCTCGCGGGTGACCTCGGCGAAATTATTGCCAATCGAATCGGAGGCGACGTACGGGCGGCCGAAGTTGGGATTCGGCGCGCCGTCGACGAGCTTGTTGTTGATGTCGACGAAGATCGTGTAGGCGTCGAAGCCGAACACGCCAAAATTATCCCGGTTGTGCGTCTGCCGGTCGTAGGCGAGTTCGAAGCCGACGAGGTCGCGGAAAAACGTCTGGCGAAACGTGGCATTGAGCGCGCGGAAATCGGAGCCTTCGCGCTTGTTGGGGCCGTCGAGCAAGATGTCGCGGAAGTTGAAGACGGAGGGGTCGCGGAGTTCCTGATAGCGCCAGAGTCCGGTGTAGGCCTGGCCGGCGGGGGCGAATTGCTGGTTGAGGTAGAAGTTCGGATTGTTGCCCTGCGCGCCAAAGGCCCCGACCGCATACCACGAGGTGAAGGGTGTGCCGCCGCGGCTGATCATGAACGGTGGCACGCCGTTGCCACCCTGCACGGCCGAGGCCGGATCGGTGAAGACCGCGCCCACCTGGCCAAACCAGCGACCGGCGGAGCCGAGATGCGCGAAGAGAAACGGATTGCCGGTGACGGCCGTGGGGTTGGTGGGATCGACCGCGACCTTGTTGAGCACGTGGTACCAGACCGAGAGGCCGTCCTGCGGCGGCGTGGGGCGCGGGCGGTTCGAGGTCGTGCCGCCGCCTTCGTAGCTCACTTGAAACTGCGTCAGGCCGGTCTTGATCAGGCGGGGCTCCCACTTGAGCGCGGCGAAGAGGCGCCGGTCGTCCTCAAAGGCGGGCTTCTGCTGGTAATTTTCCCCCTTGTTCAGCGCGATCACGCGGAGGCCGAGCGCACCCTTCACGATGGCCTGGTTGACGTCGAGCACCTCGCGGTGCGAGTCGAAGCGCCCGAAGGTCTGCTGAAACGAGAACGTGTTCTTGTGGAGGCTGGCGGCCTTGAGCTGGTTGTTGATGATGCCGGCGGGGCTGCCGAGGCCGAAGAGAATCGCGTTGGCGCCGCGCGAGATGTCGACCCGCTCGGTGTTGTACGAATCCATCGGGATGTTCGTCAGGAAAAAATCCCGCGTGAGATCGGCGCCGGCGAGGCCGCGGACGCGCGTCGAGTTTTGCGGGCTCTGCAGCGTGCCCTCGGCGCTGGAAAATTTGTTGCCGGTTTCGACGCCGGAGAAGTTGCCCTCAAAACCGCCGGCCTCGGTGTTGGTGGTGTAGATGAGGAGGTCGCGGATGTTGGTCGACGCGGTGTCGGCCATGAACTGGGCCGTCACGACCGAGATGGCCGCACCCACATCGCGGAGATCGGTGCGCAGGCGCGTGCCGGCGAGGGTCGAAGTGGCGGCATAGCCGCGGTCCTCGGACTCCTCGACGACGAAGGGCGTGAGCTTCACGGGTTGGTCGGGTGCGGCGGTCGAGACGGGTCGCAGGGCGGAGGTGGCGGGAGCGATTTGCGCAGGGAGCGACGGCCCCAGGAGGGCGGCGGCGGCAAAAGCCGCAAGGCGGGAGCGGACGGGGTTTTTCATGGTTTTAGTTCCGCTGAGGATTTGGCCGGCTCCCGCCGCGGTGAAAGCGAGGCCGATGGAGAATCCTACGGCTCTGACGGCCGGTTTGGCCAGCCCGAGTTCTGCGTGGAGTCGGTGCCATAGAAGATATTCCAGTTGTCAGATTCGGTGTGGCAGCGAGCGCCAGTGAGTGGAGATTTGGCTGCGGTAGCCCAGACCACTCGCTGGCGCTCGCTGCCCCTGGCCGGCCTCGTGGCGGTTGGTCGCTGAAGAACCAGCCGAATCCATTTTCACGTATTACGTGAAAATACCTCTGGGAACTGCGCCGAAAAAGCGGTCGCGCGCAACCTCGCGGGGTGATCGGAGGAGCCCTCGTCGCGGTCGATCACCGGACCGGCGCGCCCGCACCCTACTCCGCGTGGCGCTTCGCCTTCGAGCGTCCGCCTTTCCAAATGTCATATTGCGGGTCGGCGTAGCGGACGAAAAAATCGTCGAGGCGCCGGGCGAGCTCGGTGCGCTTTTCCTCCGTGCCCGGCTGGCCGAAGAGGTTGAAGCGTTCCCGCGGGTCGCGCTTCAGGTCGTAAAGTTCGAAGGGTCCCTTGGGAAAGCGCGCCACATACTTCCAATCGTCCGTGCGGACCGCGCGGGTCGCTTCCATTTCGTAGAACACGACGTTCTCCCACGCCGGCCGGCCGCCGCTCAGCGCCGCGGTGAAATCGCGGCCGGGTGACTTGGGAGCCGACGGCATCTTCGCGCCGAGGCCCAGCTGGCCGAGAATCGTGGGCAGGAAATCATAGTTGCTCACGAGCAGATCGCTGGTGCGCCCCGCGGGAATCTTGCCGGGTTGGCGAAAAATCAACGGAATTTGCATCATCAGCTCGTGCGCGCCGATCGGCCGGAAATGATCGCCCATGCCCCACATGCCGTTCTGGCCGCCCATCCAGCCCTGATCCGAGGCGTAGACGACCACGGTGTTCTCTTCGAGGCCGAGGCGCTTGAGCGTAGCCGTGATTTCGCCCACGCCGTCGTCGACTCCGCTGACCTCGGCGGCGGTGCGCTCAATCGCGACCTGTTGATTGTGGAACTGCTTGTTCGCGTGCTGCCAAGGGTGCATCGCGTCGACTGGAAAACTCGCGAAGTGTTTTCCGCGATAGGATTCCGCGTGGCGGTTGCGCGCCCGGTTGTTCATCATTCCGCCGAGCACGTACGGGCCGTTGTAGGCGAGAAACAGGAAAAACGGCCGCTCCTGGTTTTGCTCGATGAACTCGATGCCCTTGCGCGTCCAGAGATCCGTGGTGTAGCCGGCCTCCTTCCGCACCGCGCCGTTTTCGATGACCTCCTGGTCGTAGAATTCGCGCGTGTGGCCGTCGGGTTTGGTGGTCCAGGTGGTGAAGCCTTCGGAGGGCGTGAGGTTGGCGCCGAGATGCCACTTGCCGCTCAGGCCGCAGGTGTAGCCGGCGTCGCGCAGCACTTCGCCGAGCGACGTGAATTCGCGCAGCGTGTTGTACGCCTCCGGTCCCATCATGAACTTTGGGTCGAGGAACGAGTGCACGCCGTGTTGCGACGGGATCAGCCCGGTGAGAAACGTGGCGCGCGTGGGCGAGCACACGGGGTTGCTGCTCAGCGCCCGAGTGAAGCGGATGCCCTCGCCCGCGAGCCGGTCGATGTGCGGCGTGCGGATGTCGGGGTTGCCGTAGCAGCCGAGGGTCCACGCGCCCTGGTTGTCGGTGAGAATGAAGACGAGATTGGGCCGGGCCGGCGTGGCCCTGGCGGAGGCGGGCGGGCGTTCGGCGGCAGAGGCGGGAAACGCGAGCGAGAGAACGGCAAGGCCAAGCAGAGGGTGGAGGGCGAGTTGCATGGGGAAAACGTGGCCGCCAGCGGGTGTGGGGTCTCCTCGGAAGAGAAAGCGAGAATATAGAATCGGTCATCTAAAATCCGCCGGTGAATCAGAGCGACGCGGCGGCTTGTCATCTCTGGCGTGGTTTGCCCGCCGCAGGAGGGTTGCGGTTGCCGCGTTGGGCCAATCTCGGTTCGGATCGGGCAGCTTTGCGATGCTTTCCAAACATTTGAAACGCGGAGCTCGCAGAGGGCGCGGAGAAATCGAATGCCCTCCTCCGCGAGCTCCGCGTTTCAATACTGGTCTTTGGTTGCGGCCCCAGGCCGCGGTGCGAAATGCTCGGGCTAACTTTCGCGGTGGACCGCGACGCCCGGTGGCGTCGTCGCCCCACCCTCGACCGGCGCCTCCTCGCGCGCGCCGAACGCCGCGCGCCAAACGCGCGCCGCGTGCTCCCGCAGATCATCGAGCAGAGTGTAAAAGAGCGGCACCACCACCAGGGTCAGGAGCGTCGCCATGAGCAGCCCGCCGATCATCGTGCGGCCGAGCGGCGCATAGGGCATGCCGATCACCTTCGAGTTGCCGACCGCCATCGGGATCATCCCCGTCACCGTCGTGAGCGTGGTCATCATGATCGGGCGGAAGCGATGGCGACCGGCCTCCATCAGCGCGTCAAAGCGGGCCTTGCCCTCGGCGCGGAGGCGGTTCGCCATGTCGATCAGCACGATCGCGTTGTTCACCACCACGCCGACGAGAATCACGACGCCGATCATGGCCATCATGTCGAGCGGGGTCGTGGTAAGGTAGAGCATCCAGTACACCCCCAGCATCGAGAACGGCACCGCGATAATGACCGCGAGCGGGAGCACAAACGACTCGAAGAGCAGCCCCATCAGCAGAAAGACAAAGATGACGGAGAGCCCCAGCGCGAACCCCATCGCCTGCTGCGACTCGTCCGTCTGGGAGAAGTACCCGCCCTTGTCGAAACGGTAGCCCCGCGGCAAATCGAAGCCTTCCATCGCCTTGTCGATCGCCACGAACAGCATCCGTGAATCCTGCCGCGGGGCCCGGGCGGTGATGCGCATGATGGTCTGCCGCGATTCGCGCTGAATCTGCGCCATCGCCTTTGAAACATTGAGGGTCGAGATCGCCTCGAGCGGCACCTCGACCCCGTTGTCGGTGAGGAACGTCATGCCGCGCACGTCGTCGATCCCGGCCCGGTCCGCCTCGCCCAACTGCGCGTAAATGCGCATCTCGCGACCGTCGGGGACGGGCATCCGCCCGAGTTCGAGTCCGCGCATCGTCTGGCTGATCGTGCCCGAAATCGCCTGCGGATTGATGCCCAGGCGACGCGACCGATCGCGATCGAGGATGACCTGCAGCTCCTGGCCGCCACGTTCCATGTCGGTGTCGACGGAGAGGAGCCCGGGGATCGTGCGGAGGCGGCGCACGGCCTCCTCGGCGAGGGCGATCAGGGTGGTCGTGTCCTCGCCATAGAGACTGAACGAGAGGACGGAGTCCTGCCCTGCGCCGCTGTTGCGCTGGATCGAACGGGAGACGACGCCCGGGGGCACCGGGAAATTGTCGCGGAAATGCGCCTCGATGGCGTGCCGGTCCATGGGCGGCTTGGCGAGATCCAGGTTGAGCAAGATCGATTCCCACGCCGCCACATACCAGGCCGAGTTAACATCCTCCCGAAACTTGAGCTGGATCCGGCCGTTGTTGTTGCGAAAGCGCGACTCGGTGCGCTGGACGTTGTAGCGGGCGGCGTTGGTCCGGACAAAGGCCTCGACGCTGCTGAAAAACTCCTCCGCCTGCTCCAGCGTGCTGCCGCTGGGCAGATCAAAATAGAGATACATCGAGCTGCCGCCACCGCCGCCGTGCCCGTGCCCCCCGCCTCCGATGCCACTGCCGCCGGCCCGCGGGAGATTGTTATAGGGATACCACATCGTCGCCACGGCGAGGGTAACGATAATCGCCGCATCCAGGCGGTGGGTGAGCACCCAATGCAAGGCCCGGCAGTATCGCTCGCGGATCCAGACAATCACCCGCAGCTCCCCATGGTGCTGACCGCGCGAGAGGCGTTGCGCCGCCAGCGGCACGAACACCAGCGCGATGAACAGCGACGCGAGCAGCGACACCACGACCGGGATACCGATCCGGAACATCCAGAAGGAGAAATCCTGGGTCTTCCCCATCAAGATCAGCGGGAGAAACACGACGATGCTCGTGCACGTTGACATAATCACCGCGAGCCCGACCTCGCCCGCGCCCCGCACCGACGCCGCGCGCGCCTCCACTCCATCCTGGCGCAGCCGATAAATATTTTCGACGATCACGATGGCGTTGTCGACGACCATGCCGACGGCGAGGAGCAGGCCCATCATGGTCGCCATGTTGAGCGACCAGCCCATGAAGAAGAGGACGACGACGGTGCAAAGCAGCGAGAGGGGAATCGCCAGGGTGAGGATGCCCGTCATCCGGGGCGCCCGCAGGAAAAGGTAGATTACCAGCGCCGCGAACAATCCGCCCCACAGGCCGGCCTCCTGCAATTGGTCGATGGCGTTGCGCACCTCCTTGCCCTGATCGTGGAAGACCTCGAAATTCACGCCGGCCAGTTGCGGCGACTTCGAAAGCCCCTGGAGGGTCGCGCGCACCTCCCGGCTGATGCGATCGATGTTGCCGCTCGACTCCCGGGTGACCTGCAGACCGATCGCGGGTTTGCCATCCACGCGATACACGTACTCGCGCCGCGGGAGGCGCAGGGAGACATTGGCCACGTCGGCCAGGCGCAGGCCCCGCACCGGATCGATGACGAGCGAGCTGATTTGCTCGACCGAACCAAACCGGCCGAGCGAGCGCACGTAGATTTTTCGGCCGCCCTCGAAAACGTAGCCGCCGGACAGGGCGATATTCTGGCTGCGCAATGTATTCGTCATGGCCGTCACGTCGATCCGGTGGCTGCGCAGCCGTTCGGCGAGCAACTCCACGGTGATCTCGCGCGACTGCACGCCCCAGATGTCGACGCTGCCCACTCCATCGATGCGCTGCAGCGCGGGCTTGACGAAATTCTCCAGACGATAGGCCGCGTCGTCCATGCTGGGCGGCACCCGCGCCAGGAGGTTCATCATCGGCTCGTTGGTCTGGTCATAGCGCCGGATGGAGATGCGGTCGACGTCGTCCGGCAGCAACGGCTTGACGCGATCCATGCGATCGCTGAGTGCGGCGTAGGCCGCGCGGAGACTGGTGCCGGTGTGAAATTCGATGCGGGTGTAGGAGTAGCCGGCGCCCGCGGTGCTGGTGACGCGCTTCACATCCGGCACGGTGCCGATGATGTCCTCAATCTTGCGGGTGATCTTCTCCTCGATGTCGCGCGGCGAGGCGTTGGGATAGGAGACGCTGACGTGAAGCTGCTTGCCCTCGAAGCCCTCGGGGTAGAGCGCCAGCGGGACGCGCGTGTACGCGATGTAGCCGACCACGACGATCGCCAGCAGCAGCATCAGAACCGTCACCGGCCGGGTAACGGAAAAACGCGGGATGGCGATGGTGAGAGGCTCGCGCTTCATTTGGCCATGGGCTCGGGCTGCGGTTCGCCCGAGGTTTCGGCGTCATCGGAATCCGGCACGACCACCGGGCGGTTCGAGGTGAATTGATAATACAGGGTCGGGATGACCACGAGCGTCAGCAGGGTCGCGGTCGAGAGCCCGACGATGACGGTGATGGCCATCGGGGCGCGGATTTCGGCGCCCTCGCCAATGCCGAGGGCCATGGGGATCAGGCCGACGACGGTGGTCAGCGCGGTCATCAGGATGGGGCGGAGCCGGGCCCGGCCGGCTTCGACGATCGCCTCGCCCTTCGGCACACCGCGGCCGCGCAGCAGATTGATGTAGTCGACGAGCACGATCGCGTTGTTGACGACGATCCCGACCAGCAGGATCAGGCCGAGGAACACCATGATCGTCAGGGGAATCGCCGCGAGCCACAGGACCAGCACGACGCCAATCATCGCCAGCGGGACCGTTGTCATGATGAGCAGCGGCTGCACCAGCGATTCGAACTGGCTCGCCATCACGATGTACACGAGAAACACCGCGAGGCCGAACGCGAGCAGGAGACTGTTCAGCGAGGTCTGCATCTCCTTGTTCTGGCCGGCCAGCCCGTAGGAGAATCCGGGCGGGAAGGCCATGGACTCCAGCGCTGTCACGATGTCGCGCGAGACGCTGGAGAGATCGCTGCCGCGGATGTTGCCGGTGATGAGTGCGGTGCGCTGCTGGTCGACGCGGCGGATCTCGCTCGGCCCCTCGTTGACGGTGAGATCGGCGACGGTGGAGAGCGCAACCGGGACCAAGCCACCGGGGTTGACGACGAGCCCGCGGAGTTCCTCCAGGCCGAACCGATCCTGCTCCCGGAGGCGCACGACGATGTCGATCATTTGATCCTCCTGGCGAAACTCGGTGGCGATGCGGCCCTGGACCTTGTTGCGCACGAGGTCGGCCACGCTGCGGAGGCCGAGGTTGAGCTCGGCGAGGCGGTCGCGGTTGTAGACGACCTGGATTTCCGGGTGGCCGGACTGCAGGCTCGACCGGAGGTCCACCAGGCCCGGCACGGCGGTCGCGAGCAACTCCTCGGCCTCGCGGCTGACGCGTTTGAGGGTGGCGATTTCATGGCCGCGAATTTCGATCTCGATCGGGCTCTTGAAGCTGAACAGCGAGGGGTAGGAAACCTCCATCTTCACGTCGGGCACCTGGCTGAACTCCCGGCGGATCCTGTCGATGAGGGCAATTTCGTCGGTCGCGACCAGACCGGCCTTCAGGCGCACGGTGAGCCTGGCCGTATGTTCGCCCGCCTCGATGGACGTGCTGGCGCCCTCCTCGGCACCGACGACGAGGGAGGTCCGCGCCACCTCGGGTTGGGCGCGCACCACCTCATCAATCCGGCCGGCGGCCTCTCCGGTACGCTTGAGTGGGGTGCCGATGGGCAGCACGATATCAAGGTTGAATTCGCCCTGGTGCACCTGCGGGATGAGATCGCTGCCGATCCGGGGCAGCACCAGCACGCCGCTCAAGATCACCGCGGCAAACGAACCTCCGAGCACGGCGAACCGGTGACGCAACGACGCTCCGAGCAATCGCGGATAGTTGTTCTGCAGCCACGTATTGCCGCGCTCAAACCAATGCAGCCCGGCGGCCGTCATGGGCGAAAGCACCAGGACGGCCGCGCGAAATCCGGCGATCAGCCCCTGCCCGAGGACCAGTACGAGCGCCTGCAGCACGGTGCCCAACAGCCGAACCACCGCCTCCACGACAAAACGCCCCGCGAGGACGATCAACGCCACGATCGCCGGGGCCAGTCGCGGGACGATCCGCCAGCGCGGGCGCAGGATGAACCACGCCCCAACCTTCGCGACACTGTTCGAAAAATGGCCGAGCGCGTTGAACGCGAGCAGCCCCGGCCAGACGCGCGCCCCGGTGATCGGCCCGAGCCGATCCGCGGCGGCCCATTCCGCCGCACGCGTCCACCATCCCGGGCTCGCGACCGGGCCGCGACGGCGCAGCAGGAGACTGACCGGCCAGCCGATTGGCCAGAGCACGGCGAATGCGACCATGATTGCTCCCTTGACGACGGCGGCGAGCACCACGCCCAAGCCGAGGCCGAGCCGGACCAGGACCAGCCGAACGAGTTGGACGGGGTGGGTGAACCGCGCCATGCCCCGCGCCGGAGCCGGGGGAAAATGCAGGAAGTCGCTGGCGTACCACATCGCTCCCGCTCCCGCCAAACCGGCGGCACCGCCGGCGGCGAGCGAGGCGAGCATCGGGATCAGGTACAGCGCGGCAATCAGCGACGCGATCTGCGAGAAGACGACGGCGAGGGCCATGTCGCCAAACATCTGGCCCGCCACGCCCTCCACGAAGACGATCGGAAAAAACACCGCCACGGTCGTGAGGGTCGAGGCCACGACGGGCATCGCCACCTCGCTCGTGCCGCGCACCACGGCGGTCACCGCGTCATCACCCTCCTCGCGACAGCGAAAGACGCTCTCGAGCACCACGATCGCATTGTCGACGAGATTGCCGACTCCGAGCGCCAGGCCGCCGAGCGAAATGATGTTCAGCGTGATGCCCGACAGGTGCATCGGCGCAAAGGTCGCGAGGATCGAAAGGGGAATGCAGAGGCTCACGATGAGCGTCTGCGTGACGTTGCGCAGGAAAAGATAGAGGACGACGATGGCGATGAGCCCGCCGAAAATCGCGTTGTCCTTCACTTCATCGATCGAGTTCTTGATGAACACCGATTGATCGGAGAGGAGCTGTAAGTTCGCGCCCGGCGGCAGCTGGTAGGCGAGGAAGTCGGTGAGCCGGCGGCGGTCGATGACCCGCTGCGCCTGGCTGCGGGCCGCCGTGGCCATTTCCATCGGCGTCGGCCGCCGCTTCGAGCCCGCGACCGACTGGTCCTTGCCCTTGACCTTGGAGAGCACCGGGCCCGCCGGTGGAATCCCGGTCTTCTTGAAATTTTCCACGTAGGCCTGCTGCTCGGCCGTGCCAAAGAGCGCGTCCTTCACCGTCGCGGCAACGACCAGCACGTTGGCATCGGCCTCCTTGTAGATCTCGATCTCGACGCTCTCCTGGCCGTTGACGCGCGTAATAACCTGCTGGTCCTCGTGAAACCGCGAAATGGTCGCGATGTCGCGCAGCCGGAGGTCGACGTTGTTCTGCCGCCCGACGATCAGCTGGCCGATTTCCTCCAGCGAGCGGAATTCGTTGAGCGTGCGGATGAGATATTCCGTCTGGCCCTCGCGGAGATTGCCGCCGGAGAGGTTGACGTTGCCCTGTTGGAGGCGCGCCGCGATCTGGCCGATGTCGAGCTTGAGGGTCGAGAGCTTGCCCTCCTCCAGCGCGACCAGGAACTGCTCCTCGAGCCCGCCCTTGATCTGAATGGCGGCGACTCCCGGAAGCGCCTCGATCTTGCGCTTCACGTCGTGCTCGGCGAGATGGCGCAGTTCGTAAAGCGACTGCGAGCCGGCGAGCCCGACGCGCAAGATGGGATCCAGCGACGGATCGTAGTGCAGGAGCAACGGGCGCTGCGCCCCGTCGGGCAGGCGGATGCGATCGATTTTTTCCCGCACCTCCTGGGCCACGAGATCCATGTCGGTCTTCCACTGGAACTCGAGCATCACGTCGCACTGCGACGCCTTGGAGACGGAGCTGATGGAGACCAGTTTGGGGATGATGCCGAGTTGCTGCTCCAGCGGGCGCGCGATAATATTCTCCATGTCCTCGGGCGCGGCGCCGGGATAAACCGTGCGCACCGTGAGCGTCGGGTAACTCATGTTGGGCATGAGCGTGAGCGCGAGGCGCTGGTACGACACCCAGCCGAACACCCCGACCGCCAGGGTGGCCATGAGGATGGCGACCGGGCGGCGCACGACGACGGCGTAGTGCGAGTCGTCGAGGCGGAACGCGACGCGTTTGCTCATGCTCGCCCGCCTTTTTCGCGCTCAATCCGCCATTCAATCATGTCCGACTTCCGTCGCTTCCATTCTTCGGCGTTGGCGTCAGGTTCCTGTGGGCCAAGAGCAAAAGCGCGGCGGTATTGCCAATCGCCAGGATGCTCCAGACGGTTGAGGCCGCGGCCAAGATTTTCGAGCACGCTGTGGCTGCGCATGAGAGAAGAGTGAGAAGTCCGGCCTACGACTTGCCGGGCGCCGCCGGCATCGCCGCCGCGGGAGGCTGGGCCGGCCCCGCGGTGGCCGCCGGTGCCGGCGTGATGGGAGGAGTGTTCACGGAGCGGACGAGTGAGCCGTCCTTGAGGCTGCTCTGGCCCAGGACGATCACCGTCGCGCCCACGTCGAAGCCGGAGATCGCCTCGATATTTTGCGGGTCCTCGAAGCCCGCCGCGAGTTTCCGTTTGACGGCGCGGTCGTTGACGATCGTGAAGACATAACGCTCGCCGCCCTCGTAGACCACGGCGCGCTTCGGGATCAGCACGGCCGCGGGACGGGTGTCGGTGATCACGCGGACGTGGACAAAGAGGCCCGGCGGCAAATCGCCCGGCTGGTTCCCGCGCACGCCCACGGTGACCTTGAAGGTGCCGCTCTTCGGGTCGATGACCGGGCTGATGCGTTTGACCCAGCCGGTGAAGGCACGATCGGGCAGAAACTCCGAAGTGACGACGGCAGGTTGGTTGTTCGCCACGATCGGAAGATAGCGGCCCGGGACGAACACGCGGGCGACCGTCTCGTCGAGCTTTACCATCGAAAAAAGCTTGGTGCCGGCGCTCACGCGGGCACCCACCTGGGCCTCGCGCGCGGAAATCACGCCGGCGAACGGCGCCCGCACGGTGGTGTAGGCGAGCCGGATTTTCGCCCGTTCGAGCCGGAGGCGGGCCTGGTCGAGTTGGTAGGCCTGGGTCTCGTGATCCTGCTGGTTGATCAACTTGCGGGCAAAGAGATCCTCGGTGCGCGCAAAATTCCGTTTCAGTTGCTCGTAGTTGGCCGTGCTCTCTTCGGTATCCACCCGCAGTTCGCGGTCCTCAATCTTGAGCAACGGGTCGCCCTCCTTGACGATCCGCCCCTCCTCGACGAGGAGCGCCTCGACCTGGCCCGTGGTCTGAGGGTAGATGTCGACCATCGCCTCCGTCTCGAGGGTGGAATTGAAGGCGAGGAACGCCGAAATCGGGCCGCGGACGATGAGAGCCGTCTCGACCGGGATCATCTCGGCGGCGGATTGACGGGCCTTTTCCCGCTCGACCTCCGCGGTGCGGCGCGCTGGTTCCGCCGAACCTGGAGTACCGCCGGGTTTGGCCGGAGGAACCGTGGCGGACTTCGTGGGAGGCGATGGTGAGGGTGGCGGAGTGCGGCCGCAGCCCGTGAGCCAAGCGGCGGCAGAGAGACTGGCGGCGGCAAACCAAACGGAGCCGGGAGCAGATGGGCGAAGAAAGTTAATCAACACAAGGAAGGGGATTCTGGGTTCGGGAGTCGCGGCACGCGCCGCCGCGAAAGAAACGATTTCAGGCAACCGGCAGGATAGGTCAAAGACTTCCCGTCGTCTGCGCGAATCTTGCGCTTTCCTGTTCGGAGAAAGCGGATCCGTCTGAGGCCGGCCAAGTGGCATGGGCATCTTGCCCATGGTGGGGGATATTCGCGGGCCCACGGGCGAGGCGCCCATGCCGCGCCCGAGCACGGACCGCAGGCGGAGCCCGACGGGGTAATTAGCCGCGAGCAAGCTACGGTCTTAACCGAGCCCCGCGAGCATCACGGCCTGGATGTCGGCACCGGCCCGGACTTCGCTCGGTCGCATTCGAGGTTTCGACTGCCGGGTTTCGGGTTCAGCCACCATTTCAGCCCGAAATAACTGGAGTAGCTCGGACTGCTGTCGGTGTTAACATCCATTCTAAGCCGGGCGTGTCTCCCGTCGGCGGTGCGCAGAAAAAACTGCTTATCCAGGCCCTTGTTGTATCTCGGTTCCGCGCCCGCCTGGCCAAAGATGAAGACATCCCGATAACCGTTTTCCGGGGCAAGATACATGACTTGAGAGTGCCGTGCTCCGAGAACCCGGCACTCTCAATGCTCAGAGGTAATGTAACGTAATACGTTACATTCAAGATTTCGCTTTTTCGACGAGAGACTTGCTGCCGCCGCCCGCCGCCGGACCAACCCGCCGGCGGGATCGGACGCCACCTCCTTCCGGCCCGGCCGGCTCAGTTCTCGCGCAGGAAATTCGTCTGCGGCTTTTCCAACACCAGCTCCTTGATCCAGATATTGCGGAAGCGCACATCGTGGCCCTCGCATTGCAGCTTCAGGCCGCCGGGGGTGTCGGTGATGCCGCGGCCACCGTCGTTGCCGCCGTCGAGGCCGGAATTCGCGCCGCCCCACACCTGGTTGATCTCCTGGTTCGCGTGAATCTTGGCCCCGTTGAAGTACAGCGTGACGCGCGCCTTCTCGACCAGCTTGCCGTCCTTGAACCGGGCCGCGCGGAACACGAGGTCGTAGGCGTTCCACTGGCGCAGCCCCTTGTAGAGATAATATGGCGACGGGGTCTCGTTGATCACCGACCCCATGCCGTGCTTCGTCGCGTCGCCGTCCTGAATCTGGATCTCGTACCGATTTTGCAGATACACCCCGCTGTTGCCGCCCTCTTTCATCACGAGGAACTCGACGTGCAGCCGGAAGTCTCGGTAGGCCTGCTTGGTCACGATGTCGGCCGAGCCGTACTTGCCCTTGGCGGCGGCGGGATCGTCGGACATCAGCACCGTGCCCTGGCCCGCCGGGTCCTCGACGATCTGCCACTTGATCGGCAGCGAGGAAGCGAAGCGCGGACCCTGCCAGTAGGTCCACTTCGCGTCGAGCATCGCGCGGGTGCCGTCGAAGAGCACCTCGGCGCCGGGCAGCGGCTTCGCGCCGAGCCCGACGTCGGCCCGGGCCGGGAGCGCCAGCGCCGCCAGGGCGGGCGCGAGGAACAGGAGCGAGCGAAACGGAGACAGGAAGAAACGGTTCATGGAGGGGGAGGAAGGAAGGTATGCGACCACCGCAGGATGCGAACGGGCGGCGGCGGGTCGAGGCAAACCGCCGCGACCGCACGTGACAGCGGGAGGTTCTTCCGCCAATGTCCCGCGTTATGCCAGAAGACCCTCGCCCTGCTCCACCGGTCAACCCGCCCCCGGCTCAGCCCCCCACCCCGCCGCCAGCAGCGAACGGCGGCGTGCCGGCGCCCGTCAATCAGCTCACCCCGGAAGAACAGATGGCGCTGTTCGAAAGAGACCTGAAGGAAAACGACTGGGGCCACCAGCCGTGTTAGCCCGGATAGCAGCACAGCCGAATGCGGCCAGCCCGCATTTTCCCCAACGCGGCAACCGCAACCGAAGGAGGGGCGGTTGCCCAACCGCCCAAATACGGTCGGCCGACGGTTCTTCGGCGGTTGGGGAACCGCCGCTCCCGGTGGAACGATCAAGATCGTCGCGGAAATGCAACATGCGGACGGATCGCAGCACACTTTCCGAGAAATTCTCCCAGTGCTCGACGACTTTTGGGCGGCGAGAGCCTGCCGCAACGGCAAGACAGGGTGGTAGCCTTCGGGAACTCTGTGACCGACCTCGGCGCGCTCCGTGACATGAAGATCTTCACGGAAAGTGTGCATTATTCGAGTTGGAATCAGTAGCCGCGCTTGCGCCGACGGCAAAAGCGCTGCCACGCGCACTGACTTTCGGCCCCTGGTCCGCCGGAGTCGCCGCCGCGCGGCGATTTAAGAAGTTTGTCGGACCGGCCGGATCGCTTCGCGGCGCGACCTCCGAATCTTCCTCCGCCCACGAATCCACGCCCGGCAAATTCCTATTCCTTGCCGAAACTGATCAGCTCCATCTCGAAGACCAAAGTCGCGTTGCGCCCAATCTTCGGCGGCTGACCGCGAGTGCCATAGGCCAGCTCCGGCGGAATGATCACGAGGCGCTTCTCGCCGCGTTTCATCAGCTGTAGCACCTGGTCCCAGCCTTCGATCACCATGTCGCGACGAACGCGGAAGGTGAACGGCTTGTCCGGCTCCGTGGCCTGATCGAAGACGTTGCCGTTGAGCAGCCGGCCCACGTAGAGCACGTTGACCTTGTCGCCCGGCTTCGGCGAATCCCCCTGCCCCGCGCTCAGGACCAGATACCGGATGCCTGTGACGGTCTTCTTCGCGTCCGGCCAATTCTTCTCCACAAACGCGAGATCGTCGGGGGGAAGCTTTTCGCGTTGCGCGTGCAGCGCCGGTGCGGCGAGCGCCACGGCAAACGAGAGACACAGAAAATACTTGGTGGGAAATTTCACGGGAAACATCGATAAGGCTTCCCGGCATCCGTGTCATCCGTGTAATCGGTGGTCAAAGCGATTTTCATGTCCCGCCCTTCCGTCGTCATCCTCTGCCCCAGGGAATTCAAGTTCACCGACCTCGACGCCTCCGTCGAACGGCCCTTTCTGGCCGACGTCGCCGGCCTCAGCACCGTCTGGCTGGAGTACAACTCCCCCTTCCCGGCCGAGGTGATCGACGCCCATGCGCTCATCCTCTGGCACGGCCCGCTCGTCACCGCCGAAATCATCGGGCGCCTGAAAAACTGCCGCGCCATCATCCGCAACGGCGTCGGGTTCGACAGCGTCGACGTTGCCGCCGCCGCCCGGGCCGGCATCCCGGTCTGCAATGTGCCCGACTATGGCACCGAGGAGGTCGCGGACCACGCCCTCGCCCTCGCCCTCGCGCTCTACCGCCAGCTCTTTCCCCTCGACGTCGAGGCGAAGAAGCTCGGCTGGAAGATCGAGACGCAGCACAAGATGCGCCGGCTCAACACGCAGACCTTTGGTATCGTCGGCCTCGGCCGGATCGGCACCGCGACCGCACTGCGCGCAAAGGCGTTTGGGTTTCGCGTTGTCTTCTACGATCCGTACGTGCCCAACGGCGTACACAAGGCGATTGGCATCGAGCGCGTCGGCTCCCTGGCGGAGCTGCTGACGCGGTCCGACCTCGTGTCGGTGCACTGCCCTTCCAACACCGAAACCCGCGGGATGATCGGCGCGCGTGAAATTGCGTTGCTGAAGCCGACGTCGTTTCTCGTGAACACCGCGCGCGGCGACATCGTGCAAAAGGCGCCGCTGTTCGCCGCGTTGCGCGAAGGCCGGCTCTCGGGCGCGGGCCTCGACGTCGTGGAAAACGAGCCGTTGCGCACGCCCGAGGAGGCGGCGACACCGAACCTGATCTGCACCTGCCACGCCGCCTTCTGCAGCCCCGAAGGCATGGTGGAGATGCGCAGCTCCTCCGCGAAGATCGCCCGCGCCGCCGTCACCGGGCAGCCGATCTGGAACCGGGTGAACTGAGCCCGCCTCGCTCTTGGGCGCCCCGCTGTTTTCAGGCGGGCGGCGCCTTTCGGCAAGAAAGGCGTCCGGCCCGCACGGGCCATGCGGGCCAACCGCAAAATCGCCAAGCGATTTTTCTCCAAGCCAACCCTGCGCTTGCAAGGTAGGTCGAGGCGTCCTCGCCGCGCCGTAACCAGTGGTGGCTCACGGAGGACTTGTTCGCCCTACTCTCGAAGCGATCGCACCACCTCGTGCCTCGCCACCAAGCGCAGCGCCCGGCCGAGCAGTGTTTTTCCCGGCTCCATGCGATGCCACGGCGAGGCGCCCGAGGGATGCGGCAGCGGGATGCAGTCCACCGCGTGACCGCGGTACGTGATGGAAAATTTCCGTCCAATCGTCTCGAGCAGCGGCCGCTCGCCGAGGAATTGCGCGATCGCGAGCTTGCCCACCGGCAGCACGAGCGCGGGCTGAAGCAACGCAAACTCCCGCTCGAGCCAGGCCGCGCATTCCGCAATCTCGTCCGGCGCCGGCACGCGATCGCCGCCCTCGGGCCGCTTGCCCGGGAAACAACGACACACCGCCGCGAAATAGATGCGGTCACGCACCTCGTCCTCGCTCCAGCCGAGCGCACCGTGAAACCACTTGAAGAGGGTCTTGCCGGCGGTCCAGGCGAAGGGCCGCCCCAGCTTCGGTTCCTTGTCGCCCGGCGCCTGGCCCACGAGAATCACGCGGCTGACCACCGGCCGTCCGACCACTGCGGGCCGGTGCATGCGCGGGCAGCGTTCGCACGCGCGCAGGGCGGCGAGGTGTTTTTGGACGGCGGCGAAGGAAGGCATGTGGTGGCGGCCGTTATCCCGAGGGCCGTTAGACTCCAAAGTGCCGGCTCGGACGAACACCGCCAACAATTTCTCATGACGGGCTGCCGCCAGGGCGCATCTCCCAATCTTCGGTGCGCCTCAGGGAGCCGGCTTGTCATCTGATGGATGACAAAAGCCGTCCGACCAGCGCGGGTGGGGGGATGCTTAACGCCGGCTCTTGAAACGCCGGAATCCGCCGCGGGGGCGAAGGGTGCCCGCCATGCCGCCGTGCGGCCGGTGCTCCGTCATCTGCGGCGGTCGCGGCGCGAGCGGCTTGTAGTCGAAACCTGCCAGCCGCAGCTCCGGGATCTTCTGCCCGATGAAGCGCTCGATGTCGCGGACGTCGCTCGCGTTTTCCAGCGTCGCGAGCGTGCACGCGTCGCCCACCGCCTGCGCCCGGCCGGTGCGGCCGCTGCGGTGCA
>SXSC01000037.1 GCA_005792355.1 Opitutaceae bacterium
ATCGGTCGCGCGCTGATGGGCAACCCGAAGTTTCTAATGCTGGACGAGCCCTCGCTCGGCATCGCCCCGCGGCTGATCAGCACGATTTTCGAAAAAATCGTGGAAATTAACCGGAACCACGGCATCACGATTCTGCTGGTCGAACAAAATGCCAACCTCGCGCTGGAAATCTCGACCTACGCCTACGTGCTGGAGACCGGTCGCGTCGTGATGCAGGGCGAAAGCAAGAAACTGCGCGCCGACCCGCAATTGAAGGCGACTTACCTTGGCGGTTAGCGGGGCGTGCAAGTTGCGGCGCGCCCAACCCGCCGGAGGCGGGCAAACGCTCAAGTGGCGAAACCTTGAGCGTTGAACGTTGAACGTTGAGCGTTGAATGTCCCGAAGCGTCGCCCCCGCCCACCCCATGAAATTGCCATTCCCGATACCCCGACTCCTGCTGTGTCTGCCCGCCCTCACCATGGTCGCAGCCGCGACCGATCCCAAGGCCAGTCACCGCGAATGGCAGATCTACCACGGCGATTACGGCGGCTCCCACTATTCCGAGCTCGACCAGATCAACCGGTCGAACGTGAAGAAACTCCAACTGGCCTGGAGTTGGAAGACCGGCGACGTCGGCAACACCATCGAATGCAATCCCATCGTCGTAAACCGCGTGATGTTCGTGACGACACCACAGCTGCACGCCGCCGCGCTCGACGCGGCAACCGGCAAACTCCTCTGGCGCTTCGATCCGTGGGAGGGCGCGCAGGGCCGCGGAGTCAATCGCGGCGTGGCTCACTGGACCGACGGCCAGGGTGACGAGCGAATCTTTCATTCGGCGGGCGACTGGCTGTATGCGCTCGACGCGAAGACCGGGAAACCCGTGCCCGGCTTTGGCCGCGCGGGGCGGATCAGCCACCGCGACGGATTCGACACCGACATCTTCTACCTGCGGGTCGGCAACAACACCCCCGGCCTCGTCTGGAAAGACTTGCTGATTCTCGGCTCGACCACGGGCGAGGGGCCGCAGCCCACAGCGCCCGGGCACATCCGCGCGTTCGACGTGCGCACCGGCGAACGGAAATGGATTTTCCACACCATCCCGCACCCGGGCGAGTTCGGTTACGACACCTGGGCCCCGGACTCGTGGAAGAAAGTGGGCAGCGCGAACGTGTGGTCCGGCTTCACCCTCGATGCCGAGCGCGGAATTGTCTTCATGGGCACCGGCTCGCCGGCCAACGACAAGTGGGGCGGCAACCGGCCCGGCGCGGGGTGGTTTGGCAATTGCACGCTCGCCCTCGACGCCGCCACCGGCCGGCGCCTCTGGCACTTTCAGGCGGTGCATCATGATCTCTGGGATTACGATCTGCCCACGCCACCCGTGCTCGCGCGACTCGTGCGGGAAGGCCGCACGATCGACTGCGTCGTGCAGCCCACCAAAATGGGGCATCTCTTCGTGCTCGATCGCGTGACCGGCGCTCCACTGTTTCCTGTCGAGGAAGTGCCCGTGCTGCTTTCGGACATCCCCGGCGAGGTGAGTTATCCCACCCAGCCGATGCCGCCGAAGGAATTTCGCCTGACGACGCAGGGTTTCACGCGCGACGACGTCACCGATCTCAATCCCGCCGCCCGGGAGTTTGTGCTGAAACAACTTGGCGACATCTTGCCCGCGCCACTGTTCGCACCGCCGTCGTTGCGGAAAAAAGCGGTGCTGCCACAGTTCAATGGCGGGTGTGAATGGGGCGGCGCGGCCTTCGATCCGGAGCGACATACCGTCTTCGTCAACACGAGCAACGAGGTCGAATGGACCTCGATGGTGCCTTCGCGACCGGAAGCACGCGTCTCTTTGCACGAACTCGGCAAACGCAGTTATCAGGGGGTTTGCTCCGCCTGCCACGGCATAAGCTCACCGCTGAACCCCGCCTCGCCGTCATTGGAGAAAGTGCGTGAGCGCCTCACCAGGCAGCAGGTGCTCGACCTGATGCAGACCGGGCGCGGCCAGATGCCGTCGTTTGCCAGCTTCACCGCGCAGGAAAAAAACGCGATCGTGGCCTTTCTCTATGGCGACGGCCACGACGAGATAATCGAGACGAAGGATTTGCAGCTGAGTTTCGCCAACGAGATTCCCTACGTCATGACCGGCCATCACGAGTGGAAAGATCCCGAGGGATTTCCGGTGAACAAGCGCCCGTGGGGCCAGCTCCACGCCGTCGATCTCAACGCGGGGAAGGTGAAATGGTCCGTGCCGCTCGGCACGTATCCGAAGCTCGAGGCCCGCGGCCTCCCGCCAACCGGCACCTTCAACATGGGTGGTCCGATCGTGACCAAGGGAGGCCTCGTCTTCATCGGCGCGGCGATGGACGAGCGGTTTCACGCCTACGACAAGGACACGGGCGAGCTCCTGTGGGAATTTCAGATGGAGTTCGGCGGCTACGCGACGCCGTCGACCTTCGAGATCGACGGCCGTCAGTATGTGGTCATCGCGGCCGGCGGCGGCGGCAAGCCCGAGACGAAAGCGGGTGACAGGTATTACTGTTTCGCGTTGCCAAGGTAGAAAACAGGGTTGCGCGGCAGAAGCCGGCGGGATTGATCGGACACGCCACCCTGCGGAAACAAGCGGGGCAGCGCCATCGCCCAAAACTCAATGTCCCGCGCTTTCCATTCCATGAACTCATCTCCCATCCCAGCCGGGAGGGCACAGCTCTGAGCGAGTCGCGTTCAGATTTTGGCGGGGGCACGTCTCCGGCGACTTCCGGCGGCGCCACCGCGGTCTTCCTCTCATACGCCTCGCAGGATGTCGAGACGGCGCGCCGGATTTGCGAAGCCCTGCGCGGGGCCGGCATCGAGGTCTGGTTCGATCAAAGCGAATTGCGGGGCGCCGATGTCTGGGACCGGAAAATCCGCCGGCAAATCCGGGATTGTTCGCTCTTCATCCCCTTGATTTCTTCCAGCACGCAGGAGCGGACGGAAGGATACTTCCGGCGGGAGTGGAAACTCGCCGTCGACCGCACGCACGACATGGCGGACCATGTCGCGTTCCTGATGCCGATCGTCATCGAAGGCATCAGCGAGCGCGACGCGCACGTGCCCGACGCATTTTTCCGCGTGCAGTGGAGCCGGCTGGCCACGCCTGAGGTGCCGCCGGCGCTGATCCAGCGCGTGACGGAATTGCTCCATTTCCAGCCGACCCCGGCGACCGCCGAACCGTTCGCCGGAGGGTCGCGCCCGCCGCAGATCCTGAAAACAGCCCGGATCGCGGAACGGCGCACTCCGCTCTGGATCTGGGCGGGGGCAGCGGCCGTGATTCTCGGCGGTGTACTGCTCTTCGTCTTGAGCAATTCGGCTGGCGGACCGGGGCGGGCCGTCGGATGGCTGACCACCCCTCGCAAGGCCGCCAGTACGGCGGCCCGGGAAAAATCGCTCGCCGTCCTGCCGTTCGCCAACCCGGCCGGGGACAAAGACAACGATCGGCTCGTCGACGGCATCCATGAGGACATCACCACGAGCCTTGGGAGAATCCGCGATCTCCATGTGATCTCACGCACGTCCGTCCTCAAGTACCGGGATCCCGGAGCGCGCGATTTGCGGAAGATCGGCGAGGAGCTCGAGGTGGCCGCGCTCCTCGAGGGCAGCGTGAAGCGGATCGGCGAAAACTTTCGGGTAAACCTCACTCTGACCGATGCCCGGACGGGCGAGCTGCTCTGGGCCGAGCTTTTCGATCGCAACGAAAAGCAGGTGTATTTCGAGCTGCAACGGGAGGTGTCGCAGGAGATTGCCCGCACGCTCAAGGCGAAGTTCACGCGCACCGAACAGGCGTTGCTCACGCGCCGGCCGACCCAGGATCCCGTGGCCTATGAGTTGTACCTCGCGGCGCTGGTGGGCGAGGACGTGCTCACGAGCCGTTCGAAACGGTCGGTGTTCGAGGAAGTGGCGGCGGGTTATGAGCAGGCCATCGCCCGTGACGCCACGTTTGCGCGTCCGTACGCGCGCCTGTCGGCGCTGCATGGGCAGATGTATTTTCTCGCTTCGCTCGATCCGACGCCGGTCCGCCGCGCCCTCGCCGCGACGGCGTTGAAGAACGCCGAACGGCTCGATGCCAGCGCCCCCGAGACGAGCTACGCCCGGGGCGCCTTCGCCTATTTCTGTGAGAATGACTGGGAACGGGCCCTGACCGAGTTTCGCGCCGCGGAAGCGGGACTGCCCAACGACGCCCAGCTCCTGACGAAGACGGGCCTGGCGCTGCGCCGCGCAGGCCGCTTTACCGAAGCACTGCAAGCACTCGAACGCGCCGCCGACCTCAATCCGCACGATCTGTACACGGGCACGCAATTGATGATCTCCGAGTTCGCCCTCCGGCGTTATGCCACCGTGCGCGACGCGGCCCGGCGTTTTGAAACCCTGAATCCGAATACACCCTGGGTGCGTGAACTTGCGGTCCGGGCGCAGTACGCCCTGGACGGCGATCGCGCAGCGCACGTGCGAGCCTGGGCGGAGTCACCCCGAGCGTTTGATGACACCTTTGGGCTCCTCAAGGACTATCAGGAGGCGTTTGCCGCCGGAAATCTTGAAACCGCGGCGCGCGTACTCGACGACCGGCGCTTCACACCCGTGCCGGGCTTGGATCTGACGATCAAGGATCCCGTGACGCTGCATCGGGCGATGGTCGCGTTCTTGCGCAATGACCTGGCGGCGGCAAAAACCCACGCGGACAGCGCGATCGCCAGCTACATCGAGAATGCTGCGCGCTGGACCCCACGACAGGAACCGCTCGTAAAGCTGGGCCTGGCCCGGGCGCACGCGTACGCGGGCCGGAAGACGGAGGCGGAACAGGAAATGAAGAACGCCCAAGAGATCGCCATGCCGCGGGACCCGTATATGACGACGGTATTCATGCCCTTCGAGTTCGCCCGCATCTGGGTGTCGATCGGCCGGCCGGAGGAGGCGCTGGCTGCCTTGCGGGCAATGTTCACCGGACCCAGTGCCGTCACGCCGTCGGAAATCCGCCATGATCCTTTTTTCAAGAAACTGAGCGAAGATCCCCGTTTGGAGGAGATCCTCCGGACGGCGAAGCCGCTGTGAGCGGCCGGCGTTCATCGTATACCGGCCGGAGACGCAAAATCATCCAAAGCTCCTCGAGCCCGCCGCACACCGAAGTTGGCCGTCAAGCGTTTGTCCGTCGGCCGGGCCCGCCCGACTGTCCGGCCCGCCGCGGTGTTGTCGCAACCGATGCGCGCTCCATTTTTCTTTCCGCCATGCGTCCCTTTCGCCTCCTGTTCGCTACCGTCATATTCAGCGTTGGCGCGCTGGCGCAGAACACGACGACCAATCTCGGCTGGCCCGAAATAACCCGCGAAAACAAGCCCTGGACCCGCTGGTGGTGGCCGGGCAGCGCCGTCGACCGGGCCAGCCTGACCCGGCAGCTCGAACAACTCTCCGCCGCAGGCATCGGCGGCGTCGAGATCACGCCAATTTACGGAGCGAAGGGCTACGAGACGCGCTATCTCGATTTTCTCTCGCCGCAATGGATGGAAATGCTCGAGCACACCGGCCGCGAGGCCCAGCGGCTCGGTCTCAGCGTCGACATGGCCACCGGCACCGGCTGGCCCTTTGGCGGCCCGTGGATCGGCGAGGCCCACGCCCTCGCGCAGGCCGTCCTCGTCGACGGGAAACTCGCCGGCAAGCCCACCAAGATGATGGTGAAACGCGCCGCCCCCGGCGGCGAGGGCCTGGTCATCGATCCCTATTCGCCCGACGCGCTCCGCCATTATCTCGCGCCCTTCGACCGGGCCTTCGCAAATTTTCCCCGCGGACTCATCCGCGGCCAGTTTCACGATTCCTTCGAATACTACAACGCGAGCTGGACGGCGAAACTCCCGGCCGTCTTCCGCGAGATGCATGGCTACGATGTGCAGCAATTCGCCGCCGAGCTCACCACCCGCAACGCCGCCGACGTGAAGTCCCTCGACCGCGACACCCTGGCCCGCATCAAGGCCGACTACCGCGACACTCTCGCGCGGCTTCATCTCGCTTTTCTCCGCACCTGGGTGGTCTGGTCGCACGAGCACGGTTTTATGGTCCGCAATCAATCGCACGGCGCGCCCGCCAACCTTCTCGATTTGTACGGCGCGGTGGACATTCCCGAGACCGAGACGTTTGGCTCCACGCCGTTTCCCATCCCCGGCCTGCGCCGCAATGCCGGCGAAATTCGCACCGGCAACGAGCAGGATCTGCCCGAGCCGCTCGTCATGCGCATGGCCTCCTCGGCCGCGCACGTGCTGGGCCGCCCGCTCGCATCGAGCGAGAGCGCCACCTGGCTGCGCGACCACTGGAAGGAGTCGCTCGCCGACGTGAAGCCCGAGCTCGATCGCATTCTCGCCGACGGCATCAACCACATTTTCTACCACGGCACGATTTTCTCGCCGCAGGATGCGCCGTGGCCGGGCTGGCTGTTTTACGCCTCGACGCAGTTTCAGCCGAACAACACCTGGTGGGATGATTTCAGCGCGCTCAACCGTTACCTCGGGCGCATCCAGTCCATTCTCCAGGGCGGCCGGCCCGACAACGACATCTTGCTCTACTGGCCGCTCGCCGATGTGTGGGACAACGCCGACGGCCTGATGAAAATGCTCGGTGTCCACGACGTGAAATGGCTCACCGCGCAACCCGTCGGGAAAATCGCGCGAACTCTGCTGGAGCGCGGTTACGGTTTCGACTACATCTCGGATGCGCAACTGCAGCTGACCCAGCTGGACGCCGGCGCACTCGTCACGCCCGGCGCACGCTACAAATTGATCGTCGTGCCCGCCACCCGCCGGATGCCGCTCGGCACGTTGCAGAAAATCGCCGCGCTCGCCCGGGGTGGCGCAACGATCATCTTCGAGCAACTGCCTGAAGACGTGCCGGGCTACGGCCGGCTCGAGGCACGCCGTGCGGAGTTCAAACAGGCGCTCGCCGCGCTGGGCCCGCGCGCGACCGTGAATGCCGACATTCCCGCCGCGGTCGCCGCCCGGGACGTACCGCGCGAGGCCATCGCCGATGCCGGCATCAACTTCATCCGTCGCACCACCGACGCCGGCACCGACTATTTTTTCACCAATCTCACCGCCAAAAAACACGAGGGATGGACCACGCTTGGGGCTGCGGTCCGCACCGCGACCCTCCTCGATCCGCTGACCGGTACCGTCGGGGCCGCGGCCGTCCGGGCTGGCGATGGCGGCCAGGCCCAGATCTACCTGCGACTCGCCGCTGGTGAATCACTGGTGATCCGCACCGCGCGCCGGGCCGCGAGCACCCCGCCGCCGTGGCCATATCGCGACGTTGCCGGCCCACCGCTTGCGCTGGGCGGCAAGTGGGCCGTTGCTTTCACGAAAGGCGGCCCGGAGCTTCCGCCCGCGCTGGAAACCACCGAGCTCAAATCCTGGACCGAACTCGGAGGCGAGGAGGCAAAACGATTCGGCGGCACCGCGCGCTACCGGCTCGCCTTCGACGCGCCGGACATCGCGGCCGATGACTGGCTGCTCGACCTCGGCGAGGTGCGGGAGAGCGCCCGCGTGCGCGTCAACGGCAAGGTGGCCGCAACGCTCTGGAGCAACCCGATGCAGGTGCGCATCGGCGAGTTGCTGCAGCCCGGCCGCAACGTGCTGGAGCTCGACGTCACGAATCTCGCCGCGAACCGCATTCGTGACATGGACCGGCGCAAGCAGCCGTGGAAAATCATGCGCGAAATCAACTTTGTGAACATCAACTACAAACCCTTCGACGCGTCCAACTGGGAACTCACCCTCTCGGGATTGTTGGGGCCGGTGACGCTGACCCCGCTGCGCGCGTTGCAGCCGTAGAAATCAATTGTGCCCGCACCCATCCGGTGCAGGCTGGCCGGGATGCCGCCATTTGCCATCCCGGAGGTCGTCCGCTGATGCCAGAATCCGTCAAAATTTTCCTGGAGATTCTCCTGGTTCTCGCCTTGGTCGGGGCCAACGGCTTCTTCGTCGCCGCCGAATTCGCCCTCGTCAAGGTGCGCGCCAGCCAATTGCGCCCCATGGCCAAGACCGGCGGCTGGCGCGTGCGGTTTGCGCTCTTCGCGACCGAGCGGCTCGATGCCGTGCTGTCGGCAACGCAACTCGGCATCACGCTGACGAGCCTTGGGCTCGGCTGGGTCGGCGAGCCGTTCATCGCGCGTCGGCTCACCCCGGTGCTCGCGGATTGGGGCGTCACCGACCCGACCGCCGTGCATTCGATTTCATTCTCGGTCGCGTTCGTCGTGATCACTTTTCTGCACATCGTTTTTGGTGAGCAGGCCCCCAAGATGTTCGCCATCCAGCACGCCAAGGCCGTGACGCTGTGGTTGTCCGCCCCGATGGTTTATTTCTACCGGCTGTTTTTTCCGTTCATCTGGCTGCTCAACGGGGCGGCCAACCGCATCGTGAGCTGGTTCGGGCTCGAACCCGGCGGAGAAGGGGAACACACCTTTAGCTCCGAAGAGCTCGAGTACGTCTTCAGCCAGGCGCGCCACGCGCACCCGGGCGATGCGCTGATCAACCGCATCATGGTCCGCTCCCTTCGCCTGCGCACGGTAACCGCCCAACAGGTCATGCGACCGCGCGACCAGATCGTCGCCCTTTGGCTGGAAAAATCAATGCCGGAGAACATGCGCGCCGCCCAGACCGCGGGCTTCAGCCGCTTTCCGGTGTGCGCCGGCTCACTCGACGACGTGAAAGGCATCTTGCTTGTGCGCGAATGGCTTTGGCAGGCACAGTTGTTGGGCACGGACACCACCTTCGAACCGCTGGTGCGGCCGGCGCTCACCTTCATGCTGAAGACGCCGATCCACACGATGATCGAGCTGTTTCGCACGTCGCGCGTCCACCTCGCGATCGTCCTCGACGCCGACCTGAAGACCGCCGGGATCGTGAGTTTCGAGGATGTGCTCGAGGAAATAGTCGGCGACATCCGCGATGAGCTCGATCTCGGCCACGGCCCGATCTTCGAGCACAATGACACGGCCATCGTCGTCAGCGGACTTTTCACCATGCGCGAACTGCAGGCGGAGACGGGCTGGGCCTTCGAGTGGCAGCCGCGGGATACGGTCGCCGCCTGGGCCGAACGCCACCGCGGCCAGTTCTTGAAACGCGGCGAGACCTTCATGATTGGCGATTATCGCGTGATCGCCACCGACGTTTCCGCCGAACACCCGCGCCGGATCAGGGTCGAGCGGCTTCCAGCCGTGAGCAGCTAGCTCAACCTTTCCCAACGCGGCAACCGCCACCGAAGATCTTCGGAGATCTTGAAATCGTCGCGGCGGAACAGGTGGCCGGAGCATGAGTGGCCGGGGAATTTATTTCCCGGCCACCCGTTCCCTTGCCCTCCAGCCCACGCAACGACACTCAAACCCGTAGCTTGATTTTTCGCCGAAGCTGCTAAACTGCACGGCTCACCAGACTAAACCGTCCCCGTCAGATCCATTCTCCACCATCTTTTCACCATCCATGTCCACCGCCACTCCGCAGAAATTCGAGTTCCAGGCTGAAATCAAGCAGCTGCTCGATATCGTCATCCATTCTCTTTACACCGAGAAGGAAATCTTCGTCCGCGAACTCATTTCGAATGCCTCCGACGCACTCGAAAAACTCCGCCACACGCAGCTCACCGAAAAGGAGATTTTCGACGACACCTTGGTGTCCGAAATCAACGTCACCACCGACGACACGGCCAAGACGATCACGATCCAGGACTTTGGCATCGGTATGTCCCGGGCCGAGCTCACCGAAAACCTCGGCACGATCGCGCATTCCGGCTCAAAGGCCTTTCTCAAGGCCCTCGGCGAGGGCGCCGCCAAGAATGCCAACCTCATCGGCCAGTTCGGGGTCGGGTTCTATGCGGCGTTCATGGTGGCCAAATCGGTCAAGGTCTACTCGCACTCCTGGCGCACCGGCGAACCCGGGCACGTCTGGTCAAGCGACGGCTCCGGTACCTACGAGATCGAGGAAAGCGAAGGCCAGCGCCGCGGGGCCAAGATCGTGATCGAGCTGAAAGACGACTGCGGCGATTTCGCGCAGGAGTGGAAGGTCAAGGAGATCCTTACGCGTTACAGTGCGTTCGTCTCCTTCCCGATCAATCTCAACGGCAAACGCATCAACACCGTCCAGGCTCTCTGGCTCCGCGGGAAAAACGAAATCAAGGAGGAGGAATACACCGAGTTCTACAAATTCCAGGCCCACGCCTTCGAGGAGCCGCGCCTGCGCCTGCATTTCAGCGCCGATGCGCCCATCGCGATCAACGCACTGCTCTTCGTGCCGAAGGAGAACACCGAGAAACTCGGTCTCTCCCGCCTCGAACCCGCCGTCTCGCTTTACTGCCGCAAGGTGCTGATCGACGCGAAACCCAAGGACGTGCTCCCCGAGTGGCTGCGCTTTCTCAAGGGCGTCGTCGAAAGAGAGGATATGCCGCTCAACTTCTCGCGCGAGACGATGCAGGACAAATCGCTCGTCGAGAAACTCAACAAGGTCATCACCAAACGGTTTCTGAAATTCCTCGACGAAGAGTCCCGCAACCGCGCCGACGCCTACGCGGAATTCTACCAGGAATTCGGGCACTTCATCAAGGAGGGCGCCGCGCTCGACTACACCCACAAGGATCAGCTCACGAAGCTGCTCCGCTTCGAGTCGTCTCTCACCGAAAAAGGCAAGACGACCGCCCTCGCCGACTACGTGACGCGCATGGGCGGCGAACAAAAGGAGATCTTTTACCTCGTCGGACCCAACCGGGCATCGATCGAAAGCGGTCCCTATCTCGAGGGCTTCAAGGCGCGCAATCTCGAGGTGATCTTCTGCTACGAGGCGGTCGACGAATATGTGATGAACAACGTGCGCGAATTCGACGGCAAGAAACTCACCGCCGCCGATCACGCCGACGTGAAACTCGCCGACCTCCCGAAGCCCGACGGCGCTTTGAGCGAAGACGACACCAAGAAGCTCACCACCTGGCTCAAGGACAACCTCGGCGAACGCGTCGCCGAAGTGAAGCCAAGCGACCGGCTCGTGGACTCGCCCGTACTCGCGCTCAATGCCGACAAATTCACGTCGCCCCATATGCGGCGCATGATGAAAGCCATGAACAAGGACGGCGCCGACAGCCCCTTGCGCGTCAACCTCGAGTTCAACCCGCGCCACGCGGTGATCAAACGGCTCTTCGAGACCCACACCACAAATCCCGACCGCGCCAAGCTGGTCGCGGAGCAATTGCTCGACAACGCGCTGATCGGAGCCGGCCTCTTGGATGATGTTACTTCCATGGTCACCCGGTTAAATAAACTGCTGGAAAGCGTTTGATTTAATAATGATACAGACGGTATGGCTATAGAGCCATACTTATTCATTGCGATATGGCATTCATGCCATACCTTGGTGTGCATTATGAAAATGACCATGCACATCGACGAGGATGTTTTGGAGCGAGTGATGAAGATCACCGGTGCTAAAACCAAGACAGGGGCGGTGGAGATTGCCCTCAGTGAGATGGCTCGTCGCCACAAGATGAAGGAGCTCTTCCGCGCCGGCCTGGGCATGAGCCCGGACGAGCTGAAGAATGCACTCGATCCGGCCTCCTACCCGGATTGGGAGGGCACGACGCCTCTCGTAGCTGAGCCCAATGCTCCCGATGTCCCAACTAATCCTGCCCGATAGTAATATCTTCATCGGTGCGCTGAGGGCTGGCACCGATCCGTTTCTGCAATTTGATCCCGAGGTCGATGATCGGGAATTCGGCACCTGCGGAATGATCGTGCTGGAAGTCTGCCGTGGCGTCCGCGATCCGAATCTCCTGCGGCGGCTGAAGGAGCGTTTTTCGGTGATGATCTATGTTCCGACGTCGAACCAGATCTGGGAACGAGCGACCCACCTCGCCTGGTCGCTCGACCGCCAGGGGAGGGTTTTGCCCGCACCGGACTTGATCATCGCCGCCTGCGCGCTGCACGCCGGTGCCACCGTGCTGACCGCGGATGCGCACTTTCGGGAGATCCCCGGTTTGACTGTGATTGAAGCGCTCGGCTGAGTCGCCGGCCCCACCGGATCGGCCCTCAGGGCAGCACGCGAACCTTGACGTTCTTGTACGTCACCTTGCTTTCCGGATCGTGGCCTTGGATCGCAAAGGTGCCGTTCGAAATCAGCCGACCCTTCATCGCCTCCGGGCGCTCCGCCTTGGCCTCCTCGGTATAGTCGACGATCTGCTTGCCGTTCACAAAGGTCTGCGCCCGCCTGCCCTCGACGCGGATGAGCATCGTGTACCACTCGCCATCCTTCGCCGGTGCCACGAGGTTGTCCTTGATGCCATAGAGACCCGCACCTTTCTTCACGTCCTTGTGGGTGTTGTTCACCTGCACTTCATAGCCCTTGGCGGGCCAGCCGGACTCTTGGTATTCGGTATGAAAATACACACCCGAATTCGCCTTCGGGAAGGTCATGATGTCGAGCTGCAGCTCAAAATTCTTGAAATTGGCCTTCGCCACCGGGCCGGTGTAAAACAGATGGGATCGTTTGCCGAAGACGACCAGCAGGCCGTCCTGCACGGTGAATGAACCTTGGTTCTCACTGGCTTTCCAGCCATCGAGCGACTTGCCGTCGAAGAGCAGTTTCCAGCCGGCGGATTTTTCCGCCGAGGTCAGCGTATTCGCGTCGGCTGCGCTGGCGCGACCAGCCGTCAGGACGAAAATGAAGGAGAGGAGGGGGAGGATGCGTTTCATGGTGGGAGGATTGAAGGAATCGACGGGAGGATTGATCGGACGGCAGGGTCAGGGCGAGCCCGGATCCGTGCCGCCGGTGGGAAACGGCGGTCGCGTGCTGCGTGGCAGAGTTTTTTTCCACGTATGGTACAGGACCGCATAGCCGATCACGCCGCCCAGCAGACCGATCACCACGCCCCCTAGGTAGAGCGAGGTGACGGCATCCCCCGTCAAAAGATGCCACGTGTCTTCCGTGACACCATTCCAGGAGTTGCTGGGGCTGCGCCCGCGGACCAACTCGCCCACAATATAGCACGCGGGCAGGTGCACGGGCGCGGTCAGGGGGGTCGAGAGAAACTGCAGCCCGATGCAGAGGAGCAGATTGCCACGCACCATCAGGGCGGCGATGCACGCGAAGACCGATTGAGCGGGCAGGAAGGGTGTTACGGTGATCGGAAAACCGACCAGCCACGCCCGCGCCAGGGAGGTATGCGTCGGCAGCCAGAGCTCTTTGACCAAGAGCCGGTCGCCAAACCAACCATGCAGACGCCCTCCCCGGAGCCTCTTCCGGGAGAAGTCCTTTTTGTGCATCCAGCGAAGGACCCAGAGTGGCAGGCGCATGGTTAAATCCGCGGGGACCTCGCCGCCGCCATCCGCCGCGAACGGAATATCCCGGACTCCGTCGCACCCGCGAACCCTGACCGCCCTGATTGCAGGCCGGAGCGGATGGGCGCAAATTCGCAGGGTTTTAAGAATGAAAGGGTGAAACGCAGCACAGTTTGGGGCCTGTTCACCTCACCGTTGTTCGTCCGTTTCGCCAGATAAATCGTACGGCAACCGGGGTTCGACGTCTCGAAGTAAGGGCGGGGAAGCCGGCCGAAACGAAACAAATCAGGAACCCGCCGGGGCAAATTCAGGTTGCGATGTCGATCCATCACGGTAGTCACTCTCACCATGAAGCGCCGTGACTTCCTCACCTCATCTGCGGCCCTGGCCGCTCTTGGACCACTCGGTCTCCGCGCGGCGGAAAAGCCGCGCCGCACGAACCAAAAGGGATTCATGTTCGGGACGCTGCGCGTCGACCCCAAGAACAAGACGACCGTCCTCGAACGTTTCCAGCTGCTGCGGAATGCCGGATTCGCCGGCGTCGAGGTGAGCAGCGCCATGAACCAGCAGGAAATTCTCGCCGCGCGCGACGCCACCGGCCTCCAGATCCCGAGCGTCGTCATCGCCACGCATTGGAGCCATCCCCTCACGTCGCCCAACCCAACCATGCGCGAAACCGGCCTGGAGGGCCTCAAGCAGGGCCTGCGCGACGCCAAGGCCTACGGCGCCAGCTCGGTCCTCCTCGTCCCCGGAATCGTCAACAAGGATATCTCCTACCCCGACGCCTACACGCGCTCCATCGCCGAGATCAAGAAAGCCGTGCCGCTCGCCGAATCGTTGGGCGTCGCCATCGCGATCGAAAATGTGTGGAATAAGTTTCTCCTCAGCCCGCTGGAGGCCAGGGATTATGTCGACTCGTTCAAATCACCCGCGGTGAAGTGGCATTTCGACGTGGGCAATGTCATCGACTCCGGCTGGCCCGACCAGTGGGTCCGCACACTCGGTGTGCGCATCGTGAAAATTCACGTCAAGGAATACAGCCGCAAACTCCGTGACGAGAAGGGCCCGTATGCGGGGTTTCGGACCGAACTCTTCACTGGCGACAGCGACTGGCCGGCCGTGATGACCGCCCTCGACTCCGTCGGCTATTCCGGCTGGCTCATCTCGGAACAATACCGCACACCGGATCTCACCGACGCCGACTGGCTCGCCCGCCTCTCCGCCCAGCTGGACAAAATCATCGCCTCCTGAAGCAAAAAACCGAAACCTCCTTGCACATGAACATGACCCCGCCCGCCTCCACCCTGCCGCGTCGCAATTTTCTCAAGACCTCCGCCGGTCTGGCCGCCGGGGCCGCACTCGCGACCTCGACGCCCAAGTTTCTCACCGCCGCCGAGCGCACGCGCTCGATCGGCGCCAACTCGCGCATCCGCATTGCCCAAATCGGCTGCGGCAGCCGCGGCCGCACCGCCCACATGGAGGGCATCCACAAGCATCTCGAGGCGACCAATTTTGAAATCGTCGCCGTCGCCGATCCCTGGAGCAAGGCGCGCGCGGACGCCAACGGCCTGGTGAAGAAATGGTTTGGCCGCGACGCGAAGCAGTTTGTTTCCTACCAGGATTTGCTCGCGCTGGAGGGCATCGATGCCGTGATGGTCGCCTCGCCCGATTTTCACCACACGACGCATCTCGAGGCCGCCGCCAAGGCCGGGAAACACATCTACATCGAGAAGCCCCTCGCCACGGAACTGGACAAACTCATTCGCGCGTACGACGCCTCGAAGGCCGCGCAGGCGAAGGGCAGCATCATCCAGGTCGGCACGCAGCTCCGCAGCCTCCCCGGCATCGCCGGTTCGCGCGAACTCGTGAAGAGCGGGATCCTCGGGAAAATCTCCCGCGTCGACGAAACCCGCAACAGCACGCCGCCCTATTGGTACAGCTATCTCAAACGCGACGTGCAATCGGCCGACGTCGACTGGAAAGAGTTCCTCGGCGATCGGAAATCGCGGCCCTTCGATGGGCGGCAGTATTCCGCCTGGTACGGCTACTACGAGTTCTGCCAGGGCCCGGTGCCGCAGTGGGGCGCGCACTTCCTCGACCTGATGCACTATGTCACTGACTGCGGGTTCCCCCAGTCGTGCATGTGCATGGGCGGCGTCACTTATTGGAAAGACGAGAACAACTTCACCGTGCCCGACAACGTCATCGCGACCTGGATGTACCCGGAGGGCATGATGGTCACGAGCTCGAACAACTTCGCCAACAGCGCGGGCAACACCCGCAAGTTCTTCGGCGAAAAAGGCACGCTCGCCGTCGACAACTGGAATGCGCCCACCTACAGCGCCGACGGCGGCCCCAAGCGCGACGGCCAGATTCGCGGCAAGATGGACGTCACGCCGATCGAACGCCCCGATCACTTCTTGAACTGGCTCCAGTGCATGCGCAGTGGCGAAACGCCACACGCCTCGATTGACGCCGGCTACCAGCATGCGATCGCGGTCCTGATGGCGGTGATGTCTTACGACACCGGCCGGAAGACCCTCTACGACCACGCCAAGCGCACGATCAAGACGGCCTGATCTCGGAGGGGGAACCCGATGTCCCCATCGGGTTTTCTGGTGGTGGAGGCGGGGTGCCCTCACCCCGCTTTTTTTTGCCAGCCGGCGGATCTTCGCCGATCGCGAAATCCGCTTCCCTGGCGCCTAAAACCATCTGGCGTCTGCCAGTCAGACGCCCTACTCCTTCCACGCGCCGTCACCCGCGATCCCCTTCGCCTGCGCCGGATCGCGGCCGTACACGCCGTTGAGCTCCGTGGTCGGAAGCTTCGGCTCGCTGCGCTGCGGCCGGTCGAGACAATACCACCAGTTGCGCGCGAACGAAAACGTCTCGGGTGCCGTGCCCGTGCCCACGTTCACGCCGCCCTCTGACCAGCGCGCCGCCTCGAACAGGATTACATTGTCGGTGACCTGGCCATCGTGGCAGGCGACGAAACCCGCCGACTTGTTTTCCTGCAAAATCCGGATCGCCCAGCGGCCCGGATTCTCGATCGTGTTGAAGCGCACGACGGCGCCCTCGGCTCCGACAAACGCCACCGCCGCGATCGCTCCGACGAAGTGGTTGCCTTCGACGCGGATGTCGCGCGCCTCCGCGTGCGGCCCCTCGCCGACCAGCGGCGGCCGGAAGAATTGCAGACCGGTGCTGCCGCCGACGTTTACCCCCCTCCCGCCCGGATTCATGAAGTGATTCCGGCGAATCGCGATCGCGGTTGAGCCGCCCTTGCATTGCACGCCATTCGCTGCCGGCGGGGTCGTATGCCGGAATACACTGTCGATGATCAGTCCGCGGTGACACCCGACCATGTCGATGCCCGAACCGCTCGCACCCCAACGCTCCACCGTGCAGTTCTCGACCCGGAAATCGGACACGCCCGACAACTTGATCGCGTCCTCGTTGCCACCACCACCGATGTCGTGCACCCGGAGGCCGCGCAGCACCACGTGGTGGGCTCCGGGGCCACCGCGTTTCCCGCCGTCGTCGATGTTCAGCCCGTTGGAAAACAACACCGTGAACTCGAGGTCATGCAGCTCGACATAGGCGGGATTCGCGAGGTGCAAACCAGTCTTTGCGTCGCGGAACACCGCTGGCTTCTTCGGATCCGCCGAAGCGATGATGATCGGTTTCCCCTCCGCGCCGCGCAGGTCGGAAAAATTGAATCCGCCGCCATACGTGCCCTCGGCGAGCACAATCTTGGTGCCGGGCGTGGCGGCCCGCAGCGCCGCGCGAAAATCCGCCGCGTCACACACCAACACTTCCGCCGCCGGGAGCAAACCCGCGCCAAATCCGGCCACCGCCAGGAACGACCATTTGGTTTTCATCACCACAGCCTGACCCGTTGGAACCTCTCTGACGATCGTAATGATGCCGCCGTCGACGAACTCCGGCCGCACTCACTTAGGTTCTTCGGAATTCGCCGCCGCCCGCTCCCCTCTCCCGCCGCCCCGCAGACTCGAGAGATAGCTGACCACATCGCGAATTTCGCGCGGCTGCAGGATTCCCAGCATCGGCGGCATGATCGAGACCGGCGGCGTCAGGCCCGCAACCTCGGCCCGCGGAATCGTCTGCTGCTTGCCGTCAAATTGCCGCACCGTCACCGCCTCCGGCGTTTCCTTCGCCAGCGTGCCCGTGACCTCGCTCTTGTTTTTCAACGTCACGTTCACGATGCCATAGCCAACCGTAATCTTCGCCGAGGGCGTGAGCAACGACTCGAGCAGGTACGCGGCGTCGCGCTGGTTCCCGATGGCCCGGAGATTGGGGCCGACTTCACTGCCCGACGCCGATTCCACTGAGTGGCATGCCGTGCAGTTCGCCGCCAGGTGATTCGCCACGAGGTCGCGGCCGCGCGCCACGTCGCCCCCAACCAGAAGTTCGGTTCGCGCCGTCGCGTCCGCGGAAGATTCATGCATCTTCAATTTCGCCGCGAGGACCGGGTTCACCTCGCCGCGCTCCCGCAACGCCTCGATCACATCCAACTTCAACGCCGGATCGCATTTCCCGGCGGCAAGTGCCACCGCCAGGTCGTCGATCACCGCATCTGCCGCGGGTGTCGCCGCCTGCGCGAGCAGCGCCAGCGCGTGCTGCTTTTCCGCCAGGCTGCGACTTTGCAACGCCGTCAGCGCCTCGGTCACCAACCGCGCCGGCTGGTCGGTCACGAGCAAGGTCAGCGCCGCGCGGTACAGCGGCGCCGGCGAATTCGGCGCCAGCGCAAGCTGCAGCGCCCGGTCGTACGCCGGGTTCCGGCGCTGATCGCCCGCCAGCAAACGCAAAGCCTGCGCCCGCAATTCACCCGAGGCCATCGTCTCGCCCACGATCACCGCGATCTGGTCGGCGCCGGCCTTCAGGCCGTGCGCAATCATGATCTCGATCGCGAGGGTCTTAAGCTCCGGATCCGTGAGCGCCAGCAACCGGTCGAGGTGCAGCGCGAGCACGCCTTCGATCGCGGCCGCCTTGATCGTCCGCGCATAACCGTCAACCCGATCGAGCCGCGGCGGGCTCCGCCAGATCCGCAAAGTCGTCAGCGCCTCCCGGCGCATTTCCGGCGGCGCCGCCTCGTTGAGGGCAAATGCCAGCAGTCGCGCCGCCGTCGCTGCCGTGCCCACCCGCAAACTGGCATTGATCGCGCGACGGGTAATCACCGCGCTCGCGGGCGTGCTCTCCAACCGGGCCGCCAGCGCCGGCAAAGCTGCGGGAATCGAGAGATCATCATGAATCGCGCGCGCCGCCTCCTCGACTACGAGCGGGTCGGCATCGCGGAGAAATTCAGCCACGGCTGGTGAGGCCTGCCGCCGCAGCGCCACCACCGCCACGAGCCGCACGTGTGGCGCCGCCTGCGTCTGCCCGACCGTCAACTGCGCCGCGGTGGCGCAGCCCGCGAGGCCCGTCACCGCCGCATGCCGCAGCACCGGCACGGTCGCGTCTTTTTCCGCCAGCGCAAAAAGCGCGTCGACCGCCGCCGGTTCGCGATATTTGCCGAGGGCAATCGCCGCCTGCAAGCGGACGCGCGGTGCCGCGTCGGCGAGCAACGGGATGAGCGACCGGCCCGCGGTCTTTGCGCCCGTGGTCGCAGCCTCGCCGAGCATCTTCGCCGCCTGCGCGCGCATCTCCGGATCCGCCTCGCGCAACAGCGCCACCACGCCGGCCGACCCGGCGGCGCCGCGCCGCAGGAGCTGCCCGTAACCCCAGAGCCCGTGAATCCGCGCGAGCTGCGAGGCGTCCACATCGCGCGCGACCGCGAGCAACGCGGCCGACTGGCCGCGCTTCGCCAGCTCGAGCTGCGCGCCCTGCCGCACGCGTTGATCGCGATGACCGAGCTGGCCGACGAGTTCGCCCTCGGGCCGCCGCGCAAATCCGGCCGCGAGGATCTGCTGCGTTTCGGCCCGCCGCGGATTTCTCGCCCCCTCCTTCGCGTCGACGCGCCAGAGCGCCCCGAGTTCGTCGAGCGGATACCCGCCCATCCAGTCGACCATCATGAGCGAGCCATCCGGCTGCCAGCTCATCCCAATGCCCATGATGCCGTCGTTGACGATGCGCGCACCGGTCATCCGATATGTCGCGCCCTCCGGCTCCGTGCGGAAGCCCCGCATCTTGCCCGACGGAAATTCACTGAGCAAAAATATTGCACTCTGTGCCTCGCCCAACGCCGTGCCCGGGTTGAATTTGAAGCCGGCCGGTCCATCCGAGTAGCTCAGCAGCGATGGCAGAATGTACGCCGCCTGACCCGAAAAATGCGGCTGCCAGAGCCCTTCGCGCATCCAGGGGCTGTCCAGCTTCATATACTGAAAATTGCAGCGCCAGCCACTGTCGCTCGCCTCGACGAGATGCACGAAGCGCTCGCGCTCGCCCGGCTGGTCGGCGTCGTTGTCGACGCCAATCAGATCCCCAAAATCATTGAACGCCGGCTCCTGCACGTTGCGGTTGCCCCGGGTGTAAACCTCGAAACCGGTTCCGTCCGGCTCGATGCGCATCGTCGCGCCTTCGTTCGGAAAGGAGAATTTCCTGCCCTCCTTCGAGGTCACATTCAGTCCTTTGTCGCCGATGCTCCAGTAGATGCGTCCATCCGGCCCGACCGTAAGGCCGTGCATGTCGTGGCCGGCGTAGGCGATGTGATGGCCGAAACCGTGCACGACCACCTCACGGATGTCCGCCACGCCGTCGTCGTCGATGTCCTTCAACCGCCAGAGATCCGGCGCGATCGTCGCGTAGACCCACCCGTCGTGATACAGCACGCCCGCCGCGATGCCCGTGACCTCGGTGTTAAAGCCCTCGGCGAAGACCGTGATCTGGTCCGCCGTGCCGTCACCATCGGTGTCGCGCAACTGGTAGATCCGCTCGGTGTGGTGCGTGAGATCTTTCCAATCGATCGAGCCGTCGCCATTGTGGTCTTTCAGGCTTCCCCGCGGCGCCCGCAGTTTGCCCGGCGCGAGTTCACGATGATAAAATGCTCGTTTGTCCTCGACACTGCTCAACGCGACGTCGTCCGGGATCCACCGCGTGTGCTCGCGGATATCGAGGTCGCCCACCTTGCGGCGCGTCGTCGCCGCCACATACACGCGCCCCTGCGGATCGACCGTGCAGGCCACCGGATCGGGCACGTTGAGCGCGCCAGACCATTTGTGCAGCACGAACTCACCCGTGCCGGCGGCGTTCAAGTCCGCACTGCGCGTCTGCTTCGCTTTGGGCGCCTGGGCGGCGATGAGGGAGCCGAGGATGCAGGCGAGCCATGCAGTCGCGGCGAGTCGGGGAAGATAGGCCAGATTCATCGAGCAAGGATGGGGGATGAAGCGTGCAGACCATTGTGGCGGTTGTCGCGGTGAAATTCTCGGTGTAAAATGCTGTTTGTCCTCCCGGGCAGACGCCGGCGGCACGCAAACGTCACGTCCCCGTGGTGCGAAACCGGAAAGTCGGCCGCCGCAGCGTCCAGCCAGGCCCCGGAACCGTTCGTCGGCGCTTGGTCGACGTCACCGCAGGGTCCGCCGGATTGATCCAACTCGGGGATCAGCCGCCGCCCGCTGGAATGCCGGTATCCGGACGCCGCGCCCCCGTAAAACCGGAGACAACCCGCGGACACACATTGCCAAGGGATGCGGAGGCCTTTGCCTTGAAGTTCGCGCCCGTAAATCATAAAAAACTTCGCCATATGCTAAACATTGCCCTGTTTGGTCCACCGGGAGCCGGCAAAGGAACGCAGTCGGAATTCCTGATTAAGAAATACAACCTGTTCTACATTTCCACCGGCGACCTGCTGCGGAAGGAAATGGCGGGAAAAACCAAACTGGGACTCGAAGCCCAGAGCATCATCGCCGCCGGTGGCCTGGTGTCCGACGAGATCATCGTGCAAATCATCGAAAAGACGATCACCGAGAACCTCGGCTCCAACGGTTTTCTGTTCGACGGGTTTCCGCGCACCTACATCCAGGCGTACATCCTCGAAGGACTGATGCTGAAGCTCCACACCTCGCTCAATTGCCTCATCAGCCTGACCGTGTCGGAAGAGGAATCCGTCCGGCGGTTGCTGAACCGGGGGATCACCTCGGGTCGCAGCGACGACAACGAGGCGGTGATCCGCAACCGGCTGCGGGAGTACCACGACAAGACGCTGCCCGTGCTCCAGTTTTACCGGGACCGGGGCATTTATCTGGAGGTGGACGGAGCGGCGCCGATCGAAGACGTGCGCACCCGAATCACCGGAATCATCCGAAACGAATTCAGCAAGCGACTCTTCAACGTGGTGTTGTTCGGCTATCCCGGATCGGGCCGCGGCTCCCAGGGGCGCGCGCTGGCCCGGAAGTACGATTTGGAGTACGTCGCCACCGGGCCGATGCTGGATGAGGAAATCAAGCGGGGCACCGACATCGGAAAACGCATCACCGCGCTCTATGAAAACGGCCAGCTGGTGCCCGACGAGATCGTGGTGCAGCTGATCGAGAAAAAGCTGGCGGACTCGAAAGGCGTGAAGGGTTTTATTTTCAAGGGCTATCCGCGCACCCTCGTGCAGTCTTATATTCTCGACGGCCTCCTGAAGAAACACGGTTCCTCAATCGCCAAGATCGTCGAAATCGAGCTCTCGACCCTGGAACTCATCCGCCGGCTCGATGAACGCAGCAAGACGGACCGCTGCATGCCCTACGACAACAGTACGGCGAAAATCGTGAAGCGTCTTCACGAACACGAGACGAAGACCGTGCCGGTCATTCAGAAGTACAACCAGCTGCACGGGGTGATCAAAATCGACGGCATGGGCACCTTCGACGAAGTGTTCGCGCGCATCTCCGATGGAATCGAAGAGGGATTCAAGAGCATGCGGTAACCCGCATCTTTCCTAACGCGTCAACCGCAACCGAAGGAATCAAACCGCTGGTCACAGAGGTCACTGAGGCCCGGCAGGAGGTCACAGAGAATACCACCGGAAAAGAACGCCCGCTCCTCCGCTCTGTGGCCTCTCTTTTCCCTCCGTGATCTCTGTGG
>SXSC01000038.1 GCA_005792355.1 Opitutaceae bacterium
CCGTTACAGGACGCCGCCGTCGCCGCACTCTGCAAAACCCTCACCGCCACGGAAACCTGTTTCCCCACCACCAACCTCCGCCTGATTTATCGCCAAGTGGGTTCACCCTGATTCCAGGGCAGGTCAGGATGTCTGAGCCTCGGCCCCGGCGATCAAACCAAGTGGAGCTCTCCGCTCGTAAATGCGCCGGAGACCGCCACCGCCCTCTCCACATATTTCGGCACCGACCGCGATTTCGCCGCGCTGACCGACTCGCTGCCCTGGCGCAGCGATCCACATCTCGCGCGCTGCCTCGCGGATTTCCGCGGGCTTCGAATCCTGCGCCAACCCTTCGGCGAAACGCTCCTCGGCTTTCTCTGCAGCGCGACAAAGCAGATCGTCCAAATCAAGCAGATGCTCGCGCTGCTCGCCGAACGCCACGGCGCGCCATTGGCGGGGTGCAGCCCTGGTTTAACGCCGCGAGTCGAAGTGCCGATCGACGGAGAGGCGCTTGCCAAGCGCCCTCGCCGTCCAGACGCCCACCGGCGGTTGGCCACCGCCGCTCCTTCAGCCCGCCATCGGGGACGACAACCCGGTGGGCCGACCTTCCCCTTGCCCCTTGCCACTTCTCACCTGGCAATTCCCCTCCTTCGCCGCCTGCCGACCTGGCCCGAGCTTGCGCAAATTTCCGAAGCCGACTTGCGCGCCTGCCAGCTCGGTTTCCGCGCAAGATTCATCCACCAGACCGCGCAGTTTCTCGCCGCGCATCCAGGCTGGCTCGAGGAAACGGAACACCTGCCGTACGCCGCCGCCAAAGAACGTCTCTGCACCTTGCCCGGCGTCGGCGAAAAAATCGCCGATTGCGTGCTCCTCTTCGGCGCCGGCCGGTTGGAGGCGTTTCCCGTCGACACGTGGATTCTCAAGGCGCTCGCCCGCCGCTACGGGCTCGACGATTGGAAACCGGCGCAGGTCGCCCAGTTTGGCCGCGCGCACTTCGGCCCGCTCGCCGGCCTCGCCCAACAGTTCCTCTTCGCCTGGGAACGCCGCTCCGCCCAAAAACCGCTTGTCACGTAATACGTGACAAGACGTCTGGGGCGTTTTCTCCCATGTCACGCAATACGTGACAAAACTCTCCGGGCGTTTTCGCCTTCGTCACGTATTACGTGACAAGAGGTCTGGGGCATTTTTGTCTTTGTCACGTATTACGTGACAAACCATTTAAGGTGTTTTCGCCTTTTGACTCCGAGTGCTCTCGCTCCCCGGTCGGCGGTAAACCAGCTGGCTACCCTCCTCCAACCGGCGCGGGCAAGAGCAGCCGCCACGGGAAAAAATAAACGGCATACACCAAGGCGTAGACCGCGAAACTGTCCAGCCTCGCGAAATGCGCGCCGGCAATGCAGAGGATCAGCAGGTGCAGGCGCACGACGTTCTTGTACGGAATGATCAACGCTTCCCAGCCGAACGACTGCCGCGCCTTGCGCGCCGCGATGTCCGCCGCTTTCACCGAAGTCCGGGGTGGCTCGGGTGGCATTTGGGCCAGGCGAAATCGACGGCGCTCGGCAAGGGCGGCGACGGGCAGGAACAACCCGTAGCGCCGCAGCGCCTCACCGGGCACCTCGAAGCCCGGAAAGACCACGTTTTCCACCAGCGGAAAAAAATCATTCAGAATCGCGGCCTGCGCCGCATGAAATACACCAAAATGCACCGAGAAAAAAAGCAGCTTCGCGAGCCCGTCGAACAGCCCGCAAACGAATCCGGCGAAATTCGCCTCGCGCCAATGCAGCCACGCCGGGCTGAACGCGCCCCACGCGATCATCGCGTAGCCGACGATCAGGCTCGACAGCCAAAGACTCCAGATCAGGTCCGTCGTCCGCCAGCTGCCAAACCACGCCAGCGCGAGTCCCACGCCAAACGCCAGCCCATCGGGCCAGGCCGCGCCCCAACGCTGCGAGGCGGCTGGAGCGGCGGCTTCCACGTCACTTCGCGCGCTGGATCAACTCCACCTCGTAGCCCTCGGGGGCGTCGATGAAGGCGATCACCGAACCACTGCTCGTCGGGGTCGGGCCGTCGCTCAGCTGGTAGCCTTTCTTTTCCAATTTCGCCGTAAACTCGGCGAGATTCTCGACCTCGAAGGCCAGGTGCATCAGGTCGGGCTGCACCTGCACGCCCGGGCTGTTCGGCAACTGGCAAATCTCGATTTCCTCGTCGCTGTTGGGCGTCGCGAGAAACACGATCTGCGCCCCGCGCGGGGAAACGCTGCGCCGCGCAATCTTCAGCTCGAGCGCCGTCTCGTAGAACCTCACGGTGCGCTCGATGTCGTTTACGCGCATCCGGGTGTGCAGGAGTTTTTTGACCATGCACGGAGTTTGCACCCCGGCCCGCAATCACGCAAGCTGCCATGCGATGTCACTCGATCTTGCCACCATCCAGGCCGCGCACGCGCGGATCCGCCCGCACATCACCCGCACCCCCGTGCTGACCAACGCCCGCCTCAACGCGGCCTGCGGGGGTAAACTATTTTTCAAATGCGAGAACCTGCAGAAGGCCGGTGCCTTCAAGGCCCGCGGCGCCACCAACGCCGTCTTCTCCCTCGCCGACGTCGAGGCCCTCCGCGGCGTCGCGACCCATTCCTCCGGCAATCATGCCGCCGCCCTCGCCCGCGCCGCCAAGCTCCGCCGCATCCCCGCGTACATCGTGATGCCCTCCAATTCCGCCAAGCCCAAGATCCGCCTGGTCGAGGCCTACGGCGGCAGGATCACGTTTTGCGAACCGAACCAGGCGGCCCGCGAGGCGACCTGCCTTCGCCTCCTCGAGGAAACGCTCGCCAACCTCGTGCATCCGTTCGAGGACGAACGCGTGATGGCCGGCCAG
Source organism: Opitutaceae bacterium (assembly GCA_005792355.1). Lineage (GTDB taxonomy): Bacteria > Verrucomicrobiota > Verrucomicrobiia > Opitutales > Opitutaceae > ER46. Next base: position 2,851 of record SXSC01000038.1, read on the forward strand.
GGCACCGCCGCCCTTGAATTGCTCGAGGAAATTCCCGACCTCGACTACCTCCTCTGCCCCGTGGGCGGCGGCGGCCTGCTCTGCGGCACCGCCGTGGCCGCCAGGGCGCTCCGGCCGCAAATCAAAATCGTCGGCACCGAGCCGGCCGGGGCCGATGACGCGGCGCGTTCCTTCCGCGCGCACCAACGCATCCCGCTCACGACGAGCGACACGATCGCCGACGGCCTGCGCACGTCGATCGGCCAGACCAACTTCGCCCTCGCGCGGCAATACGTCGACGACATCGTCACGGTGAGCGAGGCCGGCATCGTCGCCGCGATGCACATGATCTGGGACGCCGTGAAGATCGTCATCGAGCCCTCGGCCGCGGTGCCCTACGCGGCGATCATGGAACAACGCCTCGACGTCACGCACCGGCGCGTCGGCATCATCCTCAGCGGCGGCAACGTCGACCTCGACGCCCTGCCGTGGATCGGGAAAAAAGGCGCGCCCTGAGGAGCGCCGCGGCGGCGCCGCTAGTGTGCCGACCGCAAAGTAGCGTGACAAGTAGCGGCGAGCGCCAGCGAGTGGAGCGCGCCGGTGGTCCACTCGCTGGCGCTCGCAGCTGCACGTCACGAAAGTTATTGGTCGCGCCGCTAGAGGTGAAACACTTCCCGCAGCCCGCGGGACACCGGGCTGTGGTCGGCGTTCGCGGGCATCACGTCGCCCATGTGCCGCCACCAGCGCCGGCACACCTCCGTCTGCGCAATCGCCGCCCAGCGCGCCTCGTCCTCAATTTCCGCATACGCAAAGAGCTGCCGCGTCTCCTCGTGGAGAAAAATCGAATAGTTGCGCACGCCGTGCGCCGTCAGCACGTCGGCCAGCTCCCGCCAGATCGGCTGGTGGCGGCGGGCATACTCGGCCTCGCTGCCGGGGTTCACACTCATGACAAAGGCTTTTCGGATCATGGTTTTTTCAGCAGATAAGATTCGGACTTCTCCGGCGTCAGCTCCACCGCCGGCGCCGGCGCGGCATCCCGCGCAAAGGTGGCCGCGAGCAGGCGAAAGCGATCCTGTTCGCCGCTGTCCCGCGCGACCTTCACGCCCCGCTCGGCCAGGCTGAGCGCCTCGGCCGGAAAGCCGCGCTTCGCCGCGAGCAGCGTCGCCTGCAGCAACAGGGCGGTGTCGCCGGGAAACAGTTTCACGCCTCCGATGACGACCCCGAGGTGCTCCGCCTGCGGCGGCACGTCGGAAATCGCCCAGGTGTCCGCGATGAGGCCATAAACCGCGGCGAGCGGCGGCGGCTGCTTCAGCGCCACGAACAGCGGCGTGAGCACGCCCGTGACCTGCGCAGCATCCAGCCGGCCCTCGCGCGCGCCGGGCTTCGCGCGGGCCTCGTCGAAACGGAGCCGGGCCAGTTCGAGGTAGGCGCGCGCCCGGACCACCTTGGCGGTGGCCGCGGCCTCGAGGAATTTTCGCGCGCGGTCGTCGCGGCCCGCGATCCGTTCGTCGAGCCCGAGCGCCGCGAGCAGCCGCGGGTCGCGTTCGCCGCGCACGTAGGGGGCGATCAGCGCGTTGTGCGCGGCCTCGCCGTTGCCGCCGAGCCGGAGCACCTCGCCCTTCAGCCGGCCCACCTCATGATCCGCCGCGGGCCGCAGCGTGATCGCCGGCGGCTCCGGCAGCTCCGAACCTTTCTTCGCCCGAAACTCGATTTTCTTGTGCGCCGTGAAGTCGATGTAGCCCCGCAGTTCGGTGGCGAACTGCCGGTAGGTTTTCTTAAAACACTCCTTGAACAACGCCTCGCTCGGCGGCTCGGTGGAGAGCCGTTGCACGAAGCGCACAAACGGCTGCTGATTCTTCAGTCCCCAGCCGTAAAGACAGTAGTGGACAAAGGCGTAACACTGGGCCGACCAAAACGGCGTGCGGCGGCGCGGCCCTTCCGGCGCGAGCATCTCGGCGAACGGCATGATCGCGCGGCGCTGCAGCATCCGGTTGAAGTCGCCGATTTTTTCGGCGCCAAAACCGTCGCCGATCTGGGCAAAGACGACCGTCTTCTTGTCGAATTCGGTCGCCGCGAAGAGTTGCACGAGCCCCTCCTCGAACCACGGCGGTGCCTTGTCCCCCGTCTGCCGGCGAATCAAAAAACGAAAATAGGCGGCATAAAACGCCCGGTACGGATCCGCCTCCAGCCGCGTGTCGCCTTCGATCTGAAGTTCATCGAGCGCGAAATCGATCACGATGGCGGAGCGCTCGGGCGAATTGAACATCACGCTGTTCGAGCCGTAGCGCTCGATCGACTGGTCCGCCGGCAGGAATTCGTCGAACCCCTTCCCACGGCCGCCACACAACAACAGCGCCGTCGGCACCGGCGTCTGCCCGCGCAGCAGTCCCGGCATGATTTCGCCAATCACCGTCTGCAGCAGCATGAAGTCGCGCATGAAGCGCTTCGTCTCCCGCTCGGAGATGCGCGAGAGAATCTCGAAGCCCGGAATCTCGGCATAGTGCCATTTCTCCGGCGGGGGCAGGAGCCGGGAGTCCGTCACCTCAAACACCGGGAGCTCCACGATCGGATCGGTCGGGGACACCAGCGGCACCGGTTGCGCGAAACCCGGCGGCGCGGCGGCCAGCCACACCGCGGCGAGCAGCAACCGCGCCACGCGCGGTCCCACCGGGCGGTGTTCGCCGCCGCGCGGATCTCGATCCGCGTCGATCCGATTTGGGACAGTTTGGATCGTTTTCCAAGGAGCGGCGGTTGCCCAACCGCCAAAGAACCGTCGACCGACCCTGGCTGGGCGGTTGGGCAACCGCCCCTCCTTTGGTTGCGGCGACCGTGCAACGGTGCTTTGCCGCCGATCTACGATGCGGCCAAGCAGGGGCCAGGCGGCGGAGCGGAGTCGTCTCCCTGCGGCCGTTGGGCGTTTTCCCTCTGAAAACGAATCCCCCGTAGGGTGGAACCCGATGTCCTCATCGGGTTTTGAATCGTACGCCCTCAAATCAGCCCGTTGGGGACAACGGGCTCCACCGCTCAATGAACCGTTCCGGCAATGGAAACGCATGGCGGGGGCGGGGCCGGACCTATTTCGCCTTTTTCGCGGCGGGCACGGCCGGCGGAGGTTCCGCCATTTCCAGCGGTGCCGGCGGTGCCGGCGGCAGCGTCGCTTTCAATTCCTCGAAGCGTGTCCTTACCCTGGCATCGGGCCCGAGCCGGATGCCGTGATCCGCGAGCGCATGGGCCGCGCGCACTTCGCCGGCGTCCCGCGCCAGCACGCACGCCTGGAACACGAGCTTCAGGCGCTGCGGAAACAACTGCGCGCCTTCAATCAGCAGCTTGGCGTCCTCCTTGGTCGGCGTCGCACTGCTGCGGGCCCACGTGTCGCCCGCCACGTCGTAAACCGCCGGGAGGATTGGCGGCTTGCCGTGCGCGAAGAGGAGCGGAGCCAGCACCTCGGTCGTCTGGGCCGCGGACAACTGCCCGGCGGCCGCCGGTTTCTCCATGGCGTCGGCCAGCCGGTAACGCGCCAGTTCGATGCACGCCTCCGGGCGCTTCGCGTTCCCCGCAAACGCCGCCTCGAGGAACTTCCGCGCCCGCGCCTCCTCCCCGTTTTCCTTCTCGTAGAGACCGAGCGCGGCCAGCAGGTAGGGGTCGCGTTCGCCCCGGCTGTACGGGGCGACCAGCTCGGCCCGCGCCTGCTTCGTCCGCCCCGCGAGCACCATCGCCTCGCCTTTGATCCGGCCGATCTCCGACTGCGTGGCTTCGCGCAGGACCAGGGGCGGCGGTGGGATGATCACATCCGTCTTGGATCGGAATTCCCGGTGCTGATACACGGTGAAATCGATGTAGCCCCGCAGCTCCATCGCCATCTGTTTGTAGTTTTTGCTGAAGACTTCCGTGAACATCGCCTCCGACACCGGCTCGCGCGCCAGCCGCTGCAGAAAGGTCGCAAACGGTTTCTGGTACTTGTTGTTGAGTCCGTAGAGACACATGTGCACGAACGCGTACGCCTGCTTGCCCCAGCGGTTGTTGCCCAGCGTGTTCGTGGCCTCGGATGAATCGTGCGCGATCGCGAAAAACTTGTCGAACGGCACCAGCGCCTTGCGCTGCAGCGCCTTGTTGAAATCGCGATCCTCCGCCGGCGCGCCGGGCAGCGTCATCGCCTCCCCGCCGTCGGCGGCGGAGAGGGCGTTCATCTGCATGGTCATCGCAGCCTGGGCCGAGATCGTGTTCGGGTCCTCGAGCTTGGCGAAGACGATGTTCCGCTTGTCGAATTCCATCCGCATGATGATCTGCGACAACCCCTCCTCGAGCCACGCCGGCTGCCGCGGCTCGCTCCCGCTGAGGAGATAGCGCACGTACTCGCGGTAGAGCTGCTTGTCGTGCTCGACCGAGACCATGCCGGAATCGGTCCCCGTCGCCGCATCGTCAGCCCCGTCGACGTTCAACACGTTCAGCGTCGTCGCCTGCAGGTCGATGACAATCGCCGTCTGGTGCTTCTGCTTGAGGAACAGGCTGGCGAACGCGGCGTCCGGCGTGTACCGCCCGGCGGGGATGAAGCCGTCGAACTTGTTCCCGCGACCACAGATGATCAGCGACGTCGTGTGCGGGAGGCGCCCCGGTTGCGGCCACACATGGCCGAGCGCCTGGCGAAACATGTCGAAATCGCGGATGAGCCGCTGCGTCGCCTTGTCGGACGCGTTGGTGAGGATCTCAAAACCCGCGATCGTCGCGTGTTTCCACGACTCCGGCGGCGGCAACTCCCGCGTGTCGGTCACGATGAATTTCGGCAGCTCGACGATCGGGTCGCCCGGGGTGGTGGCGGGCTGGGCCAGGAGCACGCCTCCGGCGCAGGCGAGCACGGTGGCGACAATCGTTTTCATGAGATGAGAGACGACGCGTTGGGATGGAAGTTGCCGAGACAAAAACGTCAGGGCGACAGGTCGGGGTGTCTGTCCAGGTTGAAGCAGACCGCGAAGTATCGGAGGGCTGCGCCCCGCGACGGGCGCGGGGGCCCTGACGCAGCCCTCCGAACGCCACGCTCGACGATCAGCCACCCCGACTTGTCCGACCGGAGAGCTGACCCGCGCCCGCCCCTTCACCCCGCGGCCCACCGGAGCAGGCCCACAAACCCCAGCACGATTGCGCCGGACAGCGCGCTGCAAATCAGAAAGCCGATGGTGTCGACCCGGTCCCATTTGCAGAACTCCCAGTTCGAAGCAGGCAGCAACTTCGCGTGATCGAACCGCGCCGGGTGGCGCAGCGTCTCCGCCAGCGCCGTCACCTCGAGTTCCGGAGTGTCGCCCACCGGCGTCTTCATCTTGCCGTAAAACCGCGCGACCCGCTCCGGGTCCGTCGGCCGCGTCAGCCGGCTCACCACGATCAGCACGACAAACGGAAACAAACTGTCGAAGAAGAATTGCAGCGTGACCCGCTGCGTCTTCGAGAGACCGTCGACCTCGACCCCCGCCTTGCTCACCAACCAGCATTCGACGTTCAACCGGTTGAGCCCGCCGGCGGCGACGAGCGGGCTCGCGGGATCGTCGGGCCGCGCGCGCACCACCTGGTTGAAAAACACCGGCGAGGGCTGGCTGTTCGGCGCCGCACTCATCCGGGTCAGTTCCGGGCTGTCGCGCAGCGCGGGCACCTGCGACGCCGTCCAGGGCACGACCAACACCACCACCGAGGTCAGCACCACGCACCACCACACCGCCGGGGCCGTCAGCCGGCGCCAGAAAAACGTCAGCAACACCGCCGCGCCGAAGGGCAGGTTGACCGTGAGTACGAGATTCACGATGGAGAAGAAGTCGCGCATCAACCACGCGGAGACGGTGCCGAGCACGAGCACCGCCACGATGGTGCAGCGTGCATAGAAGACCCCCTGCGACTGCGTGATGTCGGGCCAGATCTGCCGGTAGACGTTGCGCACAAACAGCGAGGAGATCGCGAGCGCCTTGGCCGCGAGCGTCGACATCGTGCCGGCGAGCACGCCGGCGAGCATCAGCCCGACCAGGCCGGGGCCGAGGAGCTGGTTCGACATCGCGCCCCAGGCCGAGTCCGGATCGGCGAGGCCGCCCGGGCCAAACAGCGCCACCGCGATCAGGCCGGCAAACGACCACATGATGATCATCAGCCGCTTTAAATAGGTGCCCGACACGCCCGTGCGCGCCGCGAACTCGTTTTTTGCAGAGCCGCAGATGCCCATGTTGTGGCTGAGGCCGGCGTTCTGCACGATGCTCACGAGCAGAATCGCCCCGAGCCCGATCACGGAGAATTGTTCCGACGCCCCCGCTCCAAACAGATCGAACATGTGCTTGGGCACCCTTTTCCCGAGCTCCGCCCAGCCACCGATCGCGTGCAGCCCCGTCGGAATCAGCAGCAGCGAAAACACGATGATGAGCACGCTCTGCAACCCCTCGTTGACCGCCGCCGCCGCCATGCCGCCCATCACGATGTAGGTGCCGACCACCAGCGTGAACACCGCGTAGAACACGAGGTCGTTGAGCACCGTGATGTAGCTCCGCAACTCGCCGCGCGCACTCTGGTCGCGCAGCCTTTCCAGCCGCGGCCGGGCCGCCGGCGCGAGGGTGCCGGCGGCGGATTGCTTCTCCATCTGCTTCAACTCGCGATAACCTTCGACCGCCGCGCGATCCGCCGGCGTCCACGCGGCCTCCGGCCGGACCACGAGCGACGAGGCGATCTTGTAGGCCGTCACATTGCCAAACCCGAGGAACACGCACGCGACCAGAATCTGAAAAACCGCATAGAAAAGACTGAGCCCGCGGCTCGCAAAGCGATCTTCAAACAGGTCCGACAGCGTCGTCAGCCGCACCCGCCGGAACCAGACGTTCATGAACCAGAAATACGGATTCATGAAGACCGTCTGGAATGAGAGCCAGGAGCCGGGCGCGCCCTGTTGGAAGACAAAGCTCGCGGTGCTCACCGCCCCCTGCGGCTCGGTCGCGTTGCCGAAGTTGAGAAAAAACTGGTAGAGCTTGCCGAGTTTCCGGCCGGCGAGAAAAAAGCCCTCCTCCGAGGTGCTGCCCTGCGCGGCGCGCTGCCCGATGTAAACCACCGCGACGAGGTAGGCGACGATGATGGCGAGGTCGATGACGTGCAGGCTGCCGATGGTCATTTGGGGGTCGCAAGCAGAGCACGGACAAAATGGGACGTCTCCCACGCTGCGGCGAGCATTGAGATCGGCGGACCGTCCGGCGGCGGGGCCGGTCAGACCGCGGTCACCGCCCGGTGGCGGGCGGCTGCCCGCACCCGCCGCCGCGCCCACACCATCCCCGCGCACCAAAAACCGCGTTGCCTTCCCCCTTCCGCCCCGAATCTTCCGGACAGTCCGATCCATGCCGCCCGCCGCCCCCACCCTTCGAACGCTTGCTAAAGTCCTGGGACTCTCGCGCACCACGGTCTCCGACGCCTTGCGCGGCTCGGCGCGCGTCGATCCCCAGACCGCGCTCCGCGTGAAGCAAGCCGCCCACGAGGCGGGCTACCGCCGCAATCCGCTCGCCGGCGCGCTGATGTCGGAATTGCGCCGCTCGCGGGGCACGACGTTTCGCGGCGTGCTGGCCGCGATCGATTTCAACGAACCCGACCGGCCGGCGGGCGCCGCGCTGTATCATCGCGAACTCTCCGCCGGCGTCGGCGCGCGCGCGACAGAACTTGGTTTCAAGACCGAGCGTTTCGCTGTGGGCCAGGCGGGGGTTTCCGTGCCACGTCTCGACTCGATCCTCCAATCCCGCGGGATCAGCGGCGTGATCCTGCTCCCGGTCTGGGGCGATCCCGACCTTTCGCATCTCGACTGGACGCGCTTCGCCGGCATCTACACCGACTACATCATTGAGCGGCCCCGGCTGCACACGGTCTGCTCCGACCAGTTTCGCTCCCTGCTGGCCGCACTGCAGCGGCTCGCGCCCCTCGGGTACCGACGGCCGGGTCTCTTCCTGCAGAAACACCAGGACGAACGCCTGCAGTACCGGTGGAGCGCGGCGTTTCGCGCGTTTCAAGAAAACCACCCTGGGATCAAGCCCATCCCGCCGCTCATTGTGGACCGCTACCAACGGGCGGATTTCATCCGCTGGTTCCGCCGCTGCCGGCCCGACGTCGTCCTGAGCCACAATTCCGACGTGATCGAGTGGATGGAAAGCTGCGGCGCCCGCCTGCCCGCGACCCACGGCTACGTCTGCCTCAATCTCCACATGAAAAATCGCCCCTGCGCCGGCCTCGACCTGCAACCCCACACGCTCGGGGCGCGCGCCGCGGAATTGCTCATCGCCCAGCTGCAACACAACGAAACCGGCATTCCGGAATCGCCCTCGACGACGATGATCCCCGCCCGCTGGGTCGACGGCCCGACGCTGCGAACCTCCGCCCCGGCCTGATCCGGAGTGTTGCGGCACGCAGCACGGCCGCCGCCCGAACCTATCCACCGCGTCGGATAAATTGGTCATCGCTGCATCTCCGAATTGACGCCGGTCGAAACTGGCCTGACGGATCGGCGGTTTTCAACCGCCGCCGGGCGCTTGGAAAAGCGCCCTTCCTCCGAACCACAGGCGACCCTGAGATGCACCGGCAAACGGCTGCGCCCGGATGAAAAACTTGTGATGCATCCGTTTTAGCAGACTGTCGGAGCTGGAAAATCCGCACCCGAACCGACCCACGAGCCTTACCGAATGACCACTCTCAGCAGTATCGATTCAGTCGAATGGAGGGCGGTCGCTTGCCGACGCGGCGGCCGTCGAGCGAAACATTCGGCGTGGCAGTCGCCCGTTCTGCTGGCCTGCAGAATGAGCCGGTCGAACGGGCAAGCACCCAGCCTGCACTCCTTGGGTTCCGTCGGTTCAGGCGTGAAACGCACCTGGACTGGAGGGGGAGGGCTCAGGTAATGCGGGCTGCCGCGCAGATCTTCTCCGGCACGCCGCGCAATCTCGCCCGCCTCGCCGGCGTGCTGCGCGCCGGCGGGCTCGTCGCCGCCCCCACCGAGACGGTGTACGGCCTCGCCGCCAACGCGCTCGACGCCACGGCCTGCGCCGAAATCTTTCGCGCCAAGGGCCGCCCGTCCACCGATCCCCTCATCGTGCACATCCGCGCCCTCGTCGAACTCGACGAACTCGCCGTGGTCAACGACGCCGCCCGCGCCCTTGCGCAGGCGTACTGGCCGGGACCGCTGACTTTGGTCCTGCCCAAACGACCGATCGTCCCCGCCATCGTCTCCGCCGGACTCCCGAGCGTCGCCGTGCGCATGCCCGCGCACCCCATGTTCCGCCGCCTGCTGCAACTCGCGCGGCTGCCCCTCGCCGCCCCGAGCGCCAATCCCTTCGGCTACATCAGCCCCACGACCGCCGCCCACGTCCGCGCCGGGCTCGGCACCCGCATCCGTCATATTCTCGACGGCGGCCCCTGCCCGGTGGGGGTCGAGTCGACGATCGTCGACGTGCGCGATCCCGCGCGCCCGCGGTTGCTGCGGCCCGGCGCCATCACCCGCGCGCAACTCGAAAAAACCCTCGGCGTGAAAGTCGCGGTCGGCGCCCGCCGCACCGCCCCCCACACCGCCCAACTCGCGCCGGGCTTGTTGCCGCGTCACTACAGTCCGCGCACGCCGGTGATCCTCCACGACCGGCTCGCCCCCGGCAACGCCCGGGGCGCCGCCCAGGACGCGTGGGTCTTTCTCGCGCGACCGCCCGGCCCGCGCCGCGCGAACATTTTCTGGCTCGATGCGCGGGGTGACCTCCGGGGCGTGGCGCGCCGCCTCTTCGCCGTGCTGCGCCGGCTCGATGACGCCGGCTTCGCCCGCCTCCACGTGGAGCGCGCCCCGGATCGCGACGGCCTCGCCCACGCGATCAACGATCGCCTCGCCCGCGCCGCCGCCCGGGGCTGAGGCTATGAACAGGGTGATCCGTACGCCGCCTTTCTCCCGCCAGAATTTCGCGTTCTGTTTCGGCTGCGTCGCGTGAAGCGGACACCCGTGCCAGACTTGCCCGCCGCAGGAGGGAGCAGCCATCGACGAAGAGGGCGAGTTTGAGGCGGGGAAAAACAAAATCGGGCTGGCCGGTGAGCCGGGAGCCGCGCCGCCAGCCGACTTCCGACCACCGATTACTGCCGACTGATTACTGATTACTCCATTCCCACTTCCCACTTCTGATCACCATCCCCCTCCGCCACCCCGCAATCCCGTGCGCCCGGAAAATCGCGATCAACCGCAGCTCCGTGGCCGCGTTGCCGCAGGAGCGGATGGCCCCATCACGGCAGCCCATCACAGCGGAGCTGCTCGACCGCCCCAGTCTCCACATCACACTAACCGCATGCCCAGCCTCGCCACGACCAGCCGACCGTCGAAAACGAAACTCGCCGCCAATCGGCAGCGCGGCCCGAGCGGGGGAATACGTCTCTTCGGATTCGCCGGCCGAAAAGTAAGCGCGCGCGCCGGTCGGGTCGTAATTCACAAAATTTCTGCTGACGAGCGAGTCACCGACGAGGACATGCGACGCGGACTGGAGGCGTAAGAGTGAAGCCGCTGGTGGATATCAGCGCATCTGAGCTGCGGCGAACTCGACGTTGCCATGAAATTGCCGGCGAAACCCGCCCCGTCCGCCGCCCGAACCGCGGGCGCGGGATGATTTCGACAGCTGGGCGGCGGCGGGCATGGGTTTCAAGGGCCGCACGCGCGCGTGCGCTGGCGGTCACCGCGGCCGGTTCGATCCTTAGGCCGCTGGAGTAAAGGACCCCGGGGTATTTGCCGAAAACTGGTGGAGCGGGTTTACCCAAATGGCGCTTAGGTAATAACGAGAGCTTTTTTGCTGAGGACCCTGCGGGTCCACTTACGACGGAGGACGCTGGAGCCGGAGGGCAAAGGAATGGGTGGCAGAGGAATGAATTCCACGGCATTTCATTCCCCTGCCACCCATTCCTCTGCCAAACTGCGGACCGCCCTCAACCCGCTGGATCGCCGTCTGCCGCAAGGAGCGCATGGCCAGGCGAGTCTGCTGACCGACGAATTCGACTCGGCGCGCTCAATCCCGATCTTCCGTCGCTCACCGCGGCCGGTTCGTTCCCGCAGCCCCGGATCTCACCACGGAGACACTGAGACTCATACCAAGCACCCGTTTTCGTCCACTCGGAGAGGCTCGGAGCCTTGACCGTGCCGAAACGGCTCCGTGTCGCCGCCTGCCGGTCGAAGGCTCGGCCGGTGGGTGGCCGCAGGCCGACAGGTCGCCGCAGGCAGGTGTCTCGGTGGTAAACTGGTCCGGCCCGGCCGGGAGGCAAAAAGATGGCGGGCAAAATATGAGACCGGTCGGAACCAGCCCCCCTTTTTTCTTATCCCGCATCTTTTTGCCCATGCCGGTGTCGTTCAACATTCCGGAAAGTAGAATTTGCACTGCCTTCGACCTTTGCCAACGGTTATCCCTTGCGCTCGCGGTGGCTGGAGATTGCCGACTCCTCCAGTACCCGCGGGCTGATTGTCTGCGCCTTGTTTGAATCTGCATCACCATGAATTCCCACCGCCTAGCCGCACTCGCCGCCCTGAGCCTCGCTCAGGTGCTTTGCGTGGCTGCGCCCGTGGGAACCGCCCCAAGTGTCGCCGGCCGGGAGTTCAACGCGTGGCCGTTTGTGGTCCGGTCAGAGGTCACGAACACCCCCGGGAACCCTTCCGGCTGGAATGCCGCCGGCCCCCTGCTCTTCTCCCAGCCTGCGACCGGCCCGACCGGCCTCTCGGCCCGTGGTTTCCGGCCGTTCTGGGTGCAACTCAATAACGCCGAGGGCGAGCTGCGCGCCGGACATTTTCTCTATCCGTTGTTCAGCTACTCGCTGGACGAAACGACCTACCAGTGGAGCGTCCTTGAACTCATTCGCCGCCAGGGTCGCCGCGACGCAGCGCCGCCGCCAGCAACCGATTTCGACCAGCGCCACGAACTGGATATTTTCCCGTTCTGGTTCGAACGCGATTTCGTCGAACCTGAGCGCAACTACCGCGCGCTTTTTCCGATTCACGGCACGATCCGCGACAAATTCTGGTTCGAACGCCTGTCCTGGACGCTCTTTCCTTTCTACGCGGAAAACGAGAGGCTCGGAGCGGTCACAGCCTACTCTCCGTGGCCATTTGTGCGGGTCACCCGCGGCGCCGCCAAAGGCTGGGGGGTCTGGCCGCTGTTCAGCACGTTTGAACGCCCCGGCGTCTCGCGCGAGACCTTCTATCTCTGGCCGCTCGTCTACGACCTCTCACGTCAGCCCCACCCCGACGACCCACCCGCCACGCCACCGCGCCGCGATACCGGAGTGCTTCCCTTCTACACCCGCAGCACCGGCCCCGGTTACGTGAGCGAAAGCTATGTCTGGCCGTTTTTCGGATTCACGGAGCGCACCGAGCCGGTGCGTTACGGCGAGCGGCGCTATCTCTGGCCTTTCCTCGTGCAGGGGCGCGGCGACGAACACTACCTCAATCGTTGGGCTCCGTTTTATACGCACTCAGTCGTCAAGGACTACGACAAACAGTGGTTCGCCTGGCCGCTGGTCCGCCATGCCCAGTGGATCGACGAGGGCATCGAGCGCACGCGCAGCCAGTTTCTCTATTTTGTCTACTGGCACGAACAGCAGCGGGCCGCCGGCCGCGCCAACTCACCGATCGCCACGCTGACGCATGTCTGGCCGCTCTTCAGCAACTGGGACAACGGCGCCGGCCGCCGCCAGTGGCAGCTCTTCAGCCCGTTCGAGGTGCTTTTCCCCGGCAACGAGAAAGTCCGCCAGATCTGGTCTCCCCTCGTGGCCCTCGCCCGCCACGACGAGCGCGCGCCCGGCAACACCCGCACGGCGCTGCTCTGGAACGCCGTCACCTGGGAAAAAAGCACCGGGGAGGATCGCCAGGAATTTCATCTTGGTCCGCTCCTCGGTGTCACCCGCGCCGGAACCGAAAATCGCGTCGCGATCGGCCACGGGCTGTTCGGCTTTCACCGGCCGGCGGGGGGCGGCTGGCGGATGTTCTGGCTGGATTTTGCGAACCGCCGCAGTCGCGCGGAATCAAAATGAACCCCTTCCTTCGCAGCTTCGAACGAATCGGCGACACCCTGCTCGGCTGGCTGCTGCGCTGGGGCCCCAAACCGCTCCTCCGCGTGATCGAAGGCATCGGCAGCGCATTGCTGCTGCTGACGCGGGCCGCGTCGCACGTGCCGACTCTCCCGCGCCAGTTCCCTCGCTTCATCGAGCAATGCTATCTCATCGGTTACACGACGATGCCCATTGTCGGAATCCTCAGCTTTTTCATCGGCAGCGTGCTCGCCCTGCAGTCTGGCGTCGCGGCGGAAAACCTGGGCCCAAAACAATTCATCGGCCTGCTCGTCGGGCTGACCATGGCCCGCGAGCTGGGCCCGGTGATGGCGGCGGTCCTCCTCGCCGGCCGCGTCGGCTCCGCGATCGCGGCGGAACTCGCCTCCATGAAGGTCTATCAGGAGATCGACGCACTCGAGACGATGAACATCCCGCCCGCCCGCATGCTCGTCCTGCCCCGGCTCGCCGCCGTGCTCGTGATGATGCCCGTGCTCACCATCATGGCGGACCTCGTTGGCTGGTTTGGCGGCGCCATCGTCGCCAAATACACCCATTTCATCTCGATCGAGCCCGCGTCCTATTTTGCCACCATGCGCCAGTACATGGGGTTTGGCGATGTGCTCAACGGCCTCATCAAGGCCGAGATTTTCGGTTTCACCGTCGTGCTCGTCTGCTGCAACATCGGGCTCAACACGCGCGGCGGTCCGCGCGAAATCGGCGCCTCGGTCACACGCGCCGTCGTCACGTCGCTCATCCTCATTCTCGTGCTCGATTACTTCGTCACGAAAGCCCTGATGTAGCCCATGCCGACGCCGAACCTCAGCGCTTCGCGCCTTCCCGCTTCCGACTCCGACTCCGCCGCCGTCGGCGTGCAACTCGATCAGCTTTCGAAGAGCTTTGGCCGCTTCGAAGTGCTGAAGGATGTTTCGTTTGCCGTCGAACCGGGGGAAATCTTCGTCCTCATGGGTCCGAGCGGCTCCGGCAAGAGCGTGCTCCTGAAACACCTCGTCGGGCTCGAATTTCCCACCGCGGGTCGGGTGACCGTCGCTGGCCGTGACGCCTCCTCTCCGCACACCAGAGAGGAGGTCCGCATGGCGTTGGTGTTCCAGGCGGGCGCTCTTTTCAACTCGATGTCCGTTTACGACAACCTCGCGCTCTATCCCCGCGAGCACCGCATTGCCAGCGAGGCAGGCATCCGGGAAAAGGTCATGCGCGCGCTCCAGATTCTCTCGCTGGAAAACGCCGTCCGGAAGATGCCCTCCGAGCTCTCGGGCGGCATGAAGAAACGCGTCGCCATCGCCCGCGCCCTCGTGATGGAGCCTCAGCTCATGCTCTACGACGAACCGACCAGCGAACTCGACCCGGTGATGTCCGCCACCATCACCGAGATCATCGCCACGTTGAAGGAGCAGTACCATGTCACGACCATCGTCGTTTCCCACGATCGCGATCTCGCCCTCGGCATCGCGGATCGCGTCGGCATTTTGATGGGCGGCCGGCTGGTTTCGCTGGGCCCGCCGGCGGCACTGCGCACTCCCTCGGATCCGCGTGTCGCCGATTTTCTCAACCCGAAAATCGATTTGAGAAACCCCCGTTTTCGGCAACTGGAGAGTTGATCTTTCGTCCGTCGCATCTCTCTTCCCAACTCCTCGCGCGGTGATCACCCGCGCCGGCAAATTCTCCCACCATGCAAAATACACAACAAACCATCCGCGTCGGACTGTTCTTCATTCTCGGCATGGCGCTCATCTGGGTGACCTTTGAGACGCTCAGTGGCGGCAAGCTCTGGTTCAAGGACAAGGGCTACCAAATCATCGCCGGATTCGAGAGCCTGAAGGAACTCAAGGAGGGCGACGAAATTCGCATGGCCGGGGTGCGGATCGGCGAGGTCGCCAGGACCCAACTGGCGGGCCGCCGCGCCGAGGCCGTGCTCCGCATCGACTCCGACAAGAAGATCAAGAGCGACGCGACCGCGGTGATCATGACGACCGGTCTGATCGGGACGGGCTACATCAGCATCGACCTCGGGACCGCCGACGCCCCCTTCCTGCGGGAAGGCGCCGAAATCCGCACCCGGAGCACCCCGGATCTCAGCGCGGTCATGGCGCAACTCGGCGACCTCGGCAAAAAGATCGAGGGTGCGCTCGGCCACCTCGGCACCGCCCTGACCGGCGACGGCCAGAGCCCGGGCCTCATCCAGAAGGTCGATGGGATGCTCACGGACAACCGCGAAAATCTCGGCCGCACCACCGCCAATTTGCAGCAGATCACCGACAAGCTGAACAAGGGCGACGGCACGCTCGGCAAATTGATCAACGACTCGAAACTGCACGACGACCTCGTCGCGGGAATCGCTGACATCAAGAGCGGGGCGGCGCAGGCGAAGAGCTTTGTGGCCAACGCGCAGTCCATCATCGACGAGGTCAGGGCCGGCAAGGGCACGCTGGGCACGCTGGTGTTCGATCAAAAGGCCGGCGACGATCTCAAGGCCTCGATCGCGAGCCTGCGCTCCGTCTCGGACAAGATCGCCCGGGGCGAAGGCACACTGGGCAGGCTGATCCACGACGACTCGCTGCTCCGCGACACAAAGGCCATCATGAAGAAAGCCAATCGCGCCCTCGACGGCCTCGACGACAGCGGCCCGATCACCGCTGTCGGCGTGCTGTCCAAGGGATTGTTCTGAGTTTTTGCGGAGCAAAAACCTAAATTAGGTTTCCGCGCCGCGCGGAAACCTTCGGCCCGCCCTGCGCCAGCTTGCGCGCCCGGAGGCGCAGGCCGTTGAGGCGGATGAAGCCGGTCGCATCACTCTGGTTGTACCAGCTCTTCACCCCCTCCATCGAGGCGATCTTGTCATCGTAGAGCGAATACTTCGATTTCCGGCCGCAGGTGATGATGTTGCCCTTGTAGAGCTTGAGCCGC
>SXSC01000039.1 GCA_005792355.1 Opitutaceae bacterium
GCGGCCGTCAAGGTCGTCTTGCCGTGGTCGATATGACCGATGGTGCCGACGTTTACGTGCGGTTTGGTGCGTTCGAATTGGGCTTTAGCCATGGGAGACGGTTGTTTGGGTGATAATGAAATTTGACCTCTGGATTAACGTCGTAGAAGCCTGAGCCGACGTGCTTTCTGACCCTGGAGCCCAGAAACGGATTTGAACCGTCGACCTCCCCCTTACCAAGGGGGTGCTCTACCAACTGAGCTATCTGGGCAGAATGAAGGAGTGCCAAAAAACGAAAAGAGCCAAGAAACGTGCAGCCCGGTTTTGGCACCGTCAACAGCAAATTCGACCGATTGCGTAAAATTCTACGGCCCGACGACAATCCGGTAGAAACCCGGAGCCAGACGCTCCCCAATCCGGAATTTCCAGGCGAGTATTTTCCGGAAGTGTGCGTCGACTTCTTCCAAGTGGGAACTCTCGGTGACCACCAGCGGGGAGGCAAGACCCGCCGCATCGACCGCCGCCATCAAGACCATTGGCTCCCACTCCCTGTTTCCCGTCGGTCCCAACGATGGCGGCAGCGGTTCGGCTAGGACCCGCTGACCCGTCGAAACCGCGACGACCTCAAGATATCCACCACGGTGTTGCAACGCCGTGACCACCCCGCCCGCCCGGCCAAATCCCACGAGGCCGGTGCCGGCATCGGCGAAGGCCAGCACGTCTCTGGCCCGGGCCTTTTCCGCCGGCAGAGTGTTCAGCAAGGCGACCGGAGGCAGGTTCCGACTGATGCCCAACTCCGCTTCGGCCGAGCCCAACCCCGCGGGTTCGTCGTCGAGGATGGACCGCCCCGGTTCGCGGCGCGGCGCCGCCAGCGTCGTGTTGAACTCGGTCGGCAAAAAGAGCGGTCGGAGGTCCCGCACCAACGCCTCGTCCTTGAGGACGACATCCGCCGTGGTCGGACGCGCCATCTGCACCGGGGGAGGACCCTCGACCACCTGACCCGACGGGGGAATCGGTTGCGGCGGACGAAAAAGCAGCGACAACAACCCAACTACGGTCAGCGCGACCGCCACCGCCACCCCCCAGCGGATTCTGCTTTCAATTGTTGCCATCGTGAGGTCAGCGACCGACGCGAACGGTTCGGTCGGTCGATTCTCCGACCGCAAAAAGCATCTTGAAACCGGCGCCATGCGCGGCGCTCGCGATCTCCACGAGCACCGCCATCGGCACATCGTCGCCCGCCCGCACCAGCAGCAGGGGGGACTCGGTCTTTGTCGCTTGAGCTTTCAACCAAGCGCCCAGTTCCGACATCTTGCGCAGTCCGTCAGTCGTGAAGATCTGGCCGGAGTTAATCACGCTGATGACATGCGTCGGCGGCCGGGCATTGGCGTTGGCCCCGGACACCTGCGGCAGGCGGAAATCCACGCCGAGCCCGGGAGCCAGCACAAACCGGGAGCCAAAAAGCGCAAAAAAAAGGACCAGCAGGCCGGCGTTGACCAGGAACAGCCCGTCAAAATTTCGCGGCGGAGGGCGCAGCCGGGCGGCGAGATCCAGTGGTCGGGTAATCATGAATCGGTCGGGGCTCCGGCCGCGGCCCCATCCCGGGGGCCCCTGCGGTATTCAGTCAGCAAGTACTTCATGATTTCATTGCCGGACCACTCCACATCCCGGACGATGGCCCGGACGCGTGCACTCAGGAAATGGTGGGCGAGGTGGGCGGGAATCGCGAGCATCAGGCTGCCCGCGGTGGCGAGCAACGCCTGCCACATGCCGCGGGAAAGGGCCGAGGCCATCGCGTAATTGCCACCATGCTCGAACGCGAGAAACGTCGCCATCAGGCCGAGCACCGTGCCGAGGATGCCCACCAGGGGAGCCACCTGCGCGATCGCCGCGATCGATCCCAGCCGGCGCTCCAGCGCCGGCAACTCCACCACGGCGGCTTCCTGCACATAAAAGCGCATTTCCTCGGCGGAATCGTCGGCATGGAGCAGCGCGGCCTTGACCACCGCGGCGACCGGCCCAGGGGTCTCTTCGCACACCGTCAGGGCCTCCACGAGCCGGCGTTTCCCGAGGATGTTCTTGATGCCTTCGATGAAGGCCTTGGCGCGAATCTGGCCGCGATGCAGGTAAAGCACCCGCTCGACAAACAGCATCAGGCACACCACCGCGAGCCCGACCAGGACCCAGATCATCGGTCCACCGCGGGCAAAAAGAGTAAGTTCAAGGCCAGGCATCATGAGTCAGATTTGGCGGCGGGCCGGCGGTCGCAAACTTGAAAGTGTCTGCCCTCCGTTCATGGCTTCGGGCCGGGCACGCCCAGCTGTTCCAACCGAGCCCGGGCCACCGCTTCCCCAAACCCCAGTCGTTTTTCCAACAGCAGCCGATACGCCTCCCGGGCATCGTCGAGCCGCCCCAGCTTCTCCAGCAACTCGCCCAGCTCGCGCAACGTGCGAGCCAGCCAGTAGGGTCGCTTGGCATCCGCCTCGAACGGCTTCAACTCCTCTTTCAGGAACGGATCGATGACATCGCGCCACCACACCACCACCGCCTCCTCCGCTTTGCCCCGCCGCGCGAGCAGGAGGCCGAGATTGTAACCCGCCTCGACCCGCACATCGCGCGGGGCATCCACGCGGTCGCGCAATTGTTCAAAGATCAACTGCGCGCTGTCCGCGTGGGACGGATCCGTCGCCGTGGACTGGGCGTTGTGGCACTCCGCGAGGGCCAGCTGCGCGAGCACCACGTCCGGCCTTCGTGGATACCGGTTGACCAGATCCTCATAGGCCCGCTGCGCCGCCGGAAAATCGTTTCGCTTCCGAAAGATATCCCCCTGCTTGAGCCGCGCCGCGAACAACAGATCGCCCTGGCCGGCCACGGTTGAACGCGACGCCAGCTCCACGAGTTCCTCGATTCGCTTGTTGGCCTCCTGCAGATTTTCCGGGCGACCGAGCCGCTCCGCCAGCGACGCCAGCCGGAACAGGGCGAACGGCACGTATTCGCTACTCTTGTACACCGGGTTGTCGGTCAGGCTGATGAGCCGGTTTCGCGCCTCATCGATCTTCTCGTGATCGGCATAATGTTCGGATTCGATCAGGTACGAGGAGGCCGCCGCATCGCTGGCGGGAAACTCGGCGCGCAATTTCTTCAGGGTTTCCAAGGCCGCGGTCTCCTTCCCTTGCGCAAACTCGGTGCGGGCCCGCAGCAGCACCGCCGTGCTCGCGATCTCCTGCTTGAGCCCGGTTTCAATCGCGAGGGGCGCACCCAGCAACCGGTCGACCAGCTCAATCGTGCGCGTCACGTCTCCCGCATCAAATGACAACCGCGCCTGGAGCCACGCCATCCGCGCCCGCAGCTCCGGTTTCAACGGGGCGCCGTCGCCGGTCCGGTCGGCCAGCAGGTTGTTGACGCGTTCGTAGGCTTCCTTGACCCCCGCTTCGCCCTGCAATTGCAGGGCCCGGGCCAGACTCCATTCCGCCTGCCAGCGGTTTTCGAGGTCGAACGCCGGATCCCGCCCGAAGGCATCGAGTACTTTCCCCGCTTCGCCGGAGGCCGACTTGATTTCCGCCAGCACGCACTGGAACATGAGGGCGCCGAGCCGGCCGGCCGTGAGTCCGGCGGGCCGCTCCCGCAACACCGCCGCATAGGCATCGGCCGCGCTGCGAAAATCGCTGCGATCACCCGCCGCGAGACCGGCCCGAAACCAAGCCTCCGCCTCCAGGACGCCCAATTCGGCCTGCACCCGCCGGGCGTTGCCGACCAAACCGACTTCGGCAACCGCGGGAACGATGCGCAACTCCGCCCGGGTCTTCCGCGCAAAGTCCGCGGCGAGCCGAAACCGCTGCTGCTCCCACGCCGACTGCATCAAAACGCCGTGCGCGTGCGCGCGCAGCGGCGACAACGGAAACTGCTTGAGCAGCGCGTTCGCGTCTTCCTCCACGACGCCAAATTCCTTTTCCGCCAACGCCAGCTGGGCGCGAAAATACAACAGGCTTTCCTTGATCGGGTGTTCCGGCCGGACGTCGATCAATTTTCCGAGGAGGGCCCGAAAATGACCCCGCTCCGGCTCCGCGCCGGATTCCGCCGCGAGAATTTGCAAAGCCTGCCGCTGGCGCAGCGGGTCCGAGCCGCTTTCGATCAGCTGACCAAGGGCATTCCGTCCGGTGCCATTCCGCGTCTTGTCGCCCACGATTCCCAGCACCAGCCGGAATTTGTCCCACCACTCCCGCTCGCGACGCGGCAGTCCGACCAGCACCCCCTGCAGGACGGACACCGCCTGCCCGGTTTGCCCCAGCGCATCCAGCGCCACGGCGTAGTTCTGGGCAAAGGGATAGCCGATCGGCGTGCCCTGGTGCTTCTCGTAATTCTCGCGGATGGTTTTCAGGTCGGCGTCGCGCACCGTGCCCATCCGGAGCCGCAACCGCTCCGCCGCCAGCTGAAACCGCGCCTTCGCCAGCTCCGTCCTCGCGCCGGCCTCCGCCTTCCGGTAAAGTTCGTTGGCCCGCGATATTTCCCGCACCTGCGCCAGATCGACCAGCTCACCTTGCAGGAACCAGAACCACGGCAGGTCATCCGCCGGCAGCTCGCTTTCGCGAATGGCCGCAAGTTCGGAGCGAGCCGCCTCGATCCGCCGCAAATGCACCGCCGTAAGACCCGCCCGCAAATGCCAGGCCGCACCGCGCGGTTCGGCGATTTCCGCCAGCACTTTTTCAGCCTCCTCGGCCCGGCCGGCGTCGAGCCACGCGGTCGCCAGCGCCAACGACAACCCACCGCGGTCCGACCCGGGCAGCTCCCGCGCCTGACGGTAAATTTCCGCGGCGATTCCCGGCATGCCGAGGTCCTGCGCGCGCTGCGCCGCCGCGAGCGACATCGCCGCGGTGCCGGCGGACGGCCCGGCGCCCGCGCGGACCAGCGGAGCGGGCGGGTTGAGGGCCCCCAACGCCAGCTGCGGGGCCGCCATCACGGCGCCGAGCGCGGTCGTCAGCAGGAGTTTTTGAAAAGGCGTCACCAAGTAATCAAGTTGCGCGCCGGCGCGGAAACAATCAACCGCGTTGTAAACAGTTCCGTCTCGCCCGGCGCGACGACTGCGACACACTGGTCCCAGTTCCGTTCCAACTCTGCCCTCCACCACCATGTCATCCGCCCTCATCGCACTCGGTGTTCTGCTCCTCCTCGCCGTCGTCCTCGGCCTCTGGGTCGCGGGGATCTACAACAAGCTCGTCGAGCTTCGCAACCGCGTCAAGAATGCGTTCGCGCAGATCGACGTGCAACTCAAGCGCCGCTACGACCTCATCCCCAACCTCGTCGAGACCGCGAAGGGGTATATGAAGCATGAGAGCACCACGCTCGAGGCGGTGATCAAGGCGCGCAACATCGCCGCCGCCGCCGCCCAGACCGCCGCCGCCAATCCCGCCGACGGGAACGCGGTCCGCGGCCTGCTTTCAGCCGAGGCCGGGCTCGGCAGCGCCCTGTCGCGTCTGATGGTCGTTTCCGAACAGTATCCTGACCTCAAGGCCAACCAAAACATGATGCAATTGACCGAGGAGCTGACGTCCACGGAGAACAAAGTCTCGTTCGCGCGGCAGGCCTACAACGACAGTGTCATGGTCTACAACACGACGCGGGAGACCTTCCCCAATGTGATTTTCGCCGGCACCTTCGGCTTCCAAGCCGCCGAGCTGTTCCAGGTCGACGACCCGTCCGAACGCCAGGCGCCCAAGGTGAACTTCACCTGAGCGCGCCACCGGCGAAAGCTCGTTGGCAGAAACGGTTCCTTCACCCCAAGGCCGTCAAAAGCCAGCCTCGCGCCAGACCGTCGAGACGAAACTGCGCGAAAGCCGGGCAAGCATGGATTCAGCGCCAGCCGTGATGACAATCCGGCCGCGGCGAATCTGCGTGGTAAGTTCCGCCGGGGTGGAAAACGCCTCGAATGTAATCCGATAGACACTGTCCTCGGGCACCACGTCGTTTCCAACCACTCGCGCCCGCACGTCGCCGCCAAAGGGCGTCGTGAGCATCGGGATCGAGAGGCTACGCGCCGCGTCTCTCTCGACCGAGCGAACCCGCAGGTTGACCATTAGTTCAGGGCAGCCATCCGGATAGAATCTGGCGCTTGCGCCAGCCACAACCAAGTGCGCGGACTGTTCGTCGAGGTAGCCTACGGCCTGCCAGATTTTTTTTCCAACCAGCGTCGCCACCTCTTCCTGCCGGCCGACCCAGTCGGGCGCTTGCAAATCGCAATCCACCAGTCGCCAGACACCGCGAAATGGCGCGATCGGCGAGAGTTGGGCCAGAGCCACTTCGGCCTCGTGCGCCACCGCCCTCGCGGTGACCAACGTCGCCTGCATCATGGGTAGGCGGGCGCGCATCGTTGGGTCGACCTCGGCCGCGGTAATCACCGCTTCGAGAAGCGCCACCCGCGTTTCCGCCCGCCGGCGGCGTTGCCGGAGCGCATCGGATTCAAGCCGAAGCAGCGGCTGGCCCGCATCGACCATCGCCCCATCGGGAACACCGAGCGCGATGAGCCGGGCCGCTTCCGCCGCAACCACGCGAAACTCCTGCTGCGGTCTGAGTTCGCCCTGCATGCGGATCCGCTTCGGCATGGGGACATACGCCAGAAACCCGACTCCGAGCACCCCGATCGCCAGCCACCGTAGACGCGGCGAACCTAGGATCTGTTTGCGCCGCGCAAACCACTCCTTGATTTCTGCGCCGATTGGAAGGAGGACGAACCAGACAATTTCCACCGCGAACAGAACAATGCCGAGCGCCTTGAAAAAGAAATAGTACACGAACACCGCGATTCCGAGGAAGATCACCAGGCGGTATATCCAAATGAAGATCGCAAGCGCAACCAGCCCGCGAGCCAGGGTGCGTCGGAAGTACTCGGGCGGCGGCTCCTGCAGCCGAAACAGCCATTCCCGCAACTGCCACCGCGCGAGCGCAAAGGCCCGGCCATGAAGATTCGGAATGTCGAGATAGTCAGACAGAAGATAATAGCCGTCAAACCGCATCACCGGACTCAGATTGATTACCAGCGACTTCACCCAGGTGATCGTCGCCACCATGAACGCCGCCGAACGCCAATAGCCATCGGGCAACACTCCCCACGCCAGCGTCGCCCACGCGGCCAGACAAAGCTCGGCCAGCATGCCGGCGGCGCCGATCAGCAGCCGCGGACGGCGCTCGCGCAGCGCCCACGATTCGTTCGTGTCGGTGTAGGCCACCGGGGTTAGAACAAGAAACGCGATGCCCATGCTGGGCACGCGGCAGCCGAAACGCTTGGCGGTAATGCCGTGGCCAAACTCATGCACCACTTTCACGCCGACGAGTACGAACGCGAGCCCGAGGATGCCGTCGAAGCTGCCCAGATCGGTCCAGGTCGACTTGAAAGCCTCCCATTGCCGCGAGACCAAAATAAATCCCAAAAGCGCCGCCAAGCCAGTCATCCGCCAAAACCAATGGGAAAACAGGAAGGCCAGACGACGGTTGGCCCAAATAAGCAACGGCTCCAGTCTTACGAGTGGTACGCGGAAGAATAAGTAGTTGTGAACCAGCCAGAGCCACCATTTTTGCCGGGCAGCCGCTTGATGCCGGGCCAGCGCCCCAGAATTGTCCAACCCGGAAAACTTTAGAAGTTGGTTCACCCCAAAAAACGTGACCACCGACTCGACATCCTTTGCACCAGGTTTCAGCGGCGTTTGCTCGCAAATCAGACGCGCGATCAGTTCCGGATCGTCGAACGACCAACGTTGGAGCACCTCGTAGGTCAGCCAATCGAGTCGGAAGAACCGGTTGCGCGCGGGGTCCTGCAGGGTCCAGCCCGGCTGCCCGTCATGCGCGCGCGGGCCGTCCGTCAACACCAATTCCTGTCTGAGCGGCGGCAGATTCACACGTTACATCCCCACCCATTCCCGCAGGGCCGCGAGCGGCCGACGCAGCATCCAATACCCCAGCGGCACGCGTCGACCGGACAGCCGTACGGTGCCCTTCAGGCCAACCCGATGTTCGGTTCCTTTCTCCAGCGTCGCACGCACGCGATAGGCATACAGGTCGTCCGGCCGGCGCAACGCGTCGTGGGAAACATAGCGCACGCGCCCGGCCACCGGTGCCATGGGACTCGCGTTGAGATACAGCCGCACCCCCGCTCCGTCCGGCAGCACGATGGCGTCGGCCACCGGCAGCCAGGCCTCGATTTCCTTGTCGTTCGGTTCGGCGATCCGCATGATCCGCTGCCCACCGATCACGGGCCGGCCAAGCCACTCGTTGGGATCGTCAACGAAGGCCACCCCCGCCCGCGGCGCATATACCTTGTTCCGCTCCAATTGCTCCCGCAGATACTCCACCTCGATTCGCTTCTCTTCGACCGTACCCTTCACGGCCGAGAGCGCACCACGCGCCTTCTGATCGAATAGCGCCTGCTGGCTGAATTGCCGCTCCTCAACGGTGGCGGTGCGAAACGCCTCGATGGCGACGTCAAGTCGGCTGGCCAGCGTCGCGTCGTCGTAGGAAAACAGCAACTGGTTCTCCCGCACCGCCTCGTTGGCTCCAACGTGAAAGGCTTTGATGATGCCGTCGAGCGGCGCGCGAACCACCAACGGATGCGCAGGCACCAGTTCACCCGGTGCCAGCACCGAAATGCGCACCGGGCACGCGAGCACGGCCAGCAGCACCGCGCTCCAAACCAGCGGCTTCCTGCGCACGACCCGTGGAATCCGCCGCAACGAGCGCCCGAATAACGCGGCAATCGTAGGTTGCGCGCAGCCTTGGGCGATGCAGGCCCACGTGGCAATCCACTCGACGAAAAGCCGCAACTCCAGTTCGCGCCACGGCAACTCCCGCCCAAAAAGCAATCCGCCGGTAGCCGATTCCCCTGCTCCGCTGCTTAAAGGGACCCATAGCCCGTGCTCCGGAAACCACTGCTCCCATTCCGCGGCCAGTTCATCCGGCAGATCCGCTCGGGTGACAGTGCGCGCCGGCGACGCGGCGAGGGCCGCACAGACCCGCGTCAACCAGCGCACATAGGGCGCATTCGCCTCCACTTCAACCAGGCCGGAAAGCGCCTCGACCCCGCGGTCGACATGCCACAGCGCGGATTGTTGAAACGGGGCCAGGAGATGCGAGTCGTTGACGGCGACAAACCGCAGTGCGACGACGCCTTCTGCTCCACGCGCGCGGCGGATTAACCCGACCAACGTTTCGAGCGGATGCGGAGCGGCGGCCGCTGCCTGCGGCTCAACCGGTTTTGACGAGTCAGTCACAAGATTTTAGAAAGCCAGTCAAATCACGTGGATGGAAACGAACAACGCGATTCTTCCTAATTCCATCGATCCGGCCACTGCGACCTCCTCACCGCGAAACCAGCTCGAGTCCGCGGGGCTTCGCGCCAAGGTAGGCAAGGCGGCGGATTTGCTCGTCAAATCCCAACTTTCCGGTCGGCCGCGCATTGCCCTGGCCAACACTGAAGCGGAAGTTCGCCTCAGCCTGCCGACCTTGTTGATCAACCGCGATAATCTTGATCCTCATCTCACCCGTGAATCCTTGCGGCGGCACCCCTTCGAATACTCCGGTCGACTTGTTAAACACGAGCCATTCGGGCAGGGATGTTCCATCCACCAGGGTCGCGTTAAAGAGGACATTGGCCCCAGTCATGGTATGCGCAAACGCGTCCGACGGAATTGTGAAGACGGCGCGCACATTGGCCTCCACAAACTGATCGGGCACCCCGCGGTAAACCATCAGGCTCGGGGTTTCGGAAGGGATGATAACTACCCTGAAGTTGACGTCCGGTGTCAGGAAAGAAGCCTGGTTGAACACTCCAACCGCTGCCGAAAACTCCTGCCCAGCCGGCGCCGAACTCCTGCCGATCGGTGATATGTTGATCGTAACAACTTCAATCGAGGGTCCAGCCACTGTGCCTGCTGTCACCGCGGTCGGAACCAGCACCAACTGATTGACCTCGGGGGATCGGGCGAGTTGGTTGACAACGGGGCGGATCGGCTCGGGCGGAATCGCAACTGGGAGTTGTTCATCGATAACGCCATTGATCGTAACCGAAAGGCTGGCGGTTGCGCTCTGTCCCGCCTGGTCGGAAATTCGGTACGTAAATGTGTCCGTCAATGTGCCGCCCGCATTCAGCGCTTCCACAGCCGGATTCGCGTTGTTGACCGTGTAAGTATAGCTGCCGTTTGCGCCCAACGTCAGCGTGCCGTAGCTGCCGGTTACAGTCGCGCTACCTCCGCTCGCAATCGCCGCGCCACCCGCAGCGGTGACGGTAATTGCGCCGCCGGTATCATTGGCGAGCACATTGCCCGACGGGTTTACTCCCGGGGTGGTGTTGCCCACGCCACCGGCTTCCCTGGCGCTCGCGGCATCGTTGGCTGCTGTTGGGGCAGCGGGGCTGGCAATCGACACGGCGAAATTCGTGCTCACACTCAGGCTGCCATCAGATGCAGTGACCCTGATGCTAAGCGTACCGACAGGCGTGCCGCTCGGCGGCGTGCCGCTCAATGTTCGCGTCACTGGACTAAAGCCCAGCCACGTAGGCAGCGCACTACCGTCAGCCAGGGTCGCTGAGTAGCTGAGCGTGCTGTTGTCGGTATCCGTGAATGCCGGGATGGTGTGGCTAAAAGCGGACCCAATCGTCGCCGCAGCGGTAGTGATCGTCGACGCGACCGGCGCATCGTTCGCGCCATTGATTGTAACCGTCAGTGTGGCCGTTGCCGTCTGCCCGGCCCGATCGGTAATCCGGTAAGAAAACGCATCCGTCAGCGTGCCGCCAGTATTCACAGCCTCGACGACCAAACTCGTGTTATCAACCGAATAGGTATAGCTGCCGTTGGCGGCCAAGGTCAGAGTTCCATGTGTGCCGGCCACGGTCACGCTGCCGCCACTCGCAATCGTCGCGCCACCGACCCCGGTCACGGCGATCCCGGCTCCACTATCATTGGCCAACACATTGCCCGATGGGTTTGTTCCCGCGGTAGCATTGCCCACGCCACCGGCTTCCGCAGCGCTCGCCACATCGTTTGCAGCTGCCGGCACACCCGGACTGGCAATCGTCAGCGCGAAGGTCGTACTCGCACTTAGGCTGCCATCGGTCGCAGTGATCCTGACGGCCAGTGCGCCAACCGCGATTCCACTCGGCGGCGTGCCACTAAATGTGCGCGACACTGGGTTGAAACTCAACCATCCGGGCAAAGCACCGCCATCCGCCAGCGTCGCCGAGTAAGTTAGGTTGGCGTTGTCGACGTCCGTGAAGACCGGCACCGTGACCGGGGTAAGAGGTGAGCCGATGACGGCTGAAACGCCGCCAACCGCCGCCGGCACCGCTGCGTCATTGGCGCCATTGATCGTCACAGAGAGTGTGGCCGCGACAGTCTGCCCGGCTTGGTCGGCGATACGGTAGGTAAACGTGTCGATCAATGTTCCACCGGTGTTTAGCGCATTGACCGCCGCGCTCGCGTTGTTCACCAAGTACGAATAGCTGCCATCGGCGCCCATCGTCAGGGTGCCGTGCGCCCCTGACACCGTCGTGTTGCTGCCACTCGCAATTGTCGCGCCAGCAACGCCTGTAACCGCGATCCTGGTTCCGCTGTCGTTCGCGAGCACGTTACCGGATGGGTTTACCCCTGCGATTTCGTTGTTACTCCCACCGGCCTCGGTGGCGCTCGCTGCATCGTTCACTGCCGCCGGCCCCGCCGGATTTGCCAGCGTCAGGCTGAAACTCGCGCTCGCACTCTGCATGCCGTCCGTCCCGGTGACCTTGATGTTCAACGCCCCCAGCGTCGTGCCCGCCGGCGGCGTGCCGCTGAACGTCCGCGTCGTCGCGTTGAAGCTCAACCACGCCGGCAGCGCACTGCCGTCCGCCAGCGTCGCCGCGTAGGTGAGACCCGTGTTGTCGACGTCCGTGAACGCCGGCACCGTAATCGGGGTGATCGCCCCGGCTATCGTCGCCGTCGCATTACCCACCACCGGCACCACCGGCGCGTCGTTCGCTCCGTTGACCGTCACCGTCACCGTCGCCGTCGTCGTCTGCCCCGACTGGTCGGTGATCCGATACGTGAACGTGTCGGTCAGCGTTCAGCCGGTGTTCCGCGCCTGCACCGTCGCGTTGCCGTTGTCGATCGTGTAAACAAAGCTGCCGTCGGCCCC
>SXSC01000040.1 GCA_005792355.1 Opitutaceae bacterium
CGTCGAGCCATCGCGACAGGTCGGCGCGCTTGAGGTCAGGAAGCGAGCCCGCCTTAACCCCAATTTCGGGTATACCAACGATCCGCCGATCGCTGCCGCCGCGGACTAACAATTCACGGACTGACCCCGTCGGATCGCCCCGCCGGCCCGGCCGCGGCCGGAAAATTTCCCGGCCGATTCCATTGCGTGCCGCATTGAACGCACGCCGCTCCGCCGGCTTGCTCGGCGGCATCATGGATTGGATTACTGACCCGCAGGCCACTTTCCCGCCCGTGGGCCTTGAGGCGAGAGAGTTCGGAGAGTGCGACGATCGTGTAGGTGGGGCGGTTGGATTCCTCGAACGCGCCGTTCTCGTTCGTGCAGTCGCAAAGGCGTTTGAGCCGCTCGAGGCCATCGGTCTTGAACTCGGCGAGATCGTAGCGTTCGCCGGCGCCGGGTGCCGGTAGGTGCCCATGATGGCGATGTTGGTGTAGCCGGGGCAACCACCCTCGGCATCCACCTTCGCCGCGCCGGATGACAGTCGGGGATTGACGGGGAACGGGCGCGGGACCACTTGTGCAGGCAGACCCTTCGCCACTTGAAATGCGGCGAGTCGTGCGACCAATCCGGCACGACGCACCTACCTCCGACCATGAAATTTTCCCGATTCCTCCCCGCGGTGGGCGCTGCGTGCGTCCTGGCCTTCACGTTGCAAGCGGCCGGCGCCGAGTCCGCCACGTCTTCGGTCGCTCCGGTCAAGAAGGACGAGATCGTCGAGCTCAGCCCCTTCACCGTCAACACGAGCAGCGATCTCGGCTATGTTGCCGAGAACACGCTCGCCGGCAGCCGGCTGAACACGCGGCTGCGCGACACCGCCAGTTCGGTGTCGGTCTTCACCAAGGAGTTTCTCGATGACCTCGCGATCACCGACATCCGTGAACTCCTCGAGTACTCGGTGAATGGCGAAATGGATACGAACTCACAGGGCGCGAGCTCGGAGCAAAACCGGATCATCGGCGGCCATGCGCTCACCGCGGGCATCCAGAGTCGCGGCCTGATCGCCGGGCTCGGCATGGACTATTTCCCGAGCATCACGCCGCCCGATCCCTACCGGGTTGGACGATTCGAGGATGCGCGCGGGCCCAACAGCATTCTCTTCGGCATTGGTTCGCCGGGCGGGCTGCTCAACCAGTCGTCGAAGATTGCGGAGACCCATCGGAACAACGGGGCCATCCGCCATGGGGTCGGCTCCTGGAGCCGCAACCGCCTGGAGCTCGACGTCAATCGGGTGCTGATCAAGGACCAGCTGGCCATCTCCCTCGCGGCGTTGAACCAGGAGAACGGCGGGTGGCGCGCCTTCGATTTTCAGGACAAGGAGCGCATCTTCGGATCCGTGACTTACCGCCCGCATCGCACGCTCACGATTACCGCGATGGGTGAAACCGGCCGCGACACCACCGCGATCATCCGCTCGTTTTCGGACACGGAACAGGTGCTGGCCTGGTACGACAACCGTGAGGCGCGCGGCGTCAACGCGGTCACGTTTGTACCCACCACCGCCGCTCCGACCGCCGCCATGCAGGCGCTCGGGGTCACCGGGCGCGACACCACGGTGGGAGGCAACAACCGCCGGGCGGTCTTCATCGAGAACGACGGAGTGATCTTCGACGCCGCCGGCACTTTCCTGACGAGCAGCTACAACAGCACGGCGGTGCGCGCCCCCGATGGCACCCCGGGCGTGACGGTCACGGCGCTCCGAATCCATGATCCGAAATTCTTTCCCTTGAACGGCAATGCTCCCGGTCCGGGGATGTTCCGTGATCAGAACCTGCGCAATTACACCCTCACCGCCGACTGGCGGCCGCGGCGGGAGCTCATTGTCAATCTGGCGCAAAACTACCAGCGGACCAACGCCGTGGTCAACGTGATGAACGGCAATACTCCGGCGCTGCGCGGCGACGCCAACCGCACGCTCGGCGTCGGCGGGCCGCCCAATCCCTACGCCGGCCGGATGTACTTCGACGGCACATGGACGCGGGACGTCCACTACGGGGACAGCAAGGAGACGCGTCTCTCCACCTCGTACACCCTCGACACGAAATCGAAATGGTTCGGCCTGCATCGCATCGCCGCGGCGGTTTCGCGGACCGACATCAACGACAAACGGGCCAACTCGGCGCTGGTGCTCGCCGGCCGGCCGTTCAACGCGGACCCGAACAACGTGAACAACCGGGTCATCGTGCGAAACTACCTGACGGAGGGCAACTACGAGACCTATCGGGCGGGCGACTGGCGCAAGCTGCCGGCGTCGTTCACCTTTGGGGGGCGGACCTATCAAACTGCCTACGCCAACGTGTCGGCGGGAGGTGCGGACAACGGTGGCATGATCCAGGAGATGGACTCGAAGTTGGGGGCGATGCAGAGCTTTTTCCTCGGCGGCAAGTTGGTGACGACCCTGGGCTTTCGCGACGACAAGGTGAAGAACACCCAGTTGGGATACATCAACGATCCGATTCGCGGCGATGTGGTGAATCCGGATCCGGCGAAGGGCATCGTCAACCACATGGTCGGGCAGACGCGCACCGCCGGGCTGGTCTATCATGTGTTTGACTGGATGTCGGCGATCGCGAACCGCTCCACAAATGTCGGCGTGCCGCCGCTCGCCCGCACCACGTTTCCCGACGGCCAGCTGGCGCCGCTGTCGAAGGGCCGGGGCGAGGACTACGGGCTCGGTTTCGATTTCCTCGAGGGCCGCCTCAGCGCGCGGTTCGTTTATTTCAAGGGCAGTGAACGCGGCCGGGTGACGGCACCGGTGGCCGGCACCCTGACGGCTCGAAATCTCCGGGTCATGGATGCGTTGGCGGGGGTTCTCGTCGGCAGCGGCCTGCCGTACTCCCAAAGTCAGTGGGATCCGATTCGCAAAGCCTACACGCCGCCGGTAAACGCCATCTCCAATGACTTCGACGCGAGCGGATATGAGGCGCGCCTCACGGCCAATTTCACCCGTAACTGGCGCCTGGTCGCCAACTATTCGTACACCGACTCCGGCCGCATCGGCCTGGCCCAGGAGGCGATCACCTGGTACGGGCTGAAGCAGGCCGATCCGGTCGTGCTGGTGCAGGGTGTCACGCAGGGCGCCACCGGCCAGTTTGTCGTCGACGCGAAGGCGTACGAAGCGGGCGGCGCGGTGGCCAAGTGGCTCGCGCTTTCCGCCCAGCATCCCGGGGCGAATCCCGCGACGCTCACGACGTCGACGGGCATCACGGTGGCGCAGGAGATCTTTGATCTGGTCGACAGCTTGAATGCCGAAAAAGAGTCGCAGCAAAAGCGCTGGGGCGTGCGCCCGCACAAGATCAGCCTCTTCACGGCCTACGATTTCAAGTCGGGGCGGCTGGCGGGTTTCACGATCGGGGGCGGCTGGCGCTGGCGCAGCGCCAACGTGATCGGCTCGAATTCCAAAGATGAGGAAATCGTGGGCGAGGTGATCACCGCGGCGGATCTGATGCTGGGGTATTCGCGGAAATTCCAGGGCCTGCCGGGGCGGGTGCGTTTTCAAGTCAATATTTCAAACGTGCTCGATCGCGCCGACATCATCCCGGCGCGCCTCGCGATTTCGGCGACGGCGCCGGATGGCTACATTTTGCCCGGCGGTCGTGGGTTGGCTTACAGCCGCTACGATCTGGTGCAGCCGCGCGAATTCCGATTCACAACGACGTACTCGTTCTGAGAGGTTCTTGCCGGCCGGCAAGAATCCTTGACTCCTTCGAAGGAGGGCCGGTTCTGCGAACCGGCCGGAGTTTCATTGCGCCATTCACGTCGGAACTCAGGCCCGCGCGGAGAGCGAGCCCCACCGGACTATTGCAGAACGATCGAGCCGTTGATCTTGCTTCAGCCGCGCGGGCGAGGGGATCTTTTCCGCCGGCTTCACCATCGATCCGGTGTTTCTCCTCGGGGTCAGGTTGTGGAGCGTGACAAGATCAGTTGCTCCAATTGGACCCTGTCACGATGCACGTCATGATCCCGTTCCTGCCACCAAGGTCAGCGATGCCCGCAATCGACGTTTGTTCTGCCAAAATGATTGGCGGTTCAAAGTCGGCCTGCATACGCGCGTCGTCGAGGCTTGGGACCGGGGCGAGCAGACCAAATTGGCGACCGGGACGCTGCAGACGGTCGACAATCAGATCGACTTCGCGACCGGCGGCGACCCGCCGGTTGATGGTGGCGCTGCGGCGCACGCTGTAAGCGGCGCGCTCCGAACCAACCTCAACTGCCGTCGAGCGGGAAAGACCCTCACCGCCCCGGCGGGGGAGCATCGGAACTTGAGTATCGGCTGATTCGCGCTAATGCTCGCCGCGTCGGTCAGTCAGTTTGCCCAGCCCCTCACGCCCCCAAAAAAATCCGCCCATGATTGCCACCCAGGTTCGCCAGAAAGACGCTGTCTTCTACTTCGCCTCGTATCCCTCGGAGCAGTTGCTCCAGAAAGTCCGTTTCCTCAGCCGGTTTTACCACGAGGAGGGCGGCGGCATCCAGGCGGAGGCGGTGGCGGCCGAGGACGACGTCGGCCAGTTCATCGCGAAGATTGAGCGCAGCGACAAGGCGTTCCAGCGGGAGATGTCGCGCGCCAAAGTTTCGGCCATCCGCAATTTCTACGAGACGGCGATCTCCCAGCCGCCGATTCCCGGCGTGGTGCTGCT
Source organism: Opitutaceae bacterium (assembly GCA_005792355.1). Lineage (GTDB taxonomy): Bacteria > Verrucomicrobiota > Verrucomicrobiia > Opitutales > Opitutaceae > ER46. The sequence continues at coordinate 4,674 of SXSC01000040.1, forward strand.
CTTCACGCCGCAGACGCTGCGCTTCGAAGCCAACGGCGACGGCAGTGGCGTCGGCCGCCTGCAGGAGCCGGAGGAGAGATTCCTCATCATCGACGGCCAGCACCGGCTGGCGGCACTGGAATTTTTCGAACGCACCCATCCCGACGACGCGAAGAACATCCAGGTGCCCTGCGTGATCTTCGACGGGCGCACGGAGGATTTCGCCACCGAGATGTTTGTGATCATCAACTCGACGCCGACCCGCATCAACAAGAGCCACCTCGTGGATCTTTATGAGCGCGTGTCGTGGGCCGAGCCGGATCGCCGTTTTGCCGCCCACGTCGCCGAGATGCTCTACAGCGAGGCCGACAGCCCGCTGCGCTACCGCATCAACCGCCTCGGCGGGCGGAGCAAAAAGGAGAAATGGATCCTGCAGGCGGAGCTCTTCAATGAAATCCACCGCTGGGTGAAGTCGGACTGGAAAAAAATCGAGGCGGCCGGCACGGACCGACGGGCCGCCGCGAAGTACTACGAACTCGTGCGCGATTTTCTGAAGGCGGCGGCCCTGGTCTGGGGGGCGGCGTGGGGCGACGCCGGCGCCATGGTGACGAAGCCGGTCGCACTCAAGGCCATGCTGCGCGTGTGTGCCGATCTGGCCACGGTGGACGGCGAGCCCGCCGAGGGCCGGGTCGAGCGTTGGCAGGCGAAACTGGCGCCGTGGACGGAACTGGCGCGCGAATTCCGCAATGACGGCTTTTATGAACGCTTCCCGGCCAAGGGGCAGATCGAACGCGTGGGTCGAATCCGCCGCGATCTCGCTCGCGCCGCCGGCATCGCGCCGCGGGCGCGAACGAAGGAGTGAGCGGGCGGGTCGGGAGGTGGCGCGACGATCAACGTCTCAACTTTCACGATGCGCGTCGCGCCGCTGGTTTTGTATGGTCTGGCCCTCGGAGCGCTGGCGGAGCCCGCGGGAAAATTGGGCGCGCAATCCAGCCCGGGTTCCGCCGTCCGCCGACCGGTGACGACGGCGGGGGACGGCTGGCAGAGCCTCTTCGACGGCAGGTCACTCGCCGGGTGGGTGCCATCCGGTTTCGAGGGAGAGGGAGTGGTCAAGGTGGAGAACCCGTTCCGCGGCGGTGGTGGGGCCATCGTCCTGGAGCCGGGTACCACGCTGACCGGAATCACGTGGCGGAACGGTGCCAGCCTGCCCCGCTCGAATTATGAAATCACGTTTGAGGCGATGCGGATCAAGGGGGGGGATTTTTTCTGCGCCCTGACGTTTCCCGTGGGAAAGTCGGCCTGCAGTTTCATCGTGGGCGGGTGGGGCGGCACGGTGGTCGGCCTCTCCAACGTGGATCGCCTGGATGCAGCGCAGAACGAGACGACGCAGGACGTCGAGTTCGACGACCAACGCTGGTATCGGCTGCGCGTGCGCGTGACCGAGGAAAGAATCGAGGCGTGGATTGACGAACGCCAGCGGGTGGATCTGGTCGCGCGGGGCCGGGTGATCGGCCTGCGCGCGGGCGAGATCCAAAAATCCCTGCCACTCGGAATCGCGGCCTACATGACGCGGGCAGCAGTCAGGGATATCCGACTGCGGCGGCTGTGAGGCGGGAATCGGTTCAACCGTAGAGCTCGCGGCCGAGGCGACGCGCCTGGGCCTGGAGTTCGGCGGGCATTTGCACCGCAAACGGCCACGCCCGGCGTCCCGCGAGATCGACAATCAGCGGATGTACCGCCCGCAGGAGTCTCTGCACCTCGGCGAGGGAGACGTTTTCCAGGGTATCGTGGACGCTGTGGTGCTGCCAGCGCCCGCCGGGAAAATTCCCCCGCATGAACCAAAGCGACGGCACCCCCGCCCGGTTGAAAGGAAACTGATCGGAGAACGGAATGATCTCCGGTTGGACCGCGACATCGAGCCCGCCCGCCGCGAGCTTCCCCGTGCTGAAACGCGCCAGCGCCGGCGCCCCCGCCACCGACAGCGCTACATGGCCGAGCGGCGAAGACACACTGTCGAAATTGATTACGAGCCCGACGTCGCGCGGGGTCACCCGGTGCCGGCGCACATAGGCGGCGGATCCCACGGAGAGTTGTTCCTCGGTGCCGAACGAGATCAGCCGGATCGTGCGCCGGCGACGCGGCCGGGCGGTGGCCAGGGTGCGCGCGAGGGCGAGCAGGCAGACGACGCCGGAGGCGTTGTCGTCCGCGCCGGGGTTGTTGCATTGCGTGTCGTGGTGGGCCGAGAGCACGACGGCCGGCAGGTCGGGGGCCGTCCCGGTGATTTCTGCGACGACGTTCTGGGAGGCGGCTTCGCGCAGGTCGACGGCGACCCGGACCTTGATCTCGCGAACACCGTCGCGCCGCCAGCGCCACGCCTCCAGGTAGGGTACCGTGAGCGTCGGCAACATGCCGTGCTCGCGGGCCCAATACGGATAGACGCCGTCGTTCTTGACCCACGCGAAGGGCAGGCGGTCGTCGACGTGGATGACGGCGAGCGGAGCGGCCGCGAGGAGTTTGCGATGGAGCGGCAAGGAGGTCGGCAGCGGCCCGAAGAGCGCGAGGATCTTTCCGCGCAGACTGCCCGGGCGCAGGATGCGCGCGCCCTCCGGCATCTCCAGCCACACCAGCGGACCCGTGACCGCGCGGCCTCCGGGAGTGGCCGGCGCACCGACGAGCGGGCGGGCGTCCACGCGCCGCCAGGCCCGGCCGCGGCGTTCGTGGACCTCGGCTTTCGCCGCACGCAGACTCAGGCAGGGGAAAAGTTCCACGCCGACGTTTTCGATCCCGGCGTCGCGAAACCGATGGGCGATGAATCCGGCGGCGTGTGCCTCCTCGGTCGTACCGGCGCGGCGCTCGCCGATGGTTTCGCACAACATGCGCCAGTCGCTCCAAATGATCGCGGGGTCGAAGGTTTTTTTCATGGGATCGCGAAACGTATTGGCCAGTGGATCCGGGCGGGGTGCAAGCTTTCGTACGACGGGGTGCGCGGATGCGCGGATGGCGCTGCACCCGGTTGCGACGCGATTGATGCGGGCGCGGTGCCGCCACCGGCACCTTGTACGGATCCCGTTGCCGGCACCTGGCCAGCCAACATTGAACGGATCAAAATGTCGCACCGGGCTACCACGCGATGGCGGCGACGACAAAGCGTCGCCCTCCGATACAAAGCACGTGTTTCGGAGGGCTGCGCTTCGTCGCAGCCGCGTGAGGCTTCCCGCTACCCAGAATCGAAATGAAATCCGTATGATGGGCAGGTCCTCACCGTGCTGACATTCGATCGGCGGGTGATGGCACCCGCACTCCATCGATCCGGCGCAAGGAGCGGCGGCTTTTCTGCCGGTGGCACGGTATCCTAACCACCGAAGTGTTGGGCCTTCAATGGGCGCTTGGGCAGGCGCCCCGCTTTCGCCCCGCTTCAGCGCCGTGGCGGGGCGAGCTTCACGGGTCGTCCGGTCCGCAGCGACTTCACGGCGGCTTCGGCCAGTACGATGGCCTGACGCCCGTCCTCGCCGCCGACCGGCATGGGCTGCCGTTTGATGACTGCCTCGACGAAGGCCGCGAGTTCCAGGCGATAGGCCTCGGCGTAACGTTCGAGAAAGAAAAGCAGCGGCTTGTCCGAACTCACGGACGCGTCATTCGCAAGTTCGACCGTGGTGTCGGTGCGGTTGCCGGCGATCAGGCGGCCCTTGGAACCGTGGACTTCCAGGCGTTGATCGTAGCCATAGCTCGCGCGGCGGCTGTTGTTGATATGACAGAGCCGGCCGGAGGCGGTCTTCAGCACGATCATCGCGGAGTCGGTGTCGCCGACCTTTGCCACGGCGGGATCGACAAGACACGAGCCGTACGCGAAGAGTTCGACGGGTTCCTCGCCGAGCAGCCAACGCGCCATGTCGAAGTCATGAATCGTCATGTCGCGGAATTGTCCGCCGGAAACTTTCAGGTACGCGATGGGTGGCAGCCCGGGATCGCGGCTCGTGATGATCACCTGTTCGACGCGGCCGATCTCCCCACGGGCGATGCGCGCGTGCAGCGCGCGGAAGCTCGGGTCGAAACGCCGGTTGAAGCCGACCAACATCGGGACCCCTGCCTGGCGCACGGCGGCGAGACAGGCGTCGACGCGTTTGAGGGAAAGATCGATGGGTTTTTCGCAGAAGATGGCCTTGCCGGCGCGGGCGGCGGCAATCGCGAGGGTGGCGTGGGTGTCGGTGGAGGACGCGATGATAACGGCGTCGACCTGCGAATCGCCCAGCGCGGTCTCGACGCTGACGACCTTGGCGCCGTGCCGGGCTGCGAGGGCGGTGGCGGCGGCGGCGTTGACGTCAACGACGTAGCGGAGCTGCGCGTCGCTGCGCGCGGCGAGATTCGCGGCGTGAATGGCGCCGATCCGACCGGCACCGAATTGGGCAAAACGAAGCATTGGGGGGAAGACAGGTTGAGTTGAAAACAGGCAGTTACGAAAATGCGAGATTCTGAATGTAACGTATTACATTACCCATGAGAAATTGCCGGTTTTCCGACGGAAACTTCGCAGCGTGGCACTGGCTCGGTTGATTCACTTTCGCCACACGTCGCCCTCGCCGGAGGCGAACCAGCGGCTGGTGGTGACTTTTTGCTGCGTGTAGAATTGCACGGCTTCCTTCCCCTGGATGTGGAGATCGCCGTAGAACGAGTCGTCCCACCCGGTGAACGGGAACATCGCCATCGTCGCGGGTACGCCGACGTTGATGCCGACCATGCCGGCTTTCACGCGGTGCTTGAACTCGCGGGCGGCGCGGCCGCTGTTCGTGAAAATCGCGGCGCCGTTGCCGAAGGCGGACCGGTTGGTCTGCTCGATCGCACGATCAAGATCATCCATGCGCATGACGTTGAGCACGGGGCCGAACACCTCCTCGCGGGCGAGCGTCATGGTCTGCGCCACGTGATCGACGATGGTGGCCCCGACGTAGAAGCCGCCGGGAGCGTCGGCCACTTTCACGCCGCGGCCGTCGCAGATCACCTTGGCGCCTTCCTGCTCACCGCTGGCGACGAGGCTGAGCACGCGGTCGCGGTGCGGGGCGGTGATGACCGGACCCATGTCGGGCTGCGCGGCGCGGTCGGTGGGGCCGACCTTGATCGCGCGGGCGGCGGCGACCAGCGACGGCAACAGGCGCTCGGCGGCGGCGCCGACGGTGAGCGCGGTCGAGCCCGCCATGCAGCGTTCCCCGGCGCAACCGAAGGCGGCGGTCGAGAGGGCCTCGACGGTCTTGGGCACGTCGGCATCGGGCATGATCACGATGTAGTTCTTCGCGCCGCCGTTGGCCTGGACGCGTTTCCCGTGGCGCGTGCCGGTTTCGTAGATGTATTTCGCAATCGGCGTGGAGCCGACGAACGACACGGCCCGCACCAGCGGATGCGTGAGCAGGGTGTCGACCGCGGGGCGGCCACCGTGGACGAGGTTGAGCACGCCCTTGGGCAGACCGGCTTTTTCCAGCAACTCGACCAGCCGCACCGCGGTGAGCGGGACCTTCTCGCTCGGCTTGAGGACGAAGGTGTTGCCGCACGCAATCGCGAGCGGAAACATCCAGAGCGGCACCATGGCGGGAAAGTTGAACGGGGTGATGCCGGCGCACACGCCGAGTGGCTGGAGGATCGTCTCGCAATCGACGCCGCGCGCGAGGTTCTCCAGCGTGTCGCCAAAGAGGAGGGTCGGGACGCCGCAGGCGTACTCGATGTTCTCGAGTCCGCGGTAAACACTGCCGCGGGCTTCGGCGAGCGTCTTGCCGTGCTCGCGCGACACTGTCTGGCAGAGCGCATCGAAATTCTGCTCGACGAGGTGGCGATAGCGGAAAAAGACGCGGGCACGTTCCACGGCGGGCGTCTCGCGCCATTCGGGAAACGCGGCCTGTGCGGCGGCGACGGCGGCGTTGACCTCCGCGACGCCGCCAGCCGGACACTCGGCGATGACGTCGCCGGTGGAGGGATTGAAGACCGGAGTGGTGGAGAGTCCGGCGGGGCGGGACCATTCACCGGCGATGAAGTTGGGGACGAGTGGGAGGGACATGGGAGGAAGTCGGTGATGGTGGGAGCGGCTTTGTGCCGCGATGTATTTTGAACAATGGGCCGGGTCGCGGGGTGAACCCGCTTGTCTCCTACACGGGCAGCATGCGCGCGCGGACGGAGGCGACAAGATCGCTGTAGCCGCCGAGGAATTGGCTGAGGGTGTGTTGCGTGGCGCCGTAGCCGAGGAACTCGGCGGGCGTCATGCCGTTTTCATCGTGCGCGCGGATGAAGTCGGGAAATTTCGCGCGCAACTCGGCGACAATCGCGTCGTCGACCGGCGTGTCGAGCGTGACCGCCGGCACGGTCGGGGACACGTTGAATTTCGTCCACCACGTGTACGGCACGGTCTGCAGGACCTCGCGCCCGATGATTTGCGACCAGTGGCCCTCGTGCCGATAAGCGGCGGCCAGCAGCGTGCCGACGTAGCCGCGCTGCTGGAAAATGCGGTGCGCGTTTTTGAAGACGGCGATGCCGGCCCAGTCGAGCACGCCGGGGGTCGTGGCAATCTTCTCCGCTTCAGCGATGCGTTTCAGCTGATCATCGACGCGGCCGATCATCAGCGTGATGTAGGGACGAATCGCATCCGTGTCGCGTCCGGCCGCGCGGGCGCGCTGGAGTCCGCGCTCGAACGCGCCGGCGACCGCGATCGCCTGGGGCACGGTGAAGCTCACGGTGGCGTTTACCCGGATGCCACGCGCGGTCATCTCTTCGATGGCGGCGATACCGACCTCGGTGGCGGGAGCCTTGATTGCGATGTTGGGCGCGAGGGACGCGAGCTGCACGGCCTGCGCGACCATCAGATCGTGATTGGGATAATACTTCGGGTTGACCTGCGCAGAGAGGAAACCCTTGGCGCCGCGGGTGGCGTGGTAGACCGGCAGGAGCCGCGACGCCGCGTCGATCGCGAGCGTGTGAAGAAGTTTCCAGGCGATGTCGTCCTCGGTGTCGAACGGGTGGTCGACGAGGAGGCGGTCGATGATCGGATGGCAGAGGGCCGGCTGGGCCTTGACGGCCTGCGAGACGATGACGGGATTGGAGGTGCCGCCAACGGCGCCGAGGGCCACGGCCTGGCCGAGCTCGTCGGGGACGCCGGAGTCGTTCCACCAATCGGCGCCGAGCGCCGTCATCTGGGACATGCGGGAAGGAGTCATGCAGGGAGAGGGAAAGTGAGGGTGAGAGGGAGAGGAGTGAAGGGGAGTAATCAGTTATCAGTAATCAGGCAATGGCATGTGCAATGGAAGCCACTGATGCACTCGGTTACAGGTCTCTGACTGCTGATTGCTGATCACTGATTGCCGATTACTGGCTACACGCCCGCGTGCTGGCGCACGTATTCGCGCGCCGCTTTCGCCTTTGGCAACGCCGGCACTTTCACGGGATCCTCCTCGGCCTCGACGACGAGCCAGCCGCGATAGTCCGCGTCGGCAAGGAGGCGGAAGATTTTTGGAAAATCCACGCAGCCGTCACCCGGGATGGTAAAGACGCCTTCGGTGACGGCGCGGCAGAATGACCAGCCCTCGCGGCGCACGCGTTCCGCGATGGCGGGGCGCACACTCTTCAAGTGCACGTGGGCGATGCGCGCGGCGTGTCGCCGGGCAACCGCGACTGGATCGATGCCGGCAAACGCGAGGTGCCCCGGATCAAGCACGAGTGAAATCTCCGGGACGTCGGCGAGCAGCCGCTCGAGGTCGGCCTCACTCTGCACGACCGTGCCCATGTGGTGGTGATAGACGATCTTGGTTTCCTCGGCCGCGGCAATGGCCGCGAGGTGCTTCAGGCCGGCGATGAAACGCGGCCATTCGGCCGCGGTGAGCTGGGGGATCGGAGTGGCGCCCGACCCGAGCGTGGCGTCACGGGTGCCGTGAATGCAGCGGGTGCACTCGGCCACGATGGCCACCCGCGCCCCGAGGGTTTTGAGCAAGGTGAGGTGTTCGCGAAACGATGCTTCCTCGCCCGCGAGATCGCGCGAGGCGAGATAGGTGCTGTGCCAGCCGCTGATGAGCCGGAGGTGGTGGCGGCTGAGCGGCCCGGCGAGGGCGGCGGGCGTACGCGGGTAAGCGTGGCCGAGCTCGGTGCCGGCAAAGCCGGCGGCGCGCATTTCGCGGAGAATCGTGTCGAGCGGGACGTCGCCGGCGAGTTCGTTGAAGTCGTCGTTGCTCCAGATGATTGGGTTCGCGCCGACGAGGCAGTCGCGGTGAAGGGGCGGGGAAGACATGAGGAAGACGGAGAGACGGGGAGAGAGGGGAAGAGGGAGAGAGGGAGACGGGGAGAGATCTCGTGGGAATGCGTGTGCGTTCGGCGAGTGCCGGGAGGTGGCTCGCGCAGGGGAGCGGGCTCAATTTCTCAGTAGTAGAACCGCTGTTTCTTCAGGGCGCGGTCGTAGGCGGCGCGGGCGGCGCGGACGCCGGGGAGTTTCGACGTGGCTGCCACCGGCACGTCCCACCACGAATAACCGGGGAGGCGCACGTCGGCGGGTGTCGTCACGCAAATGACCACGACGCCGCGCGTGTTGCCGGCGAGGGCCAGCGCGGTGCGCAGTTCGGGAACGTTGGTGGCGCGGATACTGGTGGCGCCGAGGCTCTCGGCGTTTTTGGCGAAATCGACGTCGAGGACGCGGCCCTCGAGGCGGGCGCCGCGGCGGTGGCGGAACTCGTTGCCAAAGCTGTTGCCGCCGGAGCCGCGCTGCAGGCCGTGGATGCAGCCGAAGCCATGATTGTCGACCACGACGATGGTCAGGTCGATCCCCTCCTGCACCGCCGTGACAATCTCGGTGTGGAGCATGAGGTAGCTGCCGTCGCCAAGAAACGCATACACGCGGCGCTCCGGGGCGGCGAGCTTGACGCCGACCGCGCCGGCAATCTCGTAGCCCATGCAGGAGTAACCGTACTCGGAGTGGTAGTCGGTGGTCGACTGCGAGCGCCAGAGCTTGTTGATGTCACCCGGGATCCCGCCCGAGGCGTGGACGACGGTGCCGGCGGCGCCGCAGGACTTGTTCACTTCCCGGATGACCTGCGCCTGGGTGAGCGGCACGCCACGTTGCGGCGCAACGAGCAGGGCGCGGGTGGCGGCCCACGCCGCGCGCTGGCGCTGCACCGCGGCCCGCTGGGCGGCCGGCACCTGCCAGCCGGCGAGCGCCCGGGTGAGCTGCCCGAGAATGGTGCGGGCATCGCCGATCAAGGGGAGGGCGCCGTGTTTGTGGGCGTCGGCGGCGTGGATGTTGATCCCGATGAAGCGCACCCGCGGGTGCTGGAACTGGGACTTGGACGCGGTGGTGAAATCGCTGAGCCGCGTGCCGAGAGCGATCACGAGGTCGGCCTCCGACGCGAGGGCGTTGGCGGCGGAGGTGCCGGTGACGCCGATGGCCCCGAGGCACGACGGGTGGGCGTCGAGCAGGGCGCTCGTCCCCGCCTGGGTGACGCCGACGGGCAGGCCCGTGGCGGTGCAGAGTTTTTCGAGCGCGGCGGTGGCATCGCTGTAATGCACGCCGCCGCCGGCGACGAGGAGCGGCCGCCGCGCGGCGCGGATGAGCGCGGCGGCTTCGCGCAGGCTCGCGAGCGGGCAGGCGGGGCGTTCGACGGTGTAAACGCGTTTCGCGAAGAAATGCTCCGGGTAGGCGTAGCTCTCGGCCTGCACGTCCTCCGGCAGGGCGATCGTCACCGCGCCGGTTTCCGCCGGATCGGCGAGGATGCGCATCGCCTCGGGGAGGGCGGTGAGGATTTGCTCGGGGCGGTTGAGGCGATCCCAGTATTTCGAGACGGGGCGGAAGCAGTCGTTGACGCTGACGTCCTGGCTGCCCGGATACTCCAGTTGCTGCAGCACGGGGCCGGGACGGCGGTTGGAAAAAATGTCGCCGGGCAGGAGCAGCACGGGCAGGCGATTGACGGTGGCGACGGCGGCGCCCGTGATCATGTTCGTGGCACCCGGGCCGATCGAGCTCGTGCAGGCGAAGGTGCCCAGCCGCTGGCGCGTCTTGGCGAACGCCACGGCGGCGTGGACCATGGCCTGTTCATTCTTGGCCTGGAAGAAGGGGAGGGCGCGGCCGCCGTGTTCCTCGAGCGCCTGGCCGAAGCCGGTCACGTTGCCGTGCCCGAAAATGCCCCAGACGCCGTTGATCAGACGATGCTCGACGCCATCGCGGCGGATATACTGGCGCTGGAGAAAACGCACCAGCGCGGCGGCCAGGTTGAGGGTGACGGTCGGTTTCATAGGAGTGGGGGCAGATCAGTCGGGCGCCAGCCCTGCTGCCGGGGATCGAGCGTCCACTTGTGCTCCTCGGCAAACGTAAAACCCGTGTAGGGATTGCCCGGCAGGTGGCGGATTATCCAGAGGTAGTACATGCCGTAGCCCGGAGCCGAGACCTGCGCGTGGTCGAGCCCGGGCGGAATCACCACGGTGTCACCGGGGCGGACCTTCAGCACGTGGTCGCCGAGTTCGGCGTGACCATAGCCGGCGGGCGCGGTGAAGCGGTAGTGGTAGATCTCGGGCTGGTCGTGGTGGTGCGGCGGATAGCTCGACCAGCGGCCGGGAAAATTCACGACCTCGCCGAGCACGAGATTGGCCTCCGGACGCGTGGCGCGATCGAAGATTAGCCGGACGTTGCGGAGCGCCGTGTTTTGCACGAGCCCGGCGCCGCGGTATTCCGGCGTGAGATCGGCGGGGAGAAAAAGCCGGGGCGGAAACGCGCGCTCATTGGCGGTGCGGACGACGGCCCATTCGGTGTCGGGCTGGAGGGTGCGGATGGTGACCGGAGTGCCGGGACCGAGGTGAAGGACGCTCGGCGGCTCCTCGAACAGACTCGTGCGGCGCACCGTGGCGCGCTGTCCGGCGAACTCTAATTCGGCGGCGCCACGCAGCAGCACCCAGACCGATTCGCTGGCATGAGCCTCGGAGATAACCTCACCCTCGCGCGGCCGGAGCAGGCCAAAGTCGATCCCCAGATCGGGGACGGCCGACGGCATGCCACCGGCCGCGGAGGTTACTGCCGTGAAACCGACAGGAAAACCGGGGCGAGGACCGGGGAGCAGAGCGTTGGCTGGAGACATGACGGGGGAGCGAACGAAACGTGAGTGTAAACGTTATCATGCGCTTGGAGGTCAATGGCATTTTCGGCGCCGGTGGGCGGCGGAGAAAATCTGCGGGTTGCTGGCGGGCGCCGGGTTCCCATGGGAGCGGCGAATTCCCAGGCGCCGCATAGAGACCGCCGCTGCCGGGCGCTTGGGCCAGCACCGCTCCGTCGATCCGCCCGTCGAGGCGCGACGGCAACCCGGTCCCGGGATTCCGGAAGCGGGTTGCGCGGAAATCGGTGAATTCCAACCGCGCGACGCACGGGCAGCGGAGGCGACTCATCGACCTGCTCCACGCCAGCCACAGTGTCACTTAATAAGTGACACGTTTGCTACGTGCGCCTCGGATCAGACGAAAAAGTGTCACGTATTACGTGACACTCTGTCGGGCGATTCGGGCGCAGTCGGCGGGCTGCCGCCGCGCCGATTCCGCCCCGGAATTCCGTTGACGCCGGCCCGGATGGAATTCGTATGGAAATGTAAACGTTTCCAGTCCGCTCCGCCCACCCCACTCGCAGAAAATGAAAACCGCGCATCCACCTGTCCGGGCCACGGCCCGTTGCCTTCGTTCTTTGCTCCGTCTCGGTCTCACGTGGCTCCTGACCTCCGGGATTGCCAACCTTGCTCCCGCGCAGTCGGCGGGCACCGGCAAAATCACGGGACGCATCTTCAATCCGGCGACCCAGCAGTATGTGCGCAACGCCGAGATCCGCGTCGATGGCACCGACTCGGTCGCGTACTCGGGTGATGATGGATCGTACGTGCTCACAAATGTTGCGGGCAACGAGGCCGGCCTGACCGTCACTTATACCGGTTACGACGTGGCCGCGGCCCGCGTGACTCTCGGCGGCGACCGCGTGGCGACCCAGAATTTCGAGTTGCGCGGTTCGACCTATCAAGCGGCGGCCAGGAAAGACGAGATCGTGAAACTCGGCACGTTCGTCGTGTCATCGGAACGCGAGGGCAACGCCAAGGCAATCATGGACCAGCGGGCGGCGCTGAACATGAAGAACGTGGTCGCGACCGACAATTTTGGCGAAGTGACCAGTGGTAACATCGGCGAGTTCGTCAAATACATGCCCGGCGTCGTCATCGATTACACGCAGTCGGACGCCCGGGCCGCGCGTATCGGTGGCCTCGATCCGAAGTATGTCGGCATCAGCATGGACGGCATGCGCATGGCGAACGCCGCCTCGGGCAGCTTCGGCTCGGCGTCGCGGGGCTTCGAGTTCGAGCAGGCCTCGATCAACAGCATCGAGTCGATCGAGGTGAGCAAGACCCTCACGGCGAGCATGGACGCCGATGCGCCCGCGGGCAGCATCAACCTGAAAAGCAAGAATGCCTTCGAGCGCAAGGGGCGCGAGTTGGTGGTCGACGCGACGCTCGCCGCCAACACCTATGCGTTCACGTTGCGCAAGACCCCGGGGCCGGATGACGGCAAACACTACAAGGCCTTCCCCGGCCTGAAAGCCAGTTACTCGGAGTCGTTTGGCGGCCGCTTCGGCGTGCAGCTGAATGTCGGCACCAATCTTGTTTACACCGAGCAGGAAAACGGGACGACGAACTACGACCACAGCAATCCCACGCGCGGGCCGTTCATCACCCAGCTCTCGTTCCGCAACGGGCCGAAGATCACGCGGCGCGATTCGTTCGGCGCGAACTTCGACTACAAGCTCTCCGACCGCCTCGTGTTCTCGCTCCGCACCGCCGGTTCGCACCTCAACGACGAATACATCAACCGCGCGATCGCCTTTATCGCGAACGCGGCGCAAATCGATCCGGCCTCGACGCTCACGAAGGTGATCGCGCTGCCGACGGCGAACGCCAACACCCGCATGGAAGAGACGCAGGGCCACCGCAACCGGCTCAACGACACCGTCACCTACACACCGAAGATTGTCTACAAGCTGGCGGATGCGACGATCACGGCCGGCGGCGGCTATTCGCGCAGTCGCACGCACTACGTGGACGTCAGCGGCGGCTTCTTCAACAACGTCATCGCCCGCCTGACGCGCATGAGCTGGCAGGCGGAGCGCGACTCGACCATCCAGCCCGGCTGGCGGATGACGCAGCTTTCCGGCCGCCCGTGGTCCGACCCGAACAGCCTCGGTCGCGACGATCCCAACGCGAACAACATCCGCAGCCGCGAGTTCTCCGGCCAAAATCAGATCTTCATGGGCTATGTCGATGGCAAGAAGGTGTTCAACCTCGGCGGCCTGCCGCTCACGGTGCAGGGCGGCATCAAGACGCGCCTCACGACGCACGACGTCGAATGGGATCGCTCGGCCCAGTGGACCTATGTCGGCCCGACGGGAGTGCAGACGAACGCCGTTTTCCCGATCCACCAGGTGATGAACTTCGACCCGAAGATCGGCGGCAACATGACCCAGCTGAACCTGCCCTACGTCGACCCGACCAAGCTGCAGAAAGTCTATCTCGACAACCCGTCGTGGTTCGTGCCGGACGCCGTGCCGAATTTCCGCACGGCGCTCACCGCGCCGCGCGGTCTGAAGGAGCAGGTCGACGCCTACTTCGTCGAGACCTCGACGCGCCTGAACCGCCTCCGGTTGAATCTCGGTGCCCGCCACGAGGAGACGCGGACGGTGGGCAAGGTGTTTGAGATTCTCCCCGGCGCGCGCATTCCGAGCAATCTCACGCCGGGCACGATTCCCTATATCAACTACCAATATAGCCCGGGGCGGAAGAACCAGTATGGTGATTACGGCAATTGGTTCTTCAGCGGCGGCGCGAAATATGAATTCGCCCGCAACTTCGTGCTGCAGCTCGCGGTCGCGCAATCGATCCTCCGGCCGAGCTACGACAACCTCGCCGGGGTGATCACGATCGACGACGTGAACCGGATCGTCTCGGTTCCCAATCCGGGCCTGAAACCGGAGACCTCCGACAAATATTTCGCCAGCCTGCAGTATTATCTCGAGCCGGCCGGCACCATCGCGGTCTCCGCGTACGAGCTGAACATCAAGAATCTCAGTTCCACCCGGCGGCAGCCGACGACCGCCGAAGCCGCCGGCTACGGGGACGATCCGGCCTACGCCGGGTATTCGTTCTCGCAGGTCACGAACTTTCCGGGCACGCAGAAGATGAAGGGCCTCGATCTCGAATACAGCCAGCAGCTCGTCTTCCTGCCCGGCGTCTGGCGGGGCCTCAGTGTCTTCGGCTCCATCTCGCGCACCGTTTCCGAACTCCAGCTCGTCGGCGTCGTGCCGAAGGCGGCCAACGGCGGCATCCGTTTCAGCAATCACAAATTCAACATCCAGCTGCGCGCGACGTGGCAGTCGGCCAAGATCGACGGCTTCGGTACCAACGAAATCCGCTGGCAGGCCGAGCGGCTGCTCGCCGATCTGAGCGCTGGCTACAAAATTAACCGCACGTACGAGCTCACGCTGAGCGGGCGTAACATCACCGACGCCTTCCAGGATTATTATTCCAACTCGCCGGGCCTGCTCCGCTCGCGGGAGATTCTCGGACCGATCTGGACCATCGGGGTGCGCGGGCGGTTCTGAGATCTGCCTACCTGCGGCGGGATCGAACGACTATCCGCGGCCACGACGACGCAATGTCGCGGTCTGGCAGCACGAGGCTGAGGGACTGCGGCATGACGGTCAGAGCGGTCCGCTTCTTTGGCAGGCCGCCGGCCCAGGCCGCGGGGTGGCCAGCCCCAGCCAGGCAACCGTCAGTTTGGAGGTGCGCCCCATCGGCAAGGCAAACGGCGCTGATGGTTGACTACGGCCGTAGTTTTGGTCTGCTCGTCACTACTATGAAGGAATTCCCCATCTCCACCCGTTATACCGCCGATGAACTGAAGCAACTCGATCAGACGGCCCGGCAGTGCAAGATGTCGCGGGCTGAGCTGATTCATGCCCGGTCTCTCGGCAAGATCGTGACCACTCACGAACTCGCCGATTGGGCCGAAGCCGAGCTGGCAAAAACCGCTGTGCGCAAGGATCGCCGTGGTTCCCGCGCTGCTTGATTCATCTTTCCTGATCGATCTCGAGCGCGAGATTCAGTCCGGTGTCGCCGGGTCGGCCATGGCTTGGTTGCGCCGGAATCGCGGGCTGGCCCAGCGGCCGTTGATTGTGAGCTGTGTTTCCGCCGCCGAATTTCTTGAGGGCTGCGCCGATTCCGATGAAGGCATGAAGTTCATTTGCCGCTATATTCCGCAAGGCATGGGCTTTCAGCACGCGGCAAAGTGTGCCGAGCTGCAACGACGGGCGCGAAAGTCTGGCAAACGCTATGGCGAGAACGATGCGTGGCAGATGGCCTTCGCCGAACGCGCCCAGGCATCGATCGTCGGTCGCGACCGCAAGGCCTTCCTCCATCTGGGCGCACGCTATGAGCAATTCGACCGTGTCCCGCGTTTCTCATGAGCCCTCGTTCCGCCGACCCGGGCGCCGCTGATTCCGCGTCGCTGTTTTCCCTCCAGGGCCGTCGCGCGCTCATCACCGGCGCCGGGCAGGGCATCGGCCTGTCGCTGGCGCGCGGCCTGGCGACGGCCGGCGCGGAACTTTTCCTGAACGATCTCGATCCCACCCGCCTCGCGAGCGCCGTGGCGACGCTGCGCGGCGAAGGCTTTCAGGTGACCGGCCGCTGCTTCGATGTGGCGAAGGAGACCGAGGTCGCGGCGGGCGTGGCCGGGCTGGAACTGGGCGAAGCCGGCATCGACATCCTGATCAACACTGCCGGCATCCACCGGCGCGCGCCGCTTGAGGCGATGCCGCTCGAGTCGTGGCAGGCGGTGCTCGACGTAAATCTCACCAGTGCGTTCCTCGTGGCGCGCGCCGTGGTCCCCGGCATGCTGCGCCGGGGAGCCGGCAAGATCATCAACCTCTGTTCGCTCAACTCGGAGATCTCGCGGCCGACGATTGCGAATTACTCCGCGGCGAAAGGGGGCCTGAAGATGCTCACGCGGGCGATGGCGGTGGAGTGGGGCGGCCGCAACCTCCAGACCAACGGCATCGCGCCGGGCTACCTGCGGACGGACATGACGGGAGTGCTGACGATCGATCCGGTCTGGGAGCGCACCATCTGCAACCGGACCCCGGCGGGCCGCTGGGGTGAACCGCGGGAGCTCATCGGCACGGCGGTGTTTCTCGCGTCGCGCGCCTCGGATTTCGTCAACGGGCAGATCATCGTCGTGGACGGAGGGTTGCTGGCGGCGTTGTGACGCGGGCCTTCAGCATGGGAATTCGTGCTGGAAGTGAAACAACAAAGGCAACCGGCCGGCGGGCGCGCTTTGGCCGAACAGCCGGCGGATTCACTGGTCATCGACGGAACGAGAATCGAATGAAATTGACAGAATCAAGGCGCGAAATGTAAACGATTACAGGAATCCCATTCCGTGCCTTTCCCCCGGTTCGTTTCCGGCGGTCCTCCGCCCGGACGTCCGCATTTCAACTCCGCCGTTTTCCCTCATGAAAATCCCCATCCCTGTCTCGCTCCTCCAATGCGGCGCCGGCCATGGCCGGCGACTGTTCGCTGGTTTGCTCATCGTCGGTCTGAGCCTGGCCGTCGCTCACGCCCAAGTCGCGAACGGATCGCTTGCCGGAAAAGTGCTGGATGGCAAAAGCGTGCCGTTGGCGGGCGCGCTGATCACCCTGAATGGTACCTCGCTCGAGGCCTCAACGGATCGGGAGGGCGATTTTTATTTCGGTAGCGTGCCCCCCGGCAACTACACCGTGCATATTTCCTATCTGGGTCTGCCACCCAAGGATCAAGGTGTGACGGTGAGTGCCGGGCAGCGGGCGACGCTCAACCTCACTCTGGGCAGCGACGTGGTCCGGATGCAGGCGTTCACCGTTGAAGGCAGCCGCAGCGGCCAGGCCAAGGCGCTCAACCTCCAACGCGCGTCGGAAAACCTGAAGGAGCTGATCGCCGCCGACGCCATCGGCCGTTTCCCGGATCACAACGCCTCCGAGTCGCTCCAGCGCATGGGCAGCATCGCGCTCGAACGTGATCAGGGCGACGGGCGGTTCGTCTCCATCCGGGGTCTCTACGGCGATCTCAACAGCACCCAGCTCAACGGCGTGAACATCCCCTCCTCGGAAAATGGCACGCGTCGCGTGAACTTCGACGCCATCCCCACCGAGACGCTCGACGGCATCGAGCTGACGAAAGCCGTCACCCCCGACATGGACGCCGACGCCATCGGCGGCAGCATCAATCTGAAAACGAAGACCGCCTTCAGTCAGGAAGGCCGCATCTTCCACCTTTCCGGCGAAGGCGTGTATAACGATTTTTCCGAAAAATGGGGTCACAAGCTCGGCCTCAGCTACGGCCAGCGGTTCGCCGGCGACAAGTGGGGCTTCGTCGTTTCCGGCAGCGATTCGGTCAAGCACCATGCCGCGCTCGATAGTGAAGCGAGCACACCCTGGGTGCTCAAGGGCGGAGTGATGGTGCCGGACGGCAACCTCGATCTCCGCGAATACCGCGTGCGCCGCGTCCGCCAGGGCGTGAGCGGTTCGCTCGATTTTCACCCGACCAAGGACGATGTATTTTTCCTTCGGGGCACCTACAATCACTTCTCCGACACGGAGAACCGCTTCCGCGAACTCTTTCGCAATACCGCCGCGACGACCACGGTGATCGACGCCACGCACGGCACCGTGGCCGGCCGTCCGATCCAGATCGATGTCAAGGATCGCACCGAGGATCAGAATTTCTACAGCGTCAGCGCCGGTGGCGAACACGCGCGTGGTCCGCTGCGCGTCGATTACACCGCCGCTTACTCGCAGGCCGAGCTGCCCGATCCGTTCCGCAGCGAATATGTCTTCCAAAGCCCCAATACGAGCTGGGCCTACGATCTCACGAACGGATACGTGCCGAAACTCAGCGGCGCCTACACCACCGCGATCACGCCAAACAGCTTCACGCTGAACAGCCATCGTGTGCGCAAGGCCCTCCAGCAAGACAAGGAGCTGACGCTGTTCGCGAACGTGCGCGGCGACACCAAGTTTGGCGAACTGCCCGGCTATTGGAAAATCGGCGCCAAGTATCGCGACCGTCAGAAGACATCCGACACCGAGGATACCCGCTACAACGCCAACGCGGCCGTCAATCTCGGCGCGCTGAGTCTCGCCCGCACGAGCGACTTCCGCGCCGCGTCGTCCAGCCCGTTCATCTCGATCAATCCGGTGGCGTTCGACGGCTACTTCCGCGCCACCCCGGCGGCCTTTGTGCGCAACCCGATCACCTCGGCTTTCGGATCGCGCTCGGTCGACTACACCACCAACGAGGATGTCGCCGCCGGTTACGCGATGGCGAGCGTCACCTCCGGCAACCTGACCGTCCTCGGCGGCCTGCGCGTCGAGCGGACGAAGTTCAACACCCGCGGCTTTGCCGTCACGGCGCCGAATACCGCGGCGCAGGTCTTCACGCCCACCTCGTTGTCAAATTCGTACACCAACTGGCTGCCGGGCGTCCATGGGCGTTACAAGCTCGGCAAGCAGGCGCAACTTCGCGCCTCCTTCAACCAAAGCCTCGCCCGTCCCAATTACGGAGATTCCGCCGGCACGGACAACATCGACAATGCCGCGCTCCTCGAAACCCGCGGTAACCCCAAGCTGAAGCCGTATGAGGCGGACAACTTCGATCTGTCGATCGAATTTTACCCGAAGGCCCTCGGCGTTTGGTCGGCGGGCGTGTTCGCGAAAGACATCAAGAATTTCATCTTCTCGCAGACCCTGGCGGGCGCCGGCCAGGGCGGCCTCGATCTGCGCACACCGCTCAACGGGACCAAGGCCACGCTCCGCGGCCTTGAGCTCACCTGGCAGCAGAATCTCACGATGCTCCCGTCTCCCTTTGACGGCCTCGGGGTGTACAGCAATTACACCGTCACGGACAGCAAGGCCAATTACGGCGCCGCCCGCCCGGGCGAGAGTCTGCCGTTTTCACGGCAGTCGAAGAGCATGGGCAATCTGGCCTTCTCCTACGAAAAGTACGGCGTCTTCGTCCGCGTTTCACTCAACTATCGCAGCCCCTTTATCGAGGAGGGCGGCATCGGATCCAACAAGGCCACCGATCTCTGGGTCGACGACCACACGCAGATCGATATCAGCACCAACTACCGGCTGACCAAGCGCCTCACAATCTACGCCGAACTGCTCAACGTAAACGAGGAGCCCTACATCATGCACTGGACGGAAAACGGGAATCTCCTGCGCAAGGCCGAATACTACAAGTTCGGCGCCAATCTCGGGATCAAGTTCAAGTTGTGAAGTCGCGGTCGTGGCGGCGGGGCGTCTGTCTGGCCGACAACGTCCGTGCAACGTTCCGCCAGCGGCGTCCGCACGACAGACGCCGTCCCTTTCCGGTTATGAAACTCCTCCGTTGCTGTTCGCTCCTCCTCTTCGTTCCGCTCACTGGTGCCTGCGCCCCCGGCACCACCGCGCCGGTGCCCGGTGCCCTCAAGCCCCGCGTGGTCACCGAGCCGACCCAACACGACACCGACGATCCCGCGATCTGGATTCACCCGACCGACCGCGCAAAGAGCCTTGTCATCGGCACCGACAAAGATTCCGACGGTGCGCTCTACGTTTACGACCTCGCGGGCAAGATCGTAAACCGCGTCGGCGGACTCAGGCGTCCGAACAACGTCGACCTCGCCTATGGCGTGATGCTTGGCGGCAAGTCGACGGACATCGTTGTCACGACCGAGCGCGAGATGCAGCGGCTGCGGATTTTTTCCCTGCCCGACATGGCGAGCGTGGACAAAGGCGACCTCGTCGTTTTCGGCGGCGACAAAAACCGTGCGCCGATGGGCGTCGCCCTCTACCGGCGCCCACGCGACGGCGCCCTGTTTGCGATCGTTGGCGGCAAATCCGGTCCCGCCACCGGTTACCTCGGGCAATATCGTCTCGGGGACGACGGCACCGGCCACGTCGCCATGGCCCTGGTCCGTCAGTTCGGCGCCTACAGCGGCAAAAAGGAAATCGAGGCCATCGCGGTCGATGCCGAGCTCGGTTACGTTTATTACTCCGATGAGACGGTGGGCGTCCACAAATACGCCGTCGATCCCGACGCGCCCGACGCCAATCGGGAGTTGGCCCTCTTCGCCACCACCGGCTACGCGAGCGACCACGAGGGCATATCGATCTACAAGTTGGGCGATGGCACCGGCTACCTTCTCGTCTCCGATCAACAGGCGAACCAATTCCGCCTCTACCCGCGCGAGGGCGCGCCCGGGAGGCCGCACGAACATCCGTTGCTCAAGACGGTGCCCGTCTCCGCGATCGAGAGCGACGGCAGCGAAGTCACCAGTCTTTCGCTTGGCCCGAAGTTCCCCCACGGCCTGCTGGTGGCGATGAGCAATGGTCGGGTGTTCCATTACTATTCCTGGGACGATGTCGCGGGCGGGGACCTGCGGCGCGCGCCGCCGGATTCTGCCCGTTGATGAGCACTTCCCCCAGCCCCGTGCTTGCGCTCCGGGGGATCCGGAAAGCGTTTCCCGGCGTGGTGGCGCTCGACGGCGTCGATCTCGAGCTGCTGGCCGGGGAGGTGCATGTGGTGCTGGGGGAGAACGGAGCGGGAAAATCGACCCTGATGAAAATCGTCAGTGGTGCGGTGGAGCGCGATGCCGGCGAGGTGCTCCTGGACGGGGAAGTGGTCAACCTCTCCGGGCCGCGCCACGCGCAGGCGCTCGGCATCGGCATCATTTATCAGGAATTCAACCTGGTTCCGCATCTGACCGCGGGAGAGAACATCCTGCTGGGCCGCGAGCCCTTGCTGGCGCCGGGGGTGATCGACCAGCGCCGGTTGTGGCGCGAGGCGCAGCGGCAGCTCGACGAATTGGGCGTGGCGATCGATGCGCGATCGATGGTCGGCGGGTTGAGCGTGGCGCGGCAGCAAATGGTCGAGGTGGCCAAGGCGCTCTCGCTGCGGGCGCGCATCTTGATCATGGATGAGCCAACCTCGGCGCTCACCGGGCAGGAGATCACGGAGCTCTTCGCGACGATTGGCCGACTGAAGGCACGTGGCGTCGCGATCGTGTATATCTCCCACCGGATGGAGGAAATTTTTGCGATCGGCGATCGGGTGACGGTGCTGCGAGACGGCCGGCACGTGGGGACGCGGCGGCTGGGTGAGACCTCGCTGGCCGAATTGGTGCGAATGATGGTGGGCCGGGACGTGGCCGAGCAGTTTCCCAAGCGGCAGGCGATGGTGGGAGTCGAAGCGTTGCGAATCGAGGGGTTGCACCGCGACGGCGTGCTGCATGACATCAATCTCACGCTCCGGCGCGGCGAAGTGGTGGGGCTGGCGGGTCTCATGGGGTCGGGGCGAAGCGAGCTGGCGCGGGCGATTTTCGGTGCCGACGCGATCGACGGCGGACGGATATTTGTCCGTGGCGAGGAGAGGAAAATATCGTCGCCCCGGGTGGCGATCGAGCTCGGGATGGGATTTCTCACCGAGGATCGAAAGCGGCAGGGGCTCGTGCTGGTGCTTTCGGTGCGGGAAAACATCGGCCTGCCGAGTGTGGCCAGGTGGTCGCGGGCGGGCATCGTGCAGGCGTGGCGGGAAACCGCGGCGGCGGCGAAACAGATTGGCCACCTGCGAATCAAGACGCCCGGCCTGGGGCAAAGCGTCGCGTATCTCAGCGGTGGAAATCAGCAGAAAGTGGTGCTCGGGAAATGGCTCTGCCGCGAGTCGGACATCCTGATCTTCGACGAACCGACGCGCGGCATCGCGGTCGGCGCCAAAGCCGAGGTCTACCCGTTGATCAACCAGCTCGCCGCCCGGGGGGCGGCGATCCTCATGATTTCCTCCGAACTGCCGGACATTCTCGGCATGAGCGACCGAATTCTGGTGATGCACGCCGGCCGAATCGCCGGGCAGTTCACCGCGGCCGGGGCGACACCGGAGAAGGTGCTCGCTGCGGCGCTGGGTAACAACTGATCGCCCCGCATGAGCCCCGAAAAACTACTTGCGCACCACGGGCGGCAGTTCGGCACGTTCGCGGGACTGCTGGCCCTCTGCCTGGTCCTTTGGATCCTGACGCCCCATTTTCTGACGGTTTCCAATCTGCTCAACGTCGCGCAGCAGACTTCGCTCAACGCGATTATCGCGGTGGGGCTGACATTTGTCATCGTCAGCGGTGGCATCGATCTGTCGGTGGGTTCCGTGGTGGCGTTCTCCGGCGTCGTGATGGCCAGCCTTTGCCAGCGGGCGGTGCCGCTGCCGCTGGCCTTGCTCGGCGGTCTCGCGTTCGGTTTCGTGTGTGGGCTCGTCAACGGCCTCCTGATCACCTTCGGCCGGCTGCCGCCGTTTATCGCCACGCTGGGCATGATGAGCATGGCGCGGGGTGGCGCCCTGCTCTATACGGAGGGCCGTCCGCTCTCGGGGTTCACGGAAAATTTCCGCTGGCTGGCGACGGGGGAAATCCTCCGCGTGCCGGTGCCGGTCGTCGCCATGGTCGCGCTTTATGGAGTCGCGCACTTCACGCTGCACCGGACCAAGTTTGGCCGCTACCTGTTCGCCATTGGAGGAAACGAGGAAGCGGCCGTGCTCTCCGGGGTGCCCGTGCGCTTCCATAAGACGATGGTGTACGGAGTGGGCGGCCTGCTCAGCGCGGCCGCGGCCGCGCTGCTGACCGCGCGGCTCAACTCCGCGCAGCCCATCGCGGGCATCAACTACGAACTCGACGCCATCGCGGCGACCGTGATCGGCGGGACCAGCCTGATGGGCGGACAGGGTAGTGTCGTTGGCACGTTGATCGGGGCGTTGATCATGGGCGTGCTGCGCAACGGCCTGAACCTGCTCGGCGTGTCCTCCTTCGTCCAACAGGTCGTGATCGGCGCCGTCATTGTCCTCGCCGTGCTCATGGACACCGCCTTTCGACAGCCCAAGAAATAACCCCGCCTCCGATGAAACTCCACTCCCTGTCCGTCCCCGCCGCGCTGCTGGGTGCCGCCGCCATCCTCGCCGGCTGCAATCGCGGCGAGCAAGCCGCCCCGGCCACCTCCGGTGCCGCCGCGCCCGCCAAACCAACCGTCGCGTTCGTGATGAAGACCCTGAACAACCCGTTTTTCATCGAGATGCAGAAAGGCGCCGAGGAGGCCGCGGCGAAGCTTGGAGTGAACCTGATCGTGCAGGCCGCCGAGCGGGAAATCGATGTCGAGCGCCAGATGCAGATCATCGAAAACCTCATCGAACGTAAGGTCGCCGCGCTCTGCATCACGCCGAGCGGATCGCGCGAGATTGTACCGGTGGTCGTGAAGGCCAACAAGGCCGGGATTCCGGTGCTAATTGTGGACACGCGCGCCGACGAGCGGGCGCTCGCCGCCGCCGGCGGCAGAATCGCGACCTTTATCGGTTCGGACAACTACGATGGCGGACGGATCGCGGGCGAGTTTATTGCCGCGAGGCTCGGCGGCCGGGGCGCGGTCGCGTTGCTCGAGGGAATTCCCGGGCACGAGACGGGTGATTCGCGCCTGCGCGGTTTCCGCGAGGCGGTCGCGAAATTTCCCGGACTGAAGATCGTGGCTTCCCAGCCCGCCAACTGGGAGCGCGACCAGGGCTACAACGTTTTTCAGAATATCCTGCAGGCCCATCCGGAGACGACCGCGCTTTTCGCGTGCAGCGATCTCATGGCCCTGGGGGCGGTCGAGGCCATCGCCGCGGCCGGGCGGACGGGCAAGCTCACCGTCGTCGGCTTCGACGCCCTGCCCGAGGCGCGGGAAAACATCCGCAAGGGTGTGATGGCTGCGACGGTCGCGCAATTTTCGGCCCGCATGGGCGGGGTGGCGGTCGAGTACGCCGTCAAGCATCTCCGGGGCAAAAAAATTCCCGAATTCACACCCGTGCCAATCGAGTTGATCAAGTAACGCCGAGGGACCGCTCCCGGCTCGTTCGTCAATCCTCCGCCACCGCTGCATCATGAAATCCAAACTCAATGTCGCCTTGATCGGCACCGGTCGCATGGGCATTGCCTACGCCCGCTATTTGGCGAACCGCGTCCCCGGCGCGGCGCTCTACGCCGTCGCCGATGTGCGCGCCGAGGTGGCCGAAGCGGTGCGCGCGGAGTTCAGCGCCACCCGCGCGTGCACGGACCACCGGGAACTCCTCGCCGACCCGAAGGTGGATGCCATCGTCGTCCTGACGCCGACCAAATCGCACAAGGAGGTCGTCATCGATGCCGCGCGCGCCGGCAAGGCCGTGTTCTGCGAAAAGCCGCTGTCGCTCGACCTCGCCGACGCCGAGGCCATGCGGGCTGCGGTCGCTCAAAGCGGCGTGTTTTTCCAGCTCGGTTTCATGCGACGCTTCGACGCCGCCTACGTCGCCGCGCAGGCGAAGATCGCCGAAGGCGCCATCGGGCGGCCGTGTGTGTTCAAGTCCACCTCCAAGGACCGGGAGCGCCCGAGTCTCGACTACCTGAGGCCGGAGAACAGCGGCGGGCTGTTCATCGACATGGGCATTCACGATTTCGACCTGGCGCGCTGGTACTTCGGCGAGGTGGCGAGCGTTTACAGCACTGGCGGGGTCCTCGCCTATCCCGAGATGAAGCCCATCGGGGACTGGGACAACGCCATCACGAACCTGCGCTTCGCCAATGGATGCATCGGCATGGTGTGTCTCAGCCGCAATGGCATTTACGGCTACGGCATCCACACGGAAATTGTCGGGACCGAGGGCACGATCCAGATCGGCTATGATCGGGAGACCTCCATTCTCTTGATGAAAAAGGACGCGATTACGCACGACACGATTCCCGGATTTTACGAGCGGTTTGAGGACGCCTACATCGCCCAGCTGCAGAATTTCGTGCAGAATCTCCAGCACGGCCGGCCGCCTCCGATTACCTGCGAGGACGGAATCGCGGCGCAAAGAATTGCCGCCGCGGCGACCCAATCGGCGCGGGAAAACCGGGTGGTAGATCTTTGCGGTTGAAAGTGATCCGACCAACGCACGGAATGGAGCCGAACGCTGGGAGGACCGTGCCCTCGGATGGGCGGCCCTGGACGCACACCACTAATTATCCATGAAATCGCCGCTCGGCCGGGCCCGCCCCGCTCCGCTCCTGCTCCTGCTCCTCTCCGTTGCGGGCTGGGAGGTCGGCGCCATGCGGGCCGCTGCGCCGCCGACCGCCCGGCCCAACATTCTCTTCGTGATCACCGATGATCAATCGTGGCGCGACACCAGCATCAGTGGCAGCACGATGGTGCGGACCCCGGCCTTCGATCGGGTGGCGCGCGAAGGGGTGCTGTTCACCCATTCGTTCGCGGCGTGTCCTTCCTGCACGCCGTCGCGCAGTGCGGTGATCACGGGGCGCCAGATCTGGCAGCTGGGCGAGGGCGGGGTGCTCTACGGCACGCTGCCGCGGGAGTATCCGCCGTTCACCCACGCGTTGCAGGAGGCGGGCTACCACACGGGCTGGACCGGCAAGGGCTGGGGTCCGGGGGAATGGGAACCGGGCGGGCTGCCGCGACCGCCGCTCGGCCGCGAATACAACCGGCGCCTCCACGTGCCGCCGACCCACGCCACGCTCGACGCGCGTGACTACGCGGCGAACTTCGACGATTTCCTGCAGGAACGGCCGGCCGGGGCGCCGTTTTTCTTTTGGTTCGGCGCGACCGAGCCGCACCGCGTTTATGAGCAGGGAGTGGGCGTGCGCGCCGGCAAGCGCACCCGCGATGTCACGGTGCCGTCCTACTGGCCCGACACGGAGGAGGTCCGCAGCGACCTGCTCGATTACGCCTACGAAATCGACTGGTTCGACGCCCAGCTGGCGAAATTTCTGGCAAAGCTCGAGACCATGGGAGAGCGCGACAACACGCTGGTCGTCGTGACGAGCGACAACGGCATGCCCTTCCCGCGGGCCAAGGTGAGTCTCTACGATCCGGGCGTGCGGATGCCGCTGGCGATCCGCTGGCCGCAGCAGGTGAAGGGCGGACGGGTGGTCGATGATTTTGCGGGCCACATCGATTTTGCGCCGACTTTTCTTGAGGCCGCCGGGGTGGCGGTGCCGGATCGCTTCGCGGGCCGCAGCCTGTTGCCGCTCCTGAAATCGGGTCGCTCCGGCCGCGTGGAACCGGCGCGGGATCGGGTGTATGCGGCGCTCGAGCGCCACACCTGGTGCCGGCCGGAGGGCGCGACGTATCCGATCCGCTCCATCCGCACGCACGATTTTCTTTATCTGCGCAATTTCGAGCCGGATCGCTGGCCGACTGGCGGCCCCGAGTTTGTTTCGTCGAACAAGACCTTTCACGGCGATGTCGATGGCGCGCCGATCAAGGATTTCATGGAAAACCCGGTGAATCAGCGGCGCTTCGCCCGCGAGTTTGCCCTTTGTTACGGCAAGCGGCCGCTCGAGGAGCTTTATGATGTGCGGGCCGATCCGGATCAGGTGAACAATCTCGCGGCTGATCCGCGCCTGGCTGCGGTGAAGGAAAAACTCTGGTCGGAGTTGCGCGCCTACCTGGAAAAAACAGGCGATCCCCGCGTCGCGGGGCGCGATCCCTGGCAGGCCTACGCCTACCGGCAAACCGTCGGATACGGCGCGACCTACAATCGGTCCCTCACGACGGCCGAGCGGGAGTCGGCGGCCGGCCGCGGGGCGCACAAGCCGCAGTAGTCCAACCGCGGAAACCGCTATCGAAGGAATCGAACCGCCGGTCACAGAGGTCACCGAGGCCCGGCAGAAGGATGCTCAATTTCAAGATGTCCGATTTTCAAACGGTCGCTTCGCTCGGTACGAGATTCCGAAATCGTCGCCAGCCGCGACGAAGTCGACGGTATCTGCCCATGAAACGAATTCTCGTCCTCGCCCTCGTCGGCACGCTCTCCTCCGCCGTGGCGGCGGAGCCCGTTCCCCTCCCGGCGGCGCATGCGCACAACGATTACCTGCAGGCGCGACCGCTGCTCGATGCGCTGGACCACGGCTTCGGCAGCATCGAGGCCGACGTCTGGCTCGTCGATGGCACGTTGCTCGTGGCGCATGATCTCAAGGCGGTGAAGCCCGAGCGCTCGCTCCCCGCGCTGTATCTCGATCCCCTGCGGGCGCGAGTGCGGCGCCAGCGCGGCCGCGTTTATGCCGACGGCCCGCCGATCATCCTGCTCGTCGATGTGAAATCGGAAGCGGGACCGACCTATGCGGCGTTGCACGCGCTCCTGGCCCGTTACGCCGGGATGCTGACGGTGTTTCGCACCGAGGGGCGGCAGGCTGGTGCCGTGACGGTGATTGTTTCGGGCAACCGGGACGAGGCCGCGATGGGAAAGCAGACGGTCCGTTATGCGGCGCTCGACGGTCGCAAGGTGCACCTCGATTCCGCCGCGTCGGCCGATTTGGTGCCGCTGATCAGTGAGAACTGGCGGCAATTGTCGGCGTGGGACTGGCGTGGTCCGGTGCCGGACGAGGTGCGGACTGCGCTTGGGGACTGGGTGAAGCGGGCGCACGCGCGCGATCGGAAGCTGCGCTTCTGGAACGTACCCGATCGTCCCGAGGCGTGGCAGGTGCTGCTCGACGCGGGCGTCGATCTGATCGGCACCGACAACCTGCCGGCCCTGCAATCGTTCCTGGTCGCGCGGACGTCGGGCAGCCGGGCGGAGGCACCGGCGCGGAAAGTGCCGTGACCCATGGCCACTCTCCAAGAAGTCGCGGCGCGCGCCAGAGTTTCCATCGCGACCGTTTCCCGCGTCCTGAACAAGTCAGACAAGGTGGTCCCGGAAACCCGGTTGACGGTTGAGCAGGCGCTCCGCGAGCTCGGTTACCGGCCGAGCCGGGTGGCGCGACGGTTGCGCATGAACAGCGGGCGCGCCCATCTCGTCGGGCTCATCATTCCGGACATCCAGAATCCCTTTTACGCGGAGATTGCGCGGGGCGTGGAGGACGCCGCCTACGCCAGCGAATACGCGCTCATTCTCTGCAACTCCGATGAAAATCCCGACAAGGAGCGGTTTTACCTCGAGGTGATGCAGGCCGAGTCGGTCGATGGAATTGTGCTGCCGCCGTTCAGCGATACGGATTTCGCGGTCGTGGAGCTGATCAAGACAGGCCTGCCCGTGGTCTGCGTCGATCGCAGCCTGGCGAAGGTGAAAACCGATCTGGTCGAGGTGGACAACTACCAGGGCGCGCTTGAGGCGGTGAACCACCTGCTCGACAAGGGACACGAGCGCATCGGGCTGATCGAGGGCCGCTCCCAGGTGTCGACGAACCGCGAGCGGCGCCGGGGGTATCTCGACGCGTTGGCCGCGCGGGGGATCGCGCCGCGCAAGGAGCTGATGCGTGCGGGTGATTTCAAGCAGGAGAGCGGGCGGGTGCTGGCCAACGAATTGCTCGACCTGCGCAAGCCGCCGACCGCCCTCTTCGTCTGCAACAATCTGATGACCGTCGGCGCGCTGGCGGGAATTCATCCGCGCCGGCTGCGGGTGCCCGAAGACGTCGCGGTGGTGGGCTTTGACGATCTGCCGTGGGCCGAGGCGCTCGATCCACCGCCCACGGTGGTGCGGCAACCGGCCTACGAAGTGGGCCGGCAGGCGATGGAACTTCTGCTCAAGCGCATCGTCGAGCCCACGCGGCCGCCCGTGACCGTCCGCCTCCGACCTGAACTGGTCGTGCGGAAATCCACCTGAAGCGGACATCAACGCGCGGGTTTTCGCTTGAACGGACCGCACCGTGTAATCGTTGTCACAACTTCCTCCCGGACCAGCCGCCTGCCTTCCCGTGACCTCTCATCTTTTTCCTGCCCGCCTTTTCCCCGCCTCCGTCGGCCTCCTGCTGGCGTTGCCCGGCATCGTCCGTCCGGTCGTCGCCGCCGACCCGGTGCCGGCCGCGCCAGCCCTCGTCGTGGTCATCACGATCGATCAATTTCGCGGCGACTATCTGGACCGGTTTCGCGCGCACTTCGTGCCGGGCGGATTTCGCCTGCTGCTCGAGCAGGGCGCGAACTTCACCGACTGCCGCTACCGCCACGCCGTTACCAAGACCGCCGCGGGCCATGCGGTCGTGTTGACCGGCGTGCACGCCAACCAGCACGGCATCATCAACAACGCCTGGGTCGATCGGGCGACGATGAAGCGCGTCAACTGCGTCGAGGACGACACCGTGCGGTTGCTCGGCCGCGCCGAGGAAAAAGGCGGCGCGCGGCCACCGGCGGCGCTCGCGCCCAAGGGGGCATCGCCGTGGCGCCTGCTCGCGACCACCGTGGGCGACGAACTCAAGATCGCCCGGGGCGGACGCAGCAAGGTCATCGGTCTCTCCAGCAAGGATCGCTCCGCCATCCTGCTGGCGGGCAAACTCGCCGACGCCGCGTACTGGATGGACAAGGGTCGCCTCGTCACCTCGACGCACTACATGAAAGAACTCCCGGCCTGGGTGCGCGCGTTCAACGACGCCGATCGAGTGGACGCCTTTTTTGGCCGCACGTGGGATCGACTCCTGCCCGCGGCCACCTACGAGGCGCTGGTGGGCCCGGACGATGCGCCCGGTGAGGCCGCCGAGTTCGGCATGGGGCGCACCTTCCCGAAGGGCGTCAATGGCGGCGCGGACAAAATCACGCCGGCCTTCTACGACGCGTTTGAGAATTCGCCGTTCAAGAGTGAGGTGCTCGCCGACTTCGCGCGGGCCGTCGTCGAAAACGAAAACCTCGGCGGGCGCGGTGTCACGGATGTCCTGTGCCTGAGCTTCTCGGTCAACGACACCGTTGGACACTCCTACGGGCCCGACAGCCACGAGGTCATGGACATCACGCTGCGGTCCGACCGGCTGCTGGCGGACTTCCTCAAGTTCCTCGACGCGCGCGTCGGGCTGAAAAACTGCACGATTATTTTCACCGCGGATCACGGCGTGGCGCCGTTGCCCGAGCGCGTGCAGGGACTCAACCCGGGCGTCAGCGCCGGTCGGGTCGACAACGTGCGCCTCTTGAAAACCTGCGAGAGCGCGCTCGATCGCGCCTTCGGTCCGGCCGGCGAAGGACGCCGCTGGCTGGTGGTGGATGAGAGCTCGCTGTTGTTCCAGCGCGACGTGCTGGAGGAAAAAGGGGTGGTCCAGGCCGCGGCGGAAAAAATTGTGCGCGAGGCGCTGCTGACGATCGATTTCGTCGCGGCGGCGTACACCCGCACGGAAATGGAGGAGGGGAGGCTCACCGGTGAGTACGCGGAAGCCACGCGCCTGAGTTTCCATGCCGCGCGCAGCGGCGATCTTTATTATCAGATGAAACCGTACTGGGTCGATCGGAAGACGGGCACGAATCACGGCACGCCATACACTTATGACGTCCAGGTGCCGCTCGTGTGGTATGGCGCCGGGGTGAAGTCCGGGACCTATGCCCAGCGCGTCGGGGTCGATGACATCGCGCCGACGCTGGCCCGGCTGCTCGGCCTCCCCGCGCCGCCGCTGAGCCAGGGGCGCTCGTTGTTTTGAAGCGACGTGATATTTCCGCAGTCTGGGCGTGACGGCGCGGTCTGTTGGTGCGACGATTCTACCTACTGTCCCCATGCCTGCGACCCCGTCGAACACGCCGTTCCCTGCCGCTCGCCCGCTGCACGTGCTTTATGCCGAAGACGTGCGGGAATTGCGTGACGTCGTCCGCATGATCCTGGCACCCCTCGGACACACCTTGGAGTGTTTCGAAAACGGCCAGCTCGCCTGGGACCGCGTCAAGGCGGAGCCCGATGATTTCGACCTGATTATCACGGATCACCATATGCCCCTGATGACCGGCCTGGAGTTTGTGATGCTGTTGCGCCAGCTCCCGTTTCACGGCAGGATTCTGGTCTTCAGCTCCGATTTGCACCCCGGGACGGCCGTCTTGTACCGACAACTCAACGTCGATCGGATTCTCAATAAACCGATCCCACCCCGGGTTTTTCGGCAAGTGCTCGCGGAGCTTTTTCCACCCGTCGTTCCCCGCCCGTCCACTGCCTGACGCGGCAAATCCCGTCAGGAACCAGGGGCTTTATGCGCCTGCTCTGGGAAATCCGCCTCGAAGCGTTTGACGAGCGCGGTGGTGTCCGCCGCCACGAGGTAAATTTTCCCGCGGATAGTTTTCGTTTCACCCGGCCGGAGTCCGCCGAGGCGAAAATCATTGTGGAGACAGGTGATCACGCCTTGGAAAATCTCCTGATACGGCTCCCACGCCATCGCGACGATCTGCCGGCCATCCGCCGAAAATGCGCCGCACAGCCCGCTAGTTGGAACCAAGGAACTGAGCGGGCGGGGGTTGACGTCGTTGCGATTCACGTGAGTCGGACAGTAAACCTGGCCGGGCGTATACCGCGCCTGGGCGGCCCACGGTTCAGTTGGCAGTCGCGTCAATTTCCCCGCGATGAACAAAAAACACTGGCGGAGGTAGGGCGGCACCAGCGCCCGCGAATCGGCCACGTTGTGGCCCGTGAACTGATCCAGGCGCGCACATGGCTGCGCCCAGTGCGCCTGGGACTCCCGGTCCGTGGGATTGCGTGCCACGAGGTGAAAATCCACCTCGTCGTGACTCGCCCGGATGGTGTGTTCGACGACCACGCCATCCTCCAGGGTGTCCTGGATCTTGATCACACTGCCGTCGGCGCTGATCGAGACGAGTTCGGCTCGATGTCGGATGACCGTTTCGCGCCAGTCGCGGGCGGTGGAGCCGGGCCGGCAATAGGCCTCAAGATAATGGATTCGAATCGGACCCGGCAGCCGTTCGGCGGCGATGGTGAGAAAATTCTTTTCCCAGGTGATTTTCAACGGCGGTGGCGCGACCGCCGTGGCGGCCAGACTTACGCTGTTCGCGAAGAAGAGTCCGATGGAACCGAGGGCAAACAGGCATGAGCAGCGCATGACGGGGTTTGATGGGAGACTGGGTTCGAACGGTAACCCGCGTGCCGGCACGGGCGAGCGAAATGCTCGGATGACCGTGGCAACACCATCCGCTGGTTGACGGTCGCGGGTGTATCTCGATACACCCGACGGCGGCGGTCGGAATAAAGGGCGCTTGTCCAAGCATGCGTGGCCGGTGCCGCTTCTCGCGTATCACCGGTGGTCCCGTGGTTGCGAGCAACCCGTCCACAGGCAACGACGGTCACGGCGGAGCGCGGCCACAACTGTCAGCGCGACGAGGGTGAGCAGGGCGGCAACTGCAAGCATAGGTGACATGTTGAACGAATAGTCGTGGAACGGCTCACGCGTCCATGGGCTTTGGCGCCAACCGCATTTTTTACGGTTTTTGAAAAATTGGGTTCAAGGGCTGACGGCGTTTCCGCCCTCGACTCACCACGGGAACCGGGAAAACGTAGTGCCACGATCGCGTCGGGTGATCGCCCGAAAAATCTGTTCCCCCCATGAAAACAAGTCGCCGTCAATTCCTCCAAACCGCGTCGCTCAGTCTGAGCTCGCTCGGCCTGCTGTCGAACACCGTCCTCGGTGCGGAGCCAAGAGCCAAGGCGAAGGCGCCCACCGGGCCTACACCCAGTTTCGCGAAGAAATCGCAAATGAAGCTCGGCACCGTCACGTACAATATCGCGATGGATTGGGATGTTCCGACGATTATCAAGAACTGCACCGAGGCGAAGTTTGAGGGCGTGGAGTTGCGCACGTCGCACAAGCACGGCGTGGAGGTCACGCTGAGCAAGGCGGAGCGGGCGGAGATCAAGCAGCGTTTTGCCGATTCACCGGTGGCGCTGGCGAGCATGGGCAGCGCGTTCGATTATCACACCACCGACCACGCGAAGTTGAAGAAGGACATTGAGGCGACCAAGGAGTACATTGTGCTGTCGCAGGACGTCGGGGCCACGGGCGTGAAGGTCCGGCCGAACGGACTGCCGAATGGCGTTCCGGTGGAGAAGACGCTGGAGCAGATCGGACGCTCGCTGCGGGAGCTCGGCGAATTCGGGGCGAACCACGGGCAGCAGATTCGGATGGAAGTGCACGGCAGCGGCACGCAGCTCATCAGCAACTCCAAGCAGATTCTCGATTTCGCCAACCATCCCAACGTGGGCGCGTGCTGGAACTCGAACCCGACGGACCTCCACGGCGACGGCTGGGACCACAATTTCAATCTGCTCAAAAAGAAGATTTTCACCGTGCACATGCGGGATCTCTATTTGGAGGAGTATCCGTTTCGGAAGCTGCTGAACGGACTCGTCGAGAGCGGTTTCAAGGGTTTCACGTTTGCGGAGATTCCCGAGAGCAAGGATCCGGTGCGCGTGATGAAATATTTCCGCTCGCTGTGGCTCGCGTACCAGGGGCTGCTGTAGCCGGGATTTTTCGCACCGCGGCTCAAGGCCGCAACCAAAGCGGTTCAGTTCGTTCTCACGCGAAGACGCGAAGGTCGCGAAGAAGAAACTGGAATTTGCCCGACAGTAGCCTCCTTGCCACCAACCGAAATGAGGGGCCTCCCACAGATTCAGAAAGGCCGCAGATGCTGAATCAGAAGTTCGACAATCTGCGGTCTTTCTGAATCTGCGGGAGGCCTAAGCCAAGAACTACCCCGTCTGCTTCGGCCACGCCAGGGGCACGCCGGCAGTGGTGAGGCGCGCTTGAAAATCTGCGAGTAGCGCGGGATGCTTGCGCACAGCGCGCGGGACGTGGCGGCCGGCGGTGCAGAAGGCGGCGAGCTCGCCGACCGACTCGCCGATGTTCCATTCCACCGGATGCAGGCGATAGCAGCCGTTCGTGAGATGCGTCGTGCCGATGTTTTTGCAGGCGGGCAGGAGGTTTTCCATCCGTTGCGGCAACAAGGCGCCGAGCGGGATTTGGAACGGACGCGCGCCGAAATCGATGTAGTTGTCCCCCGTACTGCTCGGATGAAGATCGATGTTGTAGCTGCCGATGCCGACCGAGTCCGCGAACTCCGCGGCCATCACCGCCGCGGCGGTCGCGCCAGTGGCCCGCATCCGGGCCTCGGTGCCGACGTGCAGCTCGGTGACGGTCAACTCCGCCTTGATGCGGCGGCTCTCGCGAATGTACGGATACTTCGCGAGTCCGTCCTCGGTGCCGACGATGTCGCGCCGCAAGCGGAGCCCCTTCCAGCCGGTGCCGCCATCGGGCCGCGGGCACTCGGTTTGCAGCCAGTAGAGCCAGGAGAGGCTGAGTTGCTTCGCGCGGTCGAGGTGGCGCGCGGCTTCGGCGGCGGAAACGTCGACGAGATTGCCGAGCATGTAGTCGTTTTGCGGCCAGTTCACGAGGGTGATATCGCCCGCGTAGGTGCCGGGCGCGAAGTTCGCGCGATCGATGATGCGACGATAGTGAAAGAGTCCAGTACCCTTGGAGGGATCGAAGCCCATGTTGAAGGGCTTCAGCGTGCGGGGCTGGGAATAGAACAGGCTAAGCAGCTTCCCGGACCACGGCGGTGTGAGCGGCGGCACGTGATCGCGCCAGAAGGCGTAGTCGCGCGGGCGGTCGCTGACGTGATCCTCGCCCGCGAGGTAATCCATCGCGAAGCAGCACGTGAACGACTGGTGATTCAGCGGCTCGGCGACGGGCTTCGCGCGGGGTTCGCCGGTGTCGCTCCGGGCCTCGGCGCCGATGACGTAATCCGTGCGGGTGAGCGGCAGGAGTTCGCCGGTCTCGGTCGCATCGACAAACAACGGCGCGCGGAGAACCAAGTCGTGACCGGATTCGAGGCTGCGCACGCGCACGGCGTCCACGCGGTCACCGGTGGTCGCAGCCGAGGTCGCCTGATGGCGCAGCAAGATTTCCACGCGTCGGCCCGCGACGTGAGGCGCGAGCATCTCCTGGAGCGCAGCGAGGGCGACCCGGGGTTCGTGGCAGAGTTTCGAAACGCTGCCGTTGCCGGGGTTCAGCCGCGGATTGGCCCGGGCCTTTTCCGTGAGCGGAAAATTGCGCGCGTAATAGTCCCGGATGCGCTGGCGCAATTCGAGGTAGCTGCGCGTGCCGCCGACAGTTTCGATGAGCGCGTTCTCATCGGGCGGCACGGCCTGTGACGTGAGCTGGCCCCCGATCCAGTCGGTCTCCTCGGTCAGGATGACCCGCAAGCCGCCGCGCGCCGCCGCGAGGGCCGCGGCGCAGCCGCCGAGGCCGCCGCCAATAATCACGAGGTCGGCGGCGAGTTCGCGGGGGCGAGCGCCGCCGGACGCGACCGGACCGGATTTTTCCGTGGATTGCCCGCGCAGGGCGGCGGGCGTCGCCAGCAGGGCGGGCACAATCGTGGCGGTGTGTTGCAGGAAAGTGCGGCGGGACAGGCGGGGAGGGGTGGACATGAGCGGGGGAATCAGACGCAGATTGCAGTCGCATGCCGGGGTTGGGGGCAACGGGCAAATCGTCACCTCCGGCGAAGGGTACATCTTTTGAGTGACGGTAAGAATTCCACGGATAGCGAGGCGACCAGTAGCTGCGAGCGCCAGCGAGCGAAGCGGGCGAACACTGCCAGGTCGGCATCGCCGAATAAATCCGCGAGGCCCCGGAAAACTTGTCACGTAATACGTGACAAGATTTCTGCTCCGTTCTATCCCGGCAAATGACGTGATGAGACTAGGGTGCCCTGGTCTCCACTCGCTGGCGCCCGCAGCCATCCCGGATCCCGCTACTCGCCGATGCGCTGGCGCAGTGCGATTGCTTTTACCGCGCCGACTTGTCACCATCGGATCTGCCACCGGTGCAATTGTACCGACGCGCACTGAACAATGCCACGGTCGAACCCTTCGCCTCTATCACGCGTATGCATCACCGAAAAATGGCCACATTGTGTTTTCTCTTGTCCGGCGCGCTGGCGTCGGACCTCTCGGCCCAGAATCCGACGGCTCCCTCTGCCGCCAGCGATGCGGCCCGGACCGGAACGATCACCGGACGCGTCATCGACCGGGTGACCGGCGACGCGCTGGAAAACGCGCGCGTCGTGCTCGTCAGTTCGACGCTCTTCACCGTTTCGGAACGGGGCGGTTATTTCACGGTCCGCTCGGTGCCGCCGGGCGAGCACACGCTGGTCGCCTCGTACGCCGGCTTCGACGCGGTCAAACAAACGGTTTTGGTCGCCGCCGGCAGCGAAGCAACCGTGCGGGTGGAAATGGCGTCGGGGCCGGTGGAGTTGGAGGCGTTTGTCGTCAATTTTCGCCGGGGCGAGGCCGATGAAATCATGCTGCGGCGGCAGGCGACCAACGTGGTCGACGTCGTGTCGTCGAAGACGTTTGGCGAAATGGCCGACGGCAGTCTCAGCATCAGCCGCCTCGCCGGCATGACCGGTGGCACGGGCGTGCGGGGCATTGCCGGCGAATTCAATCTGGTCCGGGTCGACGGTGGCGCGCTGGCGACGCCGAGCGACTCCACCGCCTCGGGCACGACGCGCAGCGTCGATATCAACCAGATTCCGGGCGACATGATCGAGCGCATCGAAGTCACCAAGACGCCGCGGCCCGACATGGATGCCGATGCGGTGGGCGGCACGATTAATCTCATCACGAAGAGCGCGCTCGATCGGAAGGGTCGGCGGACGACCTATTCCGCGGGCGGCATCGCCAGCCCGAGCTACCAGATCAAGAAAATCGGTTACCTCGGCAGCTTCGAACACAGTGACATTTTGGGCGACAGCCGCCGCCTCGGTTATTCGCTCACGCTCAACCACAATCGCCGTTACTCCAACATTGAGCAGGTGGTGACCGATTATTTCACCGATCTGATTCCCGGCCTGACGAAGGGGCGGCAGATGCCCGTCAGCAGTTTTCGCGCGGCGCAGGAAATCAAATACGAGGATCGGACGGGGGCGGGTTTGAAATTCGATTTCAAGCCGCGGGACACGTTGGTGATGCAGCTCGGCCTGCTGTATCAGGGCCGCTACTCGCACGCGGACACCGCCGACTGGCGGCTGACGAATCGAAACCACGTGCTGGTGTTCGATCCCACGGGCCGGTTTTGGTATGCCCCGGATCGGGTGCTGGCGGGGCAGGGCAACAGCAATGGGGCGGTGCCGCTACGCGACGCCAACGGCAATGTCGTCGCGTTTCCGGCCGGGCGCGGCGAGGGCGGCGTCCTGAACACGTTTACGGAAACGGTCACCGATTTTCTCTCGGTTCGCCAGCTGCGCTACAACAATCGCGGCCAGGATCAGATTCGGAAGACCTATGCGGCCAACTTCGGCGGTCGTTACACGGGGCTCGCGTCCACGCGGATCGAATTCAGCGCGTCCTATTCTTGGGGCAACGCGAAGCGCCGCGAGTGGCCGGACGGGCTGGGCACGTATCAGTTTGACGTCACCGGCTCGAACGTCCGGATCGATCGGACGAAAGATTTTCTGCACCCGGAGGTGACGTTCACGGGCGGCACCTTGCCGACCAACGTCGACGCCGTGGGCACGGTTAACTTGATGCAGCAACTCGATGCGCGGCAGATCGAGGAACAGACGGGGCTCGCGCTGGATGTCGAACGTGCGCTCCAGACGCGGATTCCCGTCACGCTCAAGACGGGCGTGCGCTACCGCGAGGTCGTCCGCGACATCGATCGCGGCGAGCATCAATACAGTTATCTCGGCAAGAACGCGGATCTGGTCGGGACGGCCTCCATCAACCCTTTCGGGCTCTACCCTTCATCTCTGATCCCCGATATTAAGCGCGTGCGCGAAAGTCTGAAGGTGCAGCCGAACCTCTGGCGGGAGGACCTGTTGCTCTTCGCGCAGAAACAGAACGAACACAACGGTCACGCCGGAGAGCGCATTGCCGGAGCCTACCTGATGGCGACGGCGCGGCTGGGCAATTTCACGCTTCTGCCGGGTGGGCGCGCGGAATGGACGCAGGCGAAAGGCACGGCGACGGTGCGGAATCGCACGCCGGGCGTCTCCGGGACGCCGCTCGAGTGGGTCGGCAAAGAAACCCGCTGGGGAAAATACGCTAATTTCTTTCCGCACTTCCACGTGAAGTACGACCTGCTGGAAAATCTGATCATCCGTGGTGCCTGGTCGACCGGCATCGGCCGGCCGCCGTGGAAGAACATCCTCCCGGAAGCTGTGATCGAGCCCACGACGCGGACGATCACGATGAGCAACACGAATCTGCGGCCGCAATACACGAACAATTTCGATCTGGGAGCGGAGTACTACCTCAAGTCCGGTGGCATCTTTGGCATCAATGCCTTCCGGAAGACGATTGATGACCTCATCTTCAATGTCTCGCGGGTGATCGGTCCCGACGACGGGTTCGCGTCCGTCTATGACGGATGGATGTTGAACACGACGGGCAATGTCGCCTGGGTCTGGGTCAAGGGCATCGAGTTTGATTACCGACAGCAGCTGACGTTTCTGCCCGGCTGGATGAACCGCTTCGGCGTCTTTGCGAATCTGACGCTGCTCGACACCAAGGGGAATTACTCGACGCCGGACGGATCGGTGACGAGCAACATCCCGGGATTTGTGCCGCGGATGATTAATGCCGGAATCTCCTATTCAGGCCGGAGCCTGTCGTGCCGGATCCTGGCGCAGCACCAGGCCGAGCGTCTGTCGTCATGGGATCCGCAAACCGTCGAAGCCTGGCGGTACACCGAGGCCGGCACGACGGTCGATATCACGTCGAGCTACCGGGTCACGAAGCGGTTCAGCCTGTTCATGAACATCTCAAATCTCTTCGAGGATGTGCCGATGCAATTTCAGGCGCGGCGCAACCAGCCGCAGACGGTCAGCCAGACGAGCCGGCGGTTCGATTTCGGGCTGAGAGGATCGTTGTAATCGCTGGCGGCGAAGGGACTCGCCGCCCTACCGGCTACGTGGTGCCGAATGGGTAGGGCGCGGACTCCGCTCCGCGCCGCGAGTGTCGTGCCGCTGCTTATCATTGAGTTCGAACTCGCTCCGCATGACTTGGAATCGTGAATTATCCGGCATGTCGCTGCCCCAACGCCGTTCGCTTCCACATACGCCGCCTGCATTTGTCGGCGCTGGCGCCACCTATTTTTTGACGATATGTTGTGCCGAACGCCAACGGAACCAGCTTACACTCGAACCCGTCTGGGCTGTCATCGAGGAGTCTGCCATATTCTACCATCAGAATGGACGCTGGTACCTGCGACTCTTGCTCGCGATGCCCGACCACCTTCATATGTTGGCAAGCTTTCCGCCTGGCGAGTCGATGAAGCGGGTGATTACGGCTTGGAAGCACTACGTCGCGCGGAAAACAGGATTGGGCTGGCAGCGAGATTTCTTCGATCACCGGCTTCGCACGACGGAAAGCTGGCAGGAGAAGGCAGCGTACATTCGTGCGAATCCGATTCGATCCGGGTTATGTCGCACCAGTGATGAATGGCGCTTCTGGTGGAGTCCACCGGATGTAGTCGCGACTTCGGAGTGAAGTCAGATTGGCTGAGAGCGGCGGCGAAGGGACTCGCCGCCCTACCGGGTACGTGGTGCCGACTTGGTAGGGCGCGGACTCCGCTCCGCGCCGCCCCGAGCGGGGCGCGAAAGCGGCACGGACTCAGTACGCGCCCTTGATCGCAAACGTATAGGACTGGCCGACCGTCTCGTGGCGGGTCATCGCCGTGGGGCCGGTGACGAAGCGCTGCATATTGATGTAAGGGGTATCGAGGATGTTTCGCACGCTGAGCGAAAGGCTGTAGGTGTTGTTGAGGCGCCAGCCGCCGCCCGCGTCGAGGTTGGTGCGGTGGCGGCGATAGGTGGTGCCGGCGACGTTGGTGTTCACGTCGTCGGACCAGTTCCAGTTGGCGTAGACGTTGAAGCGGTTGAGCGTGTAGTTGAGGCCGCCGCTCGCGAGATGCGGCGTGAGGTTGGCGCGAGGGACTTCGGCATAGAGGCGCGTGTAGGCGCCGCGCACCGAAAGGCGTTTGAACTTCTCGCCGAGAAACGAGAGGCTCTGGTTGTATTCCAGCTCCATGCTGCGGATCTTGATTGTGCCGGGGCCGTTGGTGGTGGTGGAGAACTCATAGCCTTGGAGTTCGTCGTCGCCGGTATAGCCGAATTCCTGGGCGGAGAGACGGTCGGTGATGAAAAGATTTTTCACGCTGCGCTCCGTGACGGTCGCGGCGAGCTGGCCGACGGGCTCGAAAAAATACGCGAGGCGGGCCGCGTAGTTCTTGGAGGTCTCGGGTTTGAGGCCGGGGTTGGGGGAGGTGACGGTGAGGGAGGTCTCGTTGACGATCCAGACGCCGGCGAGGTTGACGTAGGAGGGGCGGCGAATGGTGGCGCTGAAGCCGAAGTGAACGTCGAGGTTGCGGGCGAGGTTGTATTTCAGCGAGGCGCTGGGGAAGAGGTTGTCGTAGCTGCCGGTGCGCTTCACGCGGGGCTGGGAAAGGAACTGGTATTGGATGCCGGGGATCGTGGTGGCGATGCCGTTGGCGGCGACAGGGAAACCGGCGGCGCGGACTTCGGCGGGGGTGCGGGTGTCGGCCTCGCTGGCCTCGGTGATGGTGTCTTCCCAGCGGAGGCCGGCGCGGGCGGTGGCGCCTTTGAACTTCGTCGTGCCCATGAGGAAGCCGGCGTCGATGCGTTCGTAGTAGCGGCGGCGGCGGGCGACG
Organism: Opitutaceae bacterium; assembly: GCA_005792355.1. Classification (GTDB taxonomy): domain Bacteria; phylum Verrucomicrobiota; class Verrucomicrobiia; order Opitutales; family Opitutaceae; genus ER46. The sequence goes on from SXSC01000040.1 coordinate 45,144, forward strand.
TAGGACTGGTAGAAGTTGTCGGCGTTGGTGCCCCAGTTCTGGCGGAAGGCGCCGGGGTTGTCGCGGTAGAGGTCGCCGATGGCGCGGAGATTGGGCATGAAGACGGTGCCGCCGGAGTTGGACGCGGTGCTGCCGTTGATCATGCCGAGGTCGTATTCCCACGGTGAACGGAAGTTGGCCCAGGCGCCGAGGGCGGGGATCGTGCCGCCGGGAGCGTAGTCAAAGCGCTTGGCGAGCTGATCGTCCTCGAACTTCTGGATCTGCTGGCGGGTCTTGAGACCGCTCTTCCAAATGACGGGCAGCCACGTGGCAGTCTTAAGGGTGCCGATGACCTCGCCGCTGAAGAGGACGGTGCGGCCGAAGCGGCCGTCGTTGGCCGTGAGGGTGGGGTTGGAGAAGCTCGCGCCGCTGGCAATATCGGGACCGGCGACCTGGGTGAACTTCCAATCGGTCGACATCAGCGACGAGCGCTGGGCGCGGTAGGTGATGCCGTTGGCGATCGGTGAGTTGGTGTCGCGGATCGAGTCGCGGCGGCCGAGCGGGTCATACCAGCTTGTGGAGTCGGAGTAGGCGAATTTGCCCTCGAGTTCGAAGTTGCCGCGTTTGAATTCGACGCGGGGGATCAACGTGAACGTCTCACCCATCTTCGAGACGGCGACGGGGTTGACCTGGACAGTGCCGCTGGCGGCCGAGGTGAAGCTGAGGAGCGGGTCGGCGCCGACGACCAGGGAGCGCGCGCCAACGCTGGAGTTGAAGATGACGGTGCGCTGGGGCGTCCAGAGGTCGGCGTAGTTGTAGACGATGCCGAGACCGACGTTGAGCTCGCGGGTGATCTTGTAGTCGGTGGTAAGGGTCGTGGCGAAGCGCTTGTTGAAGCGCGGGGCCCATTGGAAATTGAGCGTGGTGGGGACGAGCGGGCGCGGGTCGGCGGCGGTGACCGCGGTGCTGTAGGCCTGCGAAGTGATAAGCGCCTCCTGGTAGACGTTGGATTCGCTGAGGTTCAGCACGATGCCGAGGCGTTTGCCGAGGAAGACGTCGGAGTATTCGAAAATGCCGCCCGGGCGAATTTTCCGGCTTTCGCGGTCCTCGTTCGGCCCGAGCGAACCGCTGAACCGGAATTCCTCCGCGTGGGCGGTGAGGTTGGCCTGCCAGGAAATCCGGCGGCCGGAGCGATCGAAGGCGCGTTTCGTGCGGAGGTTGATGGTGCCGGCGGGAGCGTTGGCGTCGACGTCGGCGCTGACGGTTTTGGAAATCTCGATCGACTCCATGCTGTTGAGCGAGGCCATCTCCATCGTGAAGGAGCGGGCGGCGCCGGAGCCGCTGTTGTTGGCGTCGGTGCTCGCCAACGCGATGCCGTCCATGGTGACCGAGGTGTATTCGGAACCGAGGCCGCCGAGGCGCACGGTGCGGACTTCGCCGTAGAAAAGATCGAGCTCCACGCCGGGCAGGTGTTTGAGGAATTCGCCGACGTTGCCCTCGGCGTTGTCACCAAACGTGTCGGAGGCGACCGTGTTGGTGATATTCATGGAATTGCGCTGATCCATGATGGCTTTGGCGGCGCCCTCGCGCTGGTTGGAGACGACAAAGGCGTCGAGTTTCACGGTGTTGCCGGAGATGGCGGCGGACTCCAGCATGCTCACAAGATCGAAGTCTTGCGAGACGGTGGCACCGGGGGCGACATTCACTGTGGCGGTGGAGGTGCGGTAGCCGGTGTAGGTGACGACCACGGTGGCCTTCCCCGCGGCGATTGGCGCGAGGCGGTATTCGCCGCCGCCTTCGGAGTTGGTGGACTGGCCGGATTCCACGACGCGGATCTGAGCGTTGCGCACGTATTCGCCGGTGTTGGGATTGTAAACGCGGCCGGTGATGGTTCCGGTGGCGGCGGGTTGAGCGGGGAGCGGAGCGGTGCCCAGGACGGCGAGGGCGAACAGGGCGGCGAGGGCGGGGCGATTCATGGATGGGTGATGGTGGACAGGTGCGAACGGCTGTCCAGCGCCAACTAGAATCCGTCATCAGCGCCAACTAGAATCCGTCTTGTTGATTTGGTAGGAATGCGGAGGAACTGAGGGCGCTCTCGACGGAGAGGTGGAGGCTCCTTGGTGGGAGGCCCTCCCATTGGGCA